>URXM01000003.1 GCA_900551855.1 uncultured Eubacteriales bacterium
CAATAAGATGGAGAGTGAGTGACTATGGAGTGTCAAGCACATCATATCCAAGTGGCTGGAGTGCCTACGGAACATATAAAACAAACTTTACAGTTGTGAGTGATAGAGTGCTCACGATAGGTGCTGTTGAGAGTGATAATGTTAAAGAAGGTTGGGCATTTACAAGCAGTGATATGTACAGCAATATACGCAAATTAAATCAAGCACAAACATCGACTAATTTCTCTGTCAATGTTTCAAATAAGCAAAGTTCTACAAATTACACATATTACAAGTTTGGAGGAACTGGACAGCAAGATAAAGTTGTTTCAGTTTCACAAACTGAAGATGGTGTAAGAGTGGCATCAAAAGAAGAGATAGATGTAGATGACTATTTGACAGATTATTCAGCCAAAGCGAGTGACATGGTATGTTTCTTGCTTGGATGTGGAACAGATGACAAGGTAGAATATTGGACGAGAAACTTAGGTACAAATCTTGGAAATGGACAAGTTGTTGGAGAGAATGGAGTTTTAAACTCTTGTTGGCTTGGAAATGTCAGAGGCGTTAGATTGTCACTGACAATGGCTAATGGTAGTAGAATTTAAAAAAGAGAGCAATAACTCTCTTTTTCTTTTGACTTTTATTTACTTTTTTTGTTATAGTAATAATGGTTTAGTATGTATTTTACAGAAAGTTTTGTGTGAGATATTATACCATTATTATCATTTATTTTTGAGGTTTTAAACTATGAAAGTTGTTGTTGATGCTTTTGGTGGAGATAATGCACCTTTGGAAGTTGTTGAGGGAGCAGTTCTTGCAGTCAATAGAAACAAAGATTTGACTGTCGTTTTGACAGGTGATGAAAACAAAATTAAAGAAATTTTGAAGGGTAGAACAGAAAGAATTGAAATTGTTAATGCCAGCGATGTCATAACAAATGATGATGTCCCAACTGTTGCTATTAGACAAAAGAAAGATTCTTCTTTGGTAAAGGCTTTTGACTTATTGAAAGAAGATGCTGATGTTGTCGGTTTGGTATCTGCAGGAAGCACGGGAGCAATTCTTTCTGGTGCAATAATGAAAATAGGTAGAATTAAAGGAATTTCCCGTCCTGCTCTTGCACCAATTTTGCCTACTAAAAAAGACACTGATGTTATCATTATTGATAGTGGTGCAAATGTTGATTGCAAAAGTGAAAATTTGCTTCATTTCGCTATTATGGGTTCTGCTTATTACTCAATCGTTGAGGGAGTTAAAGAACCAAGAGTTGCACTTTTAAACAATGGAACAGAAGAGCATAAAGGAAACGAACTTACAAAAGAAACTTATCCTCTTATGAAAACTCTTCCTATAAATTTTGTTGGAAACGCAGAAGCAAGAGAAGTTATGTCAGGAAATGTTGATGTTATCGTAACTGATGGATTTGCTGGAAATGTCCTTTTGAAAGGTGTTGAAGGTGCTGCAAGTGGAATTTTATCTACACTTAAAAGTGCTATCAAATCTAGTTTTTCTGCAAAAATTGGATATTTGTTTATGAGAAAAGCTTTCAAAAAATTGAAAACAAAACTTGATATAAACAAGCATGGCGGTGCTCCATTTTTGGGGTGCAAAAAACTTGTTGTAAAAAATCACGGCTCTTGCGGTAGAGAAAACATTTGTGCTTCAATTATGCAAGTTGTCAAACTTCACGAAAACAAATTGAATGAAAAAATTGAAAAAATGATTGAAGAAATGACAAAAAAGATTGAGGTTTCAAATGGTTAGTAAAAAAATTGGTTATGAATTTAAGGATAAAAACATCTTAAAAAGAGCGTTGACTCATCCTTCAAAATCAAAAGAAAATTATCAAAGATTGGAGTTTTTGGGAGATTCTATTTTAAACTTTCTTGTTGGTGAATATCTGTTTAAACATTGCGACAAGCAAGAAGGGGAATTGACAGTTTTGAGATCTCATTTTGTTTCTGAAGATTATTTGTCTCAATGTTTTGACGAAATGAATTTGTCTGAAGATGTTATTGCAGGGAAAAGTTTGAACAATGAAATCACTCCTGCTATTAAGGGAGATATCATTGAATCAATTATTGCTGGAATATATCTTGATAGCGATTTGGATACGGCAAGAAATTTCATTATTGACAAACTTCACATCGAAAATTTTGAAGAAGCAAAAAACGACAACTACAAATCTCAACTTCAAGAATTGGTGCAAGCAAACTTTAAATGCGCTATGAAATATGAGACTTCCAAAGTTGACGACTACTTTGAAGCAAAGTTTTATATGGACGAAGACTTGGTGGCTGTTGGTTATGGAAAAGACAAAACTAAGGCAGAACAAAATTGTGCTTATGTTGCGTTGAATAAATTATTTGTTGACTAGACAAGTTATAAATTTATAACTTTTGTCAGTTGGTAAGGTGGGTATATGTATTTTAAAAAGATTGAAATGATTGGTTTTAAATCATTCGCAGACAGAACTGTTATTGAATTTAATGGTGGATTTACTGCTATTGTTGGACCTAATGGTTGTGGCAAGAGCAATGTTTCTGATGCTATTCGTTGGGTTCTTGGTGAGCAGAGTGCAAAGTCTTTGCGTGGCGACAACATGCAAGATGTTATTTTTAAGGGAACTGAAAAAAGAAAAAGTTTGTCTTATTGTGAAGTCACTTTGACTTTTGATAACACTGACAGATTTTTCAATATTGCTTATGATGAATTGTCAATAACAAGAAAACTTTACCGTTCTGGCGAAAGTGAATATTTGATAAACAAAAATACTTGCCGTTTGCGTGATATTACTGACTTGCTTTTTGACAGTGGTATAGGTAAAAATGGTTATTCTGTCATTGGGCAGGGTAAAGTAAGCGAAATCGTCGATGAAAAGCCTGAAGAACGCCGTGGAATGTTTGAAGAGGCGGCTGGTATTGCAAAGTTTAAGTCTCGTAAAGATGAAGCTGAAAGAAAGTTGGAAAGAACCAGAGACAATTTGGTCCGTATTGACGACATTCGTGCTGAAATTGACAGACAGATGGGACCACTTCGTAAACAAGCCGAAGATGCTAAAAAATACCTTGAATACAAAGGTCAACTTAAAGACTTGGAAGTCAATGCTTATATCTATCAATATGAGCATGCAAGCGTTTTAAAAGATCAAATCAAAGCAAAATTGCAAGCTATTGATGAAGAAATGTTTGCAAGACAGACTGATCTTGACAATATAACAAAAGAATATGCTGAAAATATGGACAAGTTGTCTGATTATGACAAACAAATTGCAAACTTGAATGACGAACTTTTGAGACTCACTGTCGAACTTGAAAAACAAGAAGGAGAGACAAAGGTTACTCGTGAAAGAATAAACTACACTCAAAGAGAAAATGACAGAATAAATCTTGATTTGACAAATGCACAAACTGTTATTGAAGCGTGCGAAGAACAAGAAAAAAGTAAGAATGAAGAACATGCAAAACTTGAAGAGCGTTTGAGTGTTTTAAACACAACTTATGAAAATCTTTCTGACAAACATTTGAAGATTGTTGATGAGATGTCTTTAAGCGAAACAGAAACAGGGGAATCTCAACAAAAAATTATTGAAACTTTGGGTTCTCTTTCTGATGTTAAGAGTAATGTTTCAAGACTGGAAACAGAGAAAAATTTGTTAATTCAAAACAAAGAAAATCTTGAAAAGAATTTGAAAGATGTTGAAGAAAAAATCTCTGCAGTAAAACAATCTAGTCAAGCAAGCAAAGAAGTTATTGAAAAAGCTTCAAAAGAATTTAAGGAAGTTAAAGACAAACAAGAAGAACTCTCTGGAAGAATTTTTGTTTCAACAAAAGATGTTGCAGAACTTGAAACTGAAAGAGCAAACTTGATTACACAAATCAAAGTTTACGAAAACAGAAGAAAACTCTTGACTGAAATGCAAGCAGAATATGAAGGCTATGCACAAAGCGTTAGAAAAATTTTGAAAGAAAGTGAAAGAAATTCTGCCTTCAACAGTAAAATGGTCGGAGTTTTGGCTTCTTTGATAAAAGTTCCTGCTCAATTTGAAACTGCCATTGAAGTCGCTTTGGGAAATGCCGTTCAAAACATTGTTACATACAATGAAGACGGGGCAAAAGACCTGATTGCTTATTTGAAAGAAAACAAATTTGGTCGTGCAACATTCTTGCCTATTAGCAGTATGCGTAGGCGTGATATGGATGAAAGAAGTGTTGCTGGACGCAAAGGCGTTTTTGGTGTTGCTAGCAAACTTATTTCTTATGATAAGAAGATTGACAATGTTATCAGCAACTTGCTTGGTGGAACTGTTGTTGTGGACACACTTGCTACTGCTGTTGACATTGCAAGAGACAACAGATTTTCATTTAAGATTGTCACACTTGATGGAGATGTTGTAAGCACACAAGGTTCTCTTACTGGTGGTAGCAAGCGTAGTGAAGCAGTAAATTTGATTTCTCGTCAAAGAGAAATTGAAACATTGGCAACTGAAATTGAGAAGTTGACTCAAAAAGAATATGAAATCAAAAACAAAATAGATTATCTTAAAGTTGATTTAAATGCCTCAAAAACGGCAGAAAAACAAATTCTTGAACAGAAAAACGAACTTGAAATAAACCTTGCAAAAGAGCAAGAAAAACTCGAAGCAATAAACAAGGATTTGGCAGAACTTGAAGATGAGAAAAATGTTTATGAAATGGAAAAAACTTCCGTTTCCAACAAATTGAAGTTGATTGAGCAAGATTTGTCTCAAACAAATTTGGTTCAAAATGCTTTGAGTGGAAACAAGGAAGATGCTGATCTTTTGATTAAACAAAAGCAAGAGCACTACAATCAAATCAGAAAAGAAAGAGATGAGATTGTGGCAAATATGACAACTGTTAAGGTTGAAATTGCATCTTGTGAAGCACAAATTAAGTCTTTGAAAGAAGATTTGGACAGAATTTTGCTTGAAAAAGACAAACAAATTTCAAATATTGAAACTTTGAAATCTCATTTGGCTGAAAACAACAAATTTATTGAAAGTGCTGAAGAGATGATAAGAGTTCAAATTGAAAATGCAAAACCATCTTTAGCTAAAGACAATTTGCAAAAGATCAGAAAAGAAAGAGAAAATCTTGAAAATAGCAAGGTTTCAATCTCTGCAAGTATAAAAAAATTGGATGAAGATAAAACTTCTACAATGGAAGAAATTTCAAAAGTAAACGATAAGAAGTATCGTGAAGAAGCAAACTTGACAAAAGTTGACACCGAACTTGAAGCTATGCAAGAGAGAATTTATGAAGAATACAGTTTGACATATTCAAGTTGTTTGGAATTTAGAAGGCCTGATTTTGAAATTAAAGAGGCACTTATAAGCATAAACAAATTGAAGAAAGATATTTCTGCTCTTGGTTATGTAAATGTTCACGCTATTGAAGATTGCTCTACTTTGCTTGAAAGATATAATGATATGACAACTCAATCTGACGACTTGAAAAAGGCAGAAGAAGATTTGGTTAAGATTATCAAAGATTTGTCTAATGAAATGCTTACAAAGTTTAATGACGAATTTCAAAAGATTAACGACAGCTTTAAGGTTGTGTTTAGAGAATTGTTTGGCGGTGGAAATGCCAGATTGGAACTTACTGAAGCTGAAGATCCTCTCAATGCAGGGGTAGAAATTATGGTTCAACTTCCTGGTAAGGCAGCAAACAAACTTTCTCTTTTGAGTGGTGGTGAAAAGACTTTGACTGCGATTGCATTGCTGTTCTCAATTTTGAGACTTAAGCCATTGCCATTCTCATTGTTGGACGAAATTGAAGCTGCTCTTGATGATGCAAACATTGAAAGATTTGCTTTGTATCTTAAGAAACTTTCTCAAACAACTCAATTTATTGTCATTACACACAGAAAACCTACTATGGAATTGGCTGACAGTCTTTATGGTGTGACAATGGAAGAAAAGGGTGTTTCTAAGATTGTTTCTGTTAAACTTGCAGATGCTATTAAACAAGCAGAACAAGCAAACTAAAAAGGAGATTTATGGGACTTTTTAAAAGAATTGGTGAGGCGTTGAAAAAGACAAAAGATGCATTTAATCGAAAGATTGATGCTCTTTTGAGCCACGGCGAAGTTGATGATGAACTTTTTGATGATTTGACAGACATTTTGATTTCTTGTGATATCGGAGTCAAATCTTCTATGGAAATCGTTGAAGAATTGAGAGACGAATGTCACAAAAAGAAAGTAAGAAAAGCAGAAGGTGTGAAATCTTTGCTTAAGGAGATTATTCAAGGTTATTTTGAAGATGCTCCAAAGATTGAAATTGAATATCCTGCTGTCATTACTGTGATAGGTGTGAATGGTGTTGGAAAAACAACAACCATTGGGAAACTTGCCAATTATTTTAAAAATCAAAAAAAGAGTGTGACTCTTGTGGCTGGAGATACATTTAGGGCAGCCGCATCTTCACAACTTAACGAATGGGCTTCAAGGACCAAAACAAGAATAATCAAGCACGCAGAAGGTGCAGATGCTGGTGCTGTTGTGTTTGATGGTATTGCAAGTGCAAAAGCAAATGATACAGATGTTTTGCTTGTTGACACTGCCGGAAGACTTCACACAAAAACCAATCTTATGTCAGAATTGCAAAAGATTGACAAGATTATAGACAGAGAATATCCAAACGCTCACAAATATACTTTTATTGTTTTGGATGCAACAACAGGACAAAATGCATTATCTCAAATTCACTCTTTTGATGAGTATTGTCATATAGATGGAATTGTTTTGACAAAACTTGACGGAACGGCAAAAGGTGGGGTGATCATTGCAATTGAAAAAGAATATAAATTGCCAGTCGTTTTTGTTGGAACAGGTGAAACAGTTGAAGATCTTGACAAATTTGACACAAAAGAATTTGTCGATGCATTGTATTAGTATGCAATAATTATACTGCGTATTACACAATATATTGTGTGTTATGCAATAAAAAAGACACTAACAATAGTGTCTTTATTTTTTTGTTTAAATTATTTGATACGATCCTTTTCTGGAGGATTTGCTTTTAATTCATTGCCATCCATTCTTTTTGTTGCGTATGACAAATCAGTATCAGAACAACTTTTCAACAAGCCGGCAAAAGCTTTGTAATTTATCTTTTCTTCTTCAGTCAATTCTGGATTTTCAAGTTGATGTGCTACTGCTTCTGTCAAAGCTGTGACTGTCAAATTTTTGATTATTGGATTTCTTGATAATTTTGCGTTTTTCAAAACATAACTTACATCATCAGCAGGAGGCATAAAGATACCAAATTCCATATTTTCCAACAACATATTTGCATTGTTTTCAACAAATGTTTTCATAATTGCTGGATAACTCTTGAATGATTTTGTTTGTTTGTAGTCAAGAGAAATGTCAATGTCTTTAAGTTTTGCTCCTTCAATCATATCCATAAATTTATCTTCAAATTGCAATGTTTCCAAATATTCTGGATTTTCTTTCAATGTTTTAGCCAAAACTTCGTACTCTTCTTTTGAAATTCCTTTAGTTAATCTAAATTCGTTTTTTGTCATTGAAATATAGAACATACTTGCATAAGCTTTGAGCATAATTGCATCTACTTTTTCTGCATAGAAGATTGTGTGTTCAAGATATTCTATTGTTTGAGAGAACAAGAAATCTCCTTCTTTTGTCCCAACTGCATATAATGACATAGGATTTCTTCCAAAGTAGAAATAATATTGTCCTGGGCCTGCTATTTTTATTCCAAAACTTGTTGTTTGAAGTTGTTTATCAATCAAATCGGCAGGTTTTTCCATATTTGTGTGTCTTTTTGTGTAAATTTTATAATATAAGGAATTTTTAAAATTTTTAACTTTCATTTTCCACTCCTTTGTGCTTGTTTTTAAACCTAAGTAATGTATCACATTTCACATCTGCTGTCAATATCTATTTTTTTAATTTTGGCAAAATTCTACAAATTTCAACATATATTGTAACATCGTTAAGGAGCATTTATGATTTTTGAGAGTTTTGCTTATTTTTTAAGTCGCATATGTGTTTTTACCAATTATGTAAACACTGCACAGGGATTTCCGAAGCCTTTGTCTTTGGAAGAAGAAAAAGAAGCTTTTGAAAAGATGAAACAAGGGGACAAAAAGGCTAGAGAAAAACTTATTAGCCACAATTTGAGACTTGTCGCTCACATTGTGAAAAAATATACTTATTCTCTTGAAGCAGATGATTTGCTTTCTGTCGGGACAATTGGACTTATAAAGGCTATTGATACTTTTGATTATGACAAAAAAGTTCAGTTGTCAACTTATGCCGCAAGATGCATAAACAATGAAATTTTAATGTTGATTCGTTCCAACAAAAAACATAAGAATGTTGTTTCTTTAAACAGTTTGACAAGCAACAATGAAGATGACAAAGATTTGGAGCTTAAAGATGTTCTGGCGTCAGATGATGAAGAGATTTTTATGCAAGTTGAAAACAATTTGATTATGCAAAAAATTAAAAACATCATTTCTTCAAAACTTGATGACAGAGAACAGGTCGTTATCAAATTGAGATATGGCATTGATTGTGATAAGGCTTTAACTCAAAAAGAAGTTGCTCAAGAGTTGGGCATTTCTCGTTCTTACATTTCCAGAATTGAGAACAAAACTTTGAAAGTAATTAAAGAAGAATTTGAAAAAGATGAGCAACAAACCGATTTTTTGCAACAAGAATCTTCATTGATTAAAAAAAATTGAAAATTTGATAAATTTTGCTTGACAGTATTTCTTCGGCATTTTATTATAATTATATAATATATAAATAACTAGATTGCATAAAGATTTGAGATTTTGTTTCTTCAAAAATTTTAGTGATTCTTTTTGTTTGTTAGTCTTTGTGGGAGGGGCTTATGGATAAAAATGAATTTTATGACGTTGTTGGAAAACTTATTGTTCCGTTGTTTACAGGGTCGTTCCTTGCCGGAGAAACAGAATCTTCTTCAAGAGATATGGAAGCTGCACTTGGTAAAGGAAATTCCATTCTCTTAAAACCTACAAAACTTGATGATTATCGTATTATTTTAAAGCGTGGACAGGCTTTCAAATCATTTGAAGTTGATCTGATCCGTTCTATTGTTCACGAGCTTAGCAATATTGCAAATTTGAACATAACTGACAAAATGTATCTTACTCAATTGCAAAATATGGCTATTGAAAAAGCACTTGTTGAAAGTTTGACAGACAGTGGAAGTGATACAATTCTTGGTATTATCAATGGGCTGGAAAAATGGGCAGCGAGAACTTATGAAGGTTCAACAGTAAAACTTGGAATTATGGTAAACCTTGGTGTGACTTCTGACAATGTCAATCAAGTGCATTACAACGAAGTTTTAAACAGTGATTTCTTTGCTCTTTTTACTGATGGAATTTCTTCTTTTGTTGAGTTTGACAGAAATGGCTCTTTGCTTGGGTATATAAACCTAAAAAAAACTAAATCTGTCCCAACAATTTCTCCTTATGTTTTTGACAGGCTTGCAAGGGTCTGCAATGACAAAAGAATTGGGATTGTTTTGACGGAAAAGGGTGATATCTTGATTTTCTTTGCTAGACAGTTGATCTTTGCAAAGAGAAATGGAAATTGGTGTGTCTATTCTCATGATGAAGTAATCAGACTTTTACAAAACAATGTTTCTTACACAGCAAAACAAATAAGGCGTGCCATTTACAACACTGCACTTGACTGTTCTTTTGCTTATAAGGGCGCATGTCTTGTTTACATCAACAAAGACAAAACTATTGATGCACTCAATCACATTGATGCTGCTGATATCATTTCCGAAGAACATTTTAACATGAAAAAACAACTTGAACTTGAAGAGGCAGAAAAACTTTATAATATGGCGAACTCTAAAAATATTATTGAAAAATTTAGTTTGTCTTATGAAGATTTCTTAAACAAAAATCGTTGCACAAAAACAATGGCCATAAGAAAAATTGTCGCGGGGAAAAAGTTGTTTGAACTTGACAGAAAACTTATTGAAGAAATGACTTCTGTTGATGGTGCAACTGTTGTTGATTTTGATGGAACAATTATTGCTGTTGGGGCAATCATCAAAATTGAAGCGGGAAGTCAAGGCGGAGGTCGTCTCGCTGCAACTACAACTATGGCAAAATATGGTGTGGCCATCAAAGTTTCACAAGATGGAATTATGCAAGGTTTCAGTGTGGACAAACAGGGAAGAGTTAAACAAATATTTAATTTTGGATGAGAGTATGAAAATTAGAATAAGCACTGCCACTATTGAAGATGTTGATGCTTTGGTAGAAATGGCAAAAGATTTATATAAAACAAATGAAAATTTGTATAATGAGTTTGAAAGTATCCTTAATGACAAAGATGCTGTCGTTTTTCTTGTATCAGATCCAAATGGTTTGATTGGTTTTGAACATATTCAAATAAGACACGACTATGTTGAGGGGTGCAAAACAAACAATGTTGCGTATTTGGAAGGGGTGTATTTGAAGCCTGATTGTCGTAGTCATGGAATTGGGAAAACGCTTATTGAAAAGGGGATTAAATGGGCAAAGGATAATGGTTGCAAGGAGTTTGCTAGTGATTGCGAGATTTCAAATGAGCTTAGCATAAAATTTCACGAAGCTGTTGGGTTTAATGTTGTCAACAAAGTTGTTTGTTTTAGAAAAGAGATTTAAAGAAAATTGACAATTTGTTTTGATTGTGATATACTAATATAGTCAGTCAACCAGGTGGTCGCTGTGTGTTTGTAATGGACACAGAGAGGAAAGTCCGAGCATCAAAAGAACGGAGTGCCAGTTAACGGCTGGTGGAGGCGACTTCAAGGAAAGTGCAACAGAAATAGACTGCCTTATGAATTGTTTAAATGGAAACATTTTGACGCTTTAAGGCGATGGTGGAAAGGTAGGGTAAGAGCCTACCGGGTGGTTGGTAACAATCACTGCTCTGTAAACCCCACTCGATGCAAGGTTAAGTTTTTCGCAAATGTGCGTTCTTTCACGCGAGAGCAAAAATACCGCTGGAGCCTATTGGCGACGATAGGTCTGGAAAGATGACTGCCAAAAACAGAACTCGGCTTATAGATTGACTGACAAACCACATTATGTGGGAAAGATTGATAGGAGAATTTTCTCCTATTTTTTTGTCTAAAAATTTTTGCTATGTCAATAATTTTGATATGAAAAAAAATGAGTATATTCAAAAGGCAAAAAATGCAATATTAAACAGAGTGAAATTTCATGCTCCAGTCGTTTATGATGACAAAATTGACAAAACAATCTTGTTTGTCAATGGGATTGATATAAACAAACCTATATTCAAATTTAACAAGGATTTAAACGGCAAACTGCTTAAAGCTTTTTCCTTGGCTCAACAAGAGGAGGAATTTAATCTTTTGTTGTCAACTTCAAGTGTTGAAAACATCAAGCCTGCAAAGTTGAGAAATATAAAAAATTTGGTGATTTACAGCCAGCAAAACAGTCCAGTAAATTTTGTTGAAATGATAAACAAATTGAATATAAATTATCAATCTTCTTCAAATTATAACTTGGTATATAAAGACAAATTTTTCAAAATAAACAATCAAATTTTAAATCCTTCATACAAAGAATTTATTTTAAGGCAAAATTTGGTTTGTGATGAAGTCTGGGTGGAATACAATGAGTTTGTTTTGAATGGCAACAATTTTTTTGTTAAGTTTACAAACAAATCAAACAAAGAAAAGAAATTGAGTTTGGAACTTAACATACCGCTGAAAAAAGGATATTATTATTTCAAAAGACAGTCTAGGTGTGTGTCGATAGAAAATTTGCTCACCAAAGAAAAGTTGTTTTTAAACTACTTTGGGAAAAATTGCAGATTTTCTTTTTCTAATGTTGATGGGCTGGAAAATTCTGTTTTTTGTTGTGTAAATGTCAAAATGAATTTGACCATTGAAAGCAAGCAACAAAAATTTGTTTTCTTCAATTTGGGAGACAGTGAATTTGCCTTGAAAAATCTTGTGCAGATCAATGAGTTTAAAGATTTGTCAATAAAAAAATGTTGTGAAATTTTCAATGTCAGAGTCAAGACTAAAGAAGCCAAGTTTGATAATTTTTTCAATTCGGTTTTGCCTAGAAAAATTTGGATAAATTGGCTTAATGGAGAAATTGATTCGGCTTTGGAAGAAAAATATCTTTCATTGAAAAATTTGTTTGTCAGAGGATGTGACAATTTTTCTTTTGTTCCGTTTAAAGAGATAGGCGTAAAAGAAATTGGCATTTTTAATGGTGAGTATTACAAAAAAATAATTATCATCTCTTCCGACCAAAGGTTTTTGAGGGTGGGAGAAACTTTTTTCTATAACATAAATGGAATAAGCAATCGTTCGCTAAAAAATGAAGAACCTATTGCTTTATCGTTTGGAAATTGATGTTTTTAAGGAGAAAATCATTAAAATTTTTTAAATTTTTTTGACAAAACAAACTCTTTTTGTTAATATATTCCTGTTATGAGTATGGAGCAAAGAATTCCTCTTGCTGAAAGAATGCGTGCAACAAACTTTGACGAATTTGTTGGGCAAGAGCATATTGTTGGAAAAAACAAATTGTTGTATAGAGCAATATCAACTGGTTCGGTTGGTAGTTGCATTTTTTATGGCCCACCAGGGACAGGAAAAACAACTCTTGCTGGAATTATTGCAAAAATGCTTAATGCAAACATTGAAAAATTGAATGCTGTTTCAAGTGGTGTCGCTGATGCAAAGGCTGTCATTGAAAGAGCAAGAACTCAAAAACAAATGTTTGGAAAAGATACATATCTTTTGCTTGATGAATGTCACAGATGGAACAAGGCACAAAGTGATTGTGTTTTGCAGGCTATTGAAGAGGGGGACATTTACTTTATTGGTTCTACAACCGAAAATCCTTACACCAGTATGACAAGAGCGATTGTTTCTCGTTGTAGTGTTTTTGAGTTTAAAAAAGTTTCAGAGAAAGATGTTGAAAAAGTTTTGATTAGAGCAATAAATGACAAAGAAAAAGGACTCGGAAATTTTAAAACTCAAATTGACGATGATGCAATAAAATATTTGGCTTTTGCTTGCAATGGTGATGTAAGGACTGCTTTAAACAGTTTGGAACTTGCTGTCCTTTCAACAAAAATGGGAAAAGATAAAATCATTCATATTAACAAAGAAACTATGGCAGAATGTTTGAACAAAAGACCATTGTCAATTGATGAAAATATGTATTATGACTATTTGTCTGCGTTTTGCAAGAGTTTGAGAGGTTCTGACACTGAGGCGGCACTTTATTATGCACACAGACTTTTAAAGGCGGGAATTGATCCTTTGATTATCGCAAGAAGGATGATTGCTCATGCATCAGAAGATATTGGTATGGCCGACAGCAATGCTCTTTTGATGGCTTGTTGTGCTATGTATGCATGTGAGAAGAATGGACCTCCAGAGTGTTATTTGAATCTGTCTCACGCTATAATATATCTATGTGAAGCAGAAAAATCTAACAGTGTGCTTACTGCAATGCATAGGGCTATGGATGATGCTGAAAACGAAAGGGAAGATATTGTGCCTAACCATTTGAAAAATCATCCAAGCACAAATAAAGACGGACACGGGAAATATAAATATCCTCATGATTATGGTGGATATTGCAAACAACAATATATGCCTGACAAATTGAAAGACAGGGTATATTATGTGCCAAGTCAAAATGGAAAAGAAAAAAATTTAGTTAGAAAAAAATTCGCAAAAAATGGTTTTGTTCCAAAGGACAAGCCTGAAAATAGGGAGTGACAAAAATTATGTGTTTTAGAAGAAGTGACGGAAAGAAAGTTAAAGACTTGCAAATTATCGAAAAAGCAATGCCTTATTTTATGCCACAGCGTATAGATGCTGTAAATATGTTTACACAACCAATCAGATGTGAAACTATTGACAATTTTATTTTAGATGAAAAGAAAAACAATGGGGTGCATTACAACTATACAGAAATCTTGATTGCAGCTTGCGTTAGAATGTTGTATGAAAGACCAAAAACAAACAGATTTATAAACAACTGCATTGTTTATCAAAGAAATACCATTTCTGTTTCTATGAATGTTAAGAAGGCTTTGACAGATACCAGCGAAGAAGTGACATTAAAACTCTTTTTTACAGGACGCGAAAGCTTGGCTCAGGTTAAAAAAATTATTGATGATGAAATTGCCAAAAATGTGAAGCCTGATGCAGATGTTCACGAAACTACAAAGACTGCTGGAATATTGTGCAAGTTGCCAAATTGGCTCTTTAAGTCTGCTATGGCTATTTTTAGATTTATGGACAGACATAATATGTTGCCTAAAAAACTTATTCACGCAAGTCCATTCCATACAAGCATTTATATAACTGATTTGAGAAGTATCAAACTTGATAAGATTTATCATCATCTTTACAATTTTGGAACAACAACAATTTTTGGTGCTTTGGGAAAAATTCAATATGTCCCAGTTGCTGATCGTTCGGGCGAGGTGCATGTTGAAAAGAGAATGAACTTGGGACTCACTTTGGACGAAAGAGTTTGTGATGGACTTTATTATGGAAACAGCGTTAGATTGCTTTTGAAATATCTTGAAAATCCACAAATTTTGAAAGATCCATTGCCAGAACCAGAACTTACTGGAAAAGCTTTGAAGAAAAAATTGAAACAAGATAAAAAACTTGCAAAAAAGCAAAAGAAAGAAAGTAAAAATAAATAATTCAAAATTGAAATGAAACAAATTTTCAGCTTTGCAAACAAATTTAAAAAAGATAGTGAAAAATTTTTCGCTATCTTTTATTTTTTTTGTTTTTAAATGTGATGCAATCTTATTTTTACTCTTTGTTTTATTTGACAGAATTATGACTAAATAGTGACGGCAAAATTATGTCTCTTTTTGAAAAATATTGTAAAATATTGTAAAAAGAGCAAATATAATGACATAAAAAATTGACTATAAAAATCTTTACATTTAAAATGCTTTTAAAATTTGTTGACGGAAGGAAGGAGATTTTTACAAATGAAAAATGATTTGATATGGACAAAAACTTTGCTTAGTGTTTATAGGTATTTGGAGAGAATTTGTGGGGCGATAGATAAGATAGTTATGAAAAGTGCTTTAAACAGTGCTGATATTTTAGGGCAGAATTATTTTTACAACAATGTTTATTCTATTTCACAAAAAATTATCGATTTGTCAGAAAGAAAAATTACACTTATAAATTTGAAAATTTTGATTGAAGAAACATTGGGAGAAATTGATAAAAAAAGTGCAAGAATTTTAATTCAAAAGTATTTTGATGGGACAAAATGCAAAGATATTGCACTGATAAATAATGTCAGTTTGCGAACTGTTTTTAGAAAAATGTCAAATGCCGAAAACGCATTTTCTTGTCGATTGAGAATGAAGGGCTATAACTCTTTTAAACTTGACAATATGCTCAAAGAAGAAGGGTGGATAAACAATGTATTTTTGAGATTGTCCGAGAAAAATGATGAAGATTTTTCCCTATCAAATTCTTATTTGGCAAAAGCTGTTTCTATGTGAGTTTATAAGTCGCTTTCATCAAATTCGAAATAATCACCATGTCTGATTTTTTTGTTTTCCTTTTTCACCTGTTTTCTGTTTTTGGTCACTTGCATTATTTTTGATGGTTTGATCAAAAAATACAATATCAAAACACTTGGCACACTTATTGACACAATAAGCATAATTTTTGTCCCTGTTGAAAGCTCTTTAAACTCGGTTGTGGAGCTGTTTAAGATGTTGTCGCTGACGATTTCAAAAGATTCGGGATTTACATTTATTGTTGTTAAATAATCTGTCACACCAGAAAAAATATATCCATAATATTTTTGTCCATTTACTGTCACACAGGAATAATACCAGATGTTGTTGTCGCTCATAACTTGCTGACCTTGGATTGTTCCGTAATATTCAATTTCCATTGTTGTGTCAATTTGTTCCAGTGTTTTTGATGATGTTTGGTTTGGAGATTGATAGACAGAATATGGCACAAAAAGTTTGAATGTGGCATTGGCATAAGGTGTTTGTGGGGTGCCATTCATAAGTTTGACTTTGTCTTTTTTTACATAGCCTTCAACATCTTTGTAAGACACTTTGTAATAATCATCTACCACATAATCCACTTTCACAAAATATGAATATGGTATTTCAAAAATTGCCGAAGATTCACTTGGAGAAGAGCAGAGATTTACTCCAGTGCCTTGAACTTTTGCATAATAGTCCTGTTTGTTTTCAGCATTTGAAAGTGCAGGGTTTGAGAAACTGAAAAGAAACATTATGAAAATAAAAATAATGACAAATTTTTTCATACTCTCATTGTAAAACTCTGCAAAAGTTGGATGATAGAAGATTTTTGCCTTTTTGTTGTGTTTTTTATTTATTTTTGTATTACGGAGAAGTTATGGACTCAAATTTGATAAAGAAAATTTTGAAACTAGAAAAAGAAATTAACATCAGATATAATTCAAACAAATTAAATTTTTATAACAAAAAAGGGAAGGTTCACAAAAAACAAATTGAATTTCACAAGTGCTCAAAAAGAAATCGTTGGGTTTTTGGTGGAAATCGCTCGGGCAAGACGGAATGTGGTGCTGTTGAAGTCGTTTATTTGGCTTGTGGTGTGCATCCTTATAGAGAAAACAAAGTGACAGAAGGATGGGTTGTCAGTCTGTCAAGACAGGTGCAAAGAGATGTTGCACAACGCAAAATTTTGGAGTATTTGCCTGCTTCTTACATAGAAAAAATAGTTATGGTCAGTGGTGGGCAAGATAGTGCAGAAAACGGAATTATTGATTTCATTTTGGTTAGATCTGAAGCGGGAGGATTGAGCAGGATTGGCTTTAAAAGTTGTGACCAAGGCAGAGAAAAATTTCAAGGTGCCTCTCTTGATTATGTTTGGTTTGATGAAGAACCGCCATTTGATATTTATCTTGAATGCAAAATGAGAGTTCTTGACAAATGCGGAGATATTTTTGGAACAATGACACCACTTAAAGGGCTGACTTGGGTTTACAACACAATTTATTTAAACGAAAAAAATGACGAAGAAGTTTGGTGCGAAACTATGGAGTGGGCAGACAATCCTTTTTTGTCTAAAAAAGAAATTGAGAATATGACAAAAAGTTTGCCGGCTGATGAAATTGAAAGTAGAAGATATGGAAAATTTATGCAAAATGGTGGACTTGTTTACAATGAATTTGATGAAAATATCAATGTTATCGAGCCTTTCAATATTCCACTTGATTGGCAAGACACCATATCCATCGATCCTGGACTTCACAATCCACTTTCTGCACATTTTTATGCAGTTGATTTTGATGGGAATGTCTATGTCGTTGCAGAGCATTATGCTTCACAGAAAACGGTTGAATATCACGCAAACAAAATAAAAGAGATTGCAAAAAGGCTGAATTGGAAAACTGACAGTCGTGGATATTTGAGAGCATTGATAGATTCTGCTGCTGGACAAAGGACTTTGGCAAGCGAAAAAAATGTTGTGGAACTTTTTTATGAAAACGGAATTTTGGTCAATCCCAAAGTAAATAAAGATTTGTTTTCTGGCATCTCTGTTGTCAAATCATATTTGAAAACTGCAGATGGAAAAAGTCGGTTGTTTATCTTCAAAAATTGCGTAAATTTGATAAGAGAGATGAAAAATTATTGGTGGGGCGATGATGATGTGCCAATAAAAAAAGATGACCACTGTCTTGATGAACTTAGATATTATTTGATGACTAAACCACTAAACAAAGAAAAAGTGTATAAGACGGAAATTCAAAAAGACAAAGAAAAAATGGCAAGAAAATTGAAATTTAAAAATTCTTGGAATTAGTTTTTATAAATAATTTGTCAATATATTTGGAAAAATAAGGTTGAATGTGGTAAATTGTAATTAAAGAGGGGAATATGAAGAAAATTCTGAATTTATCCTTATTTTTGTTTGTTTTCTGCCTAACCAGTCTTTTTGGTGGGTTGCTTTTTACGCCAAATGTTGCATCTGCTGCTGATACTTCGGCAGAACCTATTGAAATTTCAAGTGCTGCAGAACTTAAAAGATATATTGACAATTATGGCACTGGTCTAAGTGCTCAGTATGGACAGCCTACTGATTATGTTGTGCTCACTGCTGATATTGATATGTCAGTCTTAAACACAGCAGGCAATCCTGATGGAGATGTTGTTTACAACACTATCGGTACAGAGGAGAACCCTTTTGCTGGTGTGTTTGATGGCAGAGGTTATTCTATTTCAAATTTAAGGATTGATGCAAGTGTTGACACAGAGGAAGCAGGAATAGAAAACAATCAATATGCTGGACTTTTCGGCGTGACTAATGGTGCTACAATCAAAAATGTTTCTATTTCTCAAAATATAACAATCACTACAGGCGGATGTGTGACTTCTTATGTTGGTGCATTGGTTGGTAAAGCTCAAAACACATCTATTCAATATGTTCAAATTACTGCAAAAGTAAATTACAACACAAACTTTGATTACAATATAAATTTTGGAACATTGGCAGGTATGGCTGTCGATTGTGATATTTCTGATGTTGTGTGCCGTTATAGTGGAAATGCTGGTTTTGGAAATTGGACCTTCGACAGAAAAGATGGAAAAATCTTAAATTTTGGTGGAGTTGTTGGCGCTGTCTCAAATTCAGAATTATCTTTTGCTGTTGTTAGCGTAAAATACAATGCAACGATTGCTCCAGAATTTATTGGAGATTTAAGCATAGGTGGAATTGTTGGAAATGTAAGCCAAGGCGGAAGCAAGATAATCAATGTTGCATGCGAAAACAGCTTTAATGTGACTAACAATGCTTCAACAAGTATTGATGCAGTTGTAAATGTAGGTGAAGTCGCAGGAGTGGTTTCAAATCCAGCACCTATTACAAAAAATATTTCTTACATACACTTTAAGGCAAATTCTGGAATTGAAAGATTTGGAAGCATTGGAAACTATTATTACACCGATCAAAGCCTTTATGATTATATTACTGTTGCAAATGATGCTATGAATTCTTCTGCTTATTTTTCAAATCAGGTTTGGCATCCTTTATATGGAGATTGGGACTTTGATACTGTTTGGTATGTTGGTTCTTCAATGATAAATCTTCAAAGTTTTTACGGCAATTTTACTGTTAAAGTTTCAAACAATTTAAATACTGATGTTTTGAACATGACTTCAACTTTGGCGAATGGTTATCGTTTTGGTGATCAAGTAGCTATGCAATTCTCTTTTAAAGATATACTTGAAGAAGATGCTGTTATTGGTGATATGAGCAATTATTACTCTTTGTCATCAGTTCTTTTGAATGGCGTAGAAAAAGCCAAGATCATTACACTCGTAAATGGAAATAATGTGACTTACAGAATTTCTGGAACAGATTTGTTGGATATTACTAAAAATCAAGATGATAATGGATTTACTCTTTATGTGAAGAGTGTAAATATGTCAACAGCAGGAGAGTATAACATCTCTACAGATGCAAAGAGTTTTAAAGCCAATGTTGTTTCAAAACTTTTCAAAGGTGACAATGCTGATGAATTGGTTGAAGGGGAAACTCCTGGTTATGTTTTCTATGCAGAAGGTACAAACACAACAACAGAAAGTCTTACTTTATCAAAAATGGTTTATGGACAAACTTACAGAGTGGAAACAAAAGCAAAACCAAACACTCCAAATGCTTTTGTTGGTTGGTATATTACTGTTGAAGATGGTGAAGATGTTTTGTTGAATGACAATCAAAGCAGAATTTTGGAATTTACTTTTGGAAGCGGTTATTTTACTGGTGATTGCGAAATTTATGCAAAATATCGTGACAATGCCTGTGTGATAACTTTTGACATAAA
Source organism: uncultured Eubacteriales bacterium (assembly GCA_900551855.1). Taxonomy (GTDB): domain Bacteria; phylum Bacillota; class Clostridia; order Christensenellales; family UBA1242; genus Caccovivens. The sequence goes on from URXM01000003.1 coordinate 19,890, forward strand.
TGATGGTATTTTGAAAGTGGATTTATACAGTGGTGGGGTTTCAATCACAACTGGTGGAGAGACTGTTGCTGTTTCAAAATCAGAAGCGTCACTGAAGCTTGAAATTTATGTAAAGAAAGATTATGATTTCAACGCAGATCAATTTATTGTTGACTTGGATGTTTATAAAACTGATGACCCTACAAAATCTTTCTGTACTTTGAGAGAAAGTTATGAAAACGATGAGTATAAGTATTATCATTTCGTGCTTGATATGACAAGTTTGACTGATGATTTTGACAATGCTTTCACCATTTCTTGTGAAGCAACTCAAACCAACAATGGAAATATGACATGGATTTGGATTGTTGCAGGAAGTGTTGGTGGTGTTGTTGTGCTTGGTCTTTTGATCCTTATGATTGTTTTGCTTGCTAGAAGAAACAAATTTGGTGGTGGATCAAGTAGCAGTGGTGGTAGTTCTTTCAAGAAAAAGAATTACAAAAATATGTATTTCTAAAATGAAAAAGAGCAGAATATGACTGCTCTTTTTTTATTTTATTTGCGAAATTATGTTTTTCTTTTGTTTTTTATCGTTCATATTTAAGCAAGCTCGCTGTTTATTTTTGTTGCGAGAGTGTTGTTTACAACATCTTCCCAGTTGGATGTTTCTGTGATGACACCAGCGTTTAACATTACATTCATGAGATTGTTGAAACTTTCTTCTGTCAGGATCATATCACTGCTCCAAGCACTGATAGAAATATATTGTTCTACGGCAACTTGAAGTTCTTCAACAGTGTTTCCTTCAAAAGATGGAAGCAATGCTTCGGCAACAATTTCTGAGTCGTTTGAAACAATAAAATCATATCCTCTTGACACAGCTTTTAAAAATTTTTCTGCAACATCAGAATGCTCTTCAAGATAACTCTCTTTTGTCGCAAAGCAGGTATAAGGTATGCTTCCAGAAATTTCTCCTAGACTTGCAACGACATATCCCTTCCCTTCTTTTTCAATGTTTGTGGCAGTAGGTTCAAAAAGGGTGCAGTATTTGACTGAAGAATCTCCTTCCCAAACGCTTGCTGTCAAATTGAATGCAACATCTGTTCTTAAATTGATTTCATTTTCTCCAGTACCGATTGTATAGCCATTGTTTTCAATTATATATTGCAAGGTCATGGCTGGAAGTCCACCTTGACGGCCACCGATAATTGTTTCTCCTACAAGATTTGAAAGGCTGAAGTCTTGGTCATTTTCTTTTGAAACGATGAAAGAACCATCGCAAGTTGTAAGTTGACCAAATACCACTGGTTTGTCTGCTACGCCTTCTTGTTGGGTGTAAACTACAGTTTCTGGGCCTGCCAAAATTATGTCAGCAGAACCTGTAAGCAGTGCACTCATTGAAGTGTCAGAGCCTCCACCATTTGTCAAACTTACAGAAAGTCCTTCATCTTCAAAATAGCCTTGATTCATTGCTACATAAAGTGGGGCATAAAAGATGCTGTGAGTCACTTCGTTGAGATTGATTTTGTTGTAATCTTTTTTGCCACACGCAGTAACAAAAAATCCTGCCGAAACAACAAGCAACAAAGCCATACCTATGATGCTAAGTTTTTTCCAAATTTTCATTTTTCCTCCTTACAAGAATAAAGATATGCTAAAACGAAAAATTTGGTTTAAACTTTAAAACTTTTTGAAAAGTCAAATAAAAAAATTTTGATTTTTTTTGATTTTATATTATACTATAGAAGTTAGTAGGAGATTGCTATGGAAAAAACTTATCAACCACAGAATTTTGAGAAAAGAATTTATCAAGAATGGTTAGACAATAAATATTTTTCAGCTAAACCAAACAAAAACAAAAAGAAGTTTAGCATTTGTATGCCACCACCAAATGTTACCGGAAAGGCACATGTTGGACACGCTTTAAACAACACCATTCAAGATATTGTTGTAAGATATAAAAGAATGCAAGGGTTTGAAACTCTTTGGACTCCAGGAACAGACCACGCTGCCATTGCAACAGAAGCAAAGGTTGTTGCTTCTCTTGAAAAAGAGGGGACTTCAAAAGAAGAACTTGGCAGAGAGAAGTTTATTGAAAGAGGTTGGCAATGGTATAAACTTTATGGAAACACCATTCAAGACCAACTTAAAATGATTGGTATTTCTTGCGACTGGGACAGATGTGCTTTTACAATGGATGAAAACCTTAATCGTGCTGTTAGACACGCATTTGTTGAATATTACAAAAAAGGCTATATCTACAAAGGCAAGAGAGTAATCAATTATTGTCCACATTGCAAGAGTTCTATTTCTGATATTGAAAATGAATATAAAGAACAAAACACAAAACTTTGGCACATTATGTATCCTTTTGAACAGGGTAATGGTGGAATAATTGTTGCTACAACAAGACCAGAAACTATGTTTGGTGATACTGCTGTTGCTGTAAACCCAAATGATAAGAGATACAAAAATGTTATAGGCAAAAATGTTATTCTTCCTATTGTAAATCGTCCAATCCCTATTGTTGCTGATGAATATTGCGAAATGGATTTTGGAACAGGCGCTGTAAAAATTACACCTGCACACGATCCAAATGACTACGATTTGGGACTTAGACACAATCTTGAAATGATCACTGTCATTGATGATGATGGCAAACTCAACGAAAATGCTGGTAAGTTTGCCGGAATGGACAGAATTGAAGCAAGAAAGCCTATTGAAGAAGAACTTAAAAAACTTGGCGTGCTTGTTAAAGTTGAAAACTACAAAAACAAAGTTGGATGTTGTTGTCGTTGCGGAAGCATGACAGAACCAAAAGTTTCTGAACAATGGTGGGTTAAGATGTCAGAACTTGCAAAACCTGCTATTGAAGCTGTAAGAAATGGAAGCTTGAAGTTTATTCCAAAACGCTACGAAAAACAATATCTCAACTGGCTTACAAACATACAAGATTGGTGTATTTCAAGACAGTTGTGGCTTGGACACAGAATCCCAGTTTTCACTTGTGAAGATTGTGGTTGGACAGATGCTTGCGAGGAAGATGTTTCTGTTTGTCCAAAATGCGGAAGCAAAAAGATTTCTCAAGATCCAGATGTTTTGGATACTTGGTTTAGTTCTGCTCTTTGGCCATTCTCAACACTTGGCTGGCCTCTTAAAACACCAGAATATAAATATTTCTACCCAACAGATGCTTTGATAACTGCTTATGATATCATAACTTTCTGGGTTGTTAGAATGGTATTTAGTGGCTTGTTCTTTACAAAACAACTTCCATTTAAAGAAGTTGTAATCAATGGTATTGTTCGTGATATTCAAGGGCGTAAGATGTCCAAGAACCTTGGAAATGGAATAGATCCAATTGATGTAATCAACGAACATGGTGCAGACAGTTTGAGACTTTCTCTTGTAAACGGAACATCAATGGGTATGGATATTGGATACAGCATTGACAAAGCAAAAGAAAGCAAAATCTTTATAAACAAACTTTACAATGCAAGCAAGTTTGTTATTGCAAACACTGAAAAAATGAAAGTTAGACCATTGTCTGAATTTAAACTTGATGACAAAGACAAATGGATCTTATCTAAACTTCAAGCACTTATCAAGTCTACAACAAAGAACCTTGACAAATATGCTCTCGGCGTTGCTTCTGCAAACCTTATTGAGTTTACTGTTGGAGTGTTCTGCGATTGGTATATTGAAGTAAGCAAGCTTGACTTATATGGAGAAAACGAAGAAAACAAAGAGAAAACACAAAATGTTTTGCTTTATGTTTTGACACAACTTTTGAAGTTGTTCCATCCATTTATTCCTTTCGTTACTGAAGAAATATATCAAAACTTGCCAAAACACGAAAAAACTATTATGCTTTCTAAATTCCCACAATTTGATGAAAAGTTGGCATTCAAAGATTTGAAATTTGAAAGCATTATAAATGTTGTTAAGGCAATTAGAGCAACAAGAAGTCAATATCAAATCCCTGACAATAAGAAAATTTCAATAAACATTTTGCCTGTAAGCGAAAATAAATTGATCAAAAACAATTTGCACATAATAAGCAAACTTGCAGGTGGCAGTCAAATTCAAATCGTAAAAACTGCTCCAGAACAAAAATGTGCAGAAATTGTGACAACCATTTGCACGGTTTATTTGCCTATGGGTGATTTGGTTGACGAAGCTCAAGAACAAGAAAAACTTGAAAAGAAAATTGAAGAACTTAAGTTTGAAATTGCTAGAAGTGAAAAAATGTTGTCAAATCCTGGATTTATGGCAAAAGCCCCAGCAAAATTGATTGAAGCAGAAAAAGAAAAGTTAGAAAAAAACAAAGAATTCTTGCAACAAATTTTGCAAAAATAGCAAATAATAAAAAAGAGTATTGAAAATTTATAATTTATGTGCTATAATAAGAATATATGGGGAGGAGAATAATCTATATGACATTAGAGACCAGAATTGCTATTCAACTTCATGAAGATTGGAGAAGTTTTAAGAAAAATTCTGATGGTACATTTGAATCCGTATGGCATAAAGTAAAAACAGAAGATAGAAATTTTCTTGACAACTTAGATTTTTCAAATTTACCAGCGACTGTTAGGGTGGTAAATGGTGAAGTCGAAATTGACATGGCAAACTTGGAGTTTGCTAATTTAAGTACAGACCTACAGAAAGAATATTATGAGTCTGCAAAAGTAATTGCTGATGTTTTAAGAAAAAAAGATGAGCTTACTTTGGATCAAATAGGCGAGATAATATATAATGCATCTTTGACAAGACAAACTTTAAAAAGAAAAGCAAAAACTTTTGAAGAATTGTCTGCAAAGAAACAAAAACAAATTTTGAGAGAATATAGAGTAGGTTTGGAAGTTTTAAACGAGACAAAAATCAATGAAAAATCTCAAGAAATGACTATGACTTTATAAAAAAACGGCATTATAGCCGTTTTTTTGTTGTTATCAGAATATTTTGTGGTATTTTGATTTTTCAAAGCCAAAGATTTGTTTGTTGACAATATTTATAAAATAAAAAAACTTGATCTATAAATCAAGTCTTTTTTGGTGCGGATGGGGAGGGTCGAACTCCCACGGTTTCCCACTTGCCCCTTAAACAAGCGCGTCTGCCATTCCGCCACATCCGCAAATTTTACAAACAATGATAACTCACAAAGTCAGTTAACACGACATATTATATATGATAAATCTTTCAATGTCAACCAAATTGACAAAATTTCTTTTACTTTTCTCTCTTCTAGCTTTTGTTTTCAATTTTAATATCAAAATTCTGTTTCTTTTAATAATATGTAATGAAAGGAGATGGAATGGATATAGAAATTACAGAAGCAAAACGAGAAGACAAAGATTTTATTGTTTTGGCTAATAAAGAAATAGATAAAGCGTCTTTTATTGAATCATCAAAGCTTGCAGAAAATATTGATAAAGATATTTTTGAAGATAAATTGGCTGTTTGTTTGATTGCAAAAGACAGAGAAAAATCAATAGGAATGGTTTTATTTTCAAAAGTGTATTGGGCAGACAGAGGCGAGGGGATTTATGTCTCACAAGCTTATGTTGCTCCTGAATATAGAAAAAGCGGAGTTTTTAAACTTTTGATAAACAAAACTTTAAATTATTACAATGATACAAAATTTCTTACTTGCCTTGTTGCAAAAGAGAATTTTTCTATGGTAAATTGTATGAAAGCAATGAAATTTGAAGATGAAAATATGATTTCTTATGCAAAAAATAAAAGCGATTTTGATTGAATAAACGACAACAAAAACTTTTATTGTTTAAATATCATTATATAATATCAATACTGTAATATTGTTGATTTTTTTTGATTATAGTGATATACTAACTACATGGTAAAAATAAAGAAAATGCATAAAAAGTATTCGATTATTTTGACTGTTTTGGTCATGGCTTTTTGTGTGTTTTCTTTTTTGTTGTCATTTGTGAATATTACTTTTGCATCATCAAACGATGATGACTTTCAAGCGTTTAACAGTGCATTCACTCAAATGTTGAAAGATTATGACACTTTGTCTGATACTGAGACATATGTGTTGAGTGAAGATGAATATAAAATTGAAGATAAAGAAATTTACTTAAAAACAGAGGCAGTTGAAAATTGTAATTTGACAATAGATGATGAAAACGAAGAGGTTGATGAAGATTATTGCTCTGTGAAAATTCTTGAAAATGACAATTCAATTTCTGTTTCTATGCAGGAAGATGACAGCATTACTTTAGAAAAATATTCCGACATAAATCGTTTGATTGTCTATTCTTGGGATGATTTGAACAGTTGTGGTGCTGTTGCAAAGGCAGAATACAATCAATATCATATTTTTCAATATGATGACAAAGAAAGCACAGATTTGGCATACGATTATTATTCCAATTTGAGTGGGGTCACAGATGTTTTTTATGATAGTGTAATCTCAGCAGAATCTAGCATCGGGACAAATACTACATATTCATACAAATCATGGGGTGCATCTTATGTTGGATATGCAGATTATACAAATACTATGCTTGAGATGTATGGTCAGGATGAATTGCAAGAAGTTATTGTTGCTGTTCTTGATAGCGGAATTTACAAAGATCACGAACTTTTTCAAGACAGAATTTTGACAGAATATGCCACAAGTTATATAACTGATGTAGGGACAACATATAATTATCAAGATAAAAATGGTCATGGTACGCATGTTAGTGGGACCATTGCAGAGGCGACTCTTTCTAATGTTAAGATAATTCCAGTCAAGATATTAAATGCAGAAGGTAAAGGTTATGTTTCTGGAATTGTTGCTGGCGTAAATTATGTTATCCAACTTAAAAATAGTAAAAATTTAAACATAAAAGTTATGAATATGAGTGTCGGTGTTGAAGGGTCTTCGACAAGCAATTCTAAACTTACAACAGTTGTTCAAAATGCTTATAATGATGGAATAGCTTCAGTTGTTTCAGCTGGAAATGGTGATGAAGATACAGGAATTAGAATTGATGTTGCAAATGCTTGCCCTGCAAATGTTAGAGAAGCAATTACTGTTGCTGCTTTGGTGAGGGTTAAGTCGTTCCCAACAGGGTACACTCTGAGCGTCGATACTTACAGCAATTATGGCGAATATATTGATTTTGCTGCTCCAGGGACATCGATTACCAGTGCAGGAATTTCTTCACCTACATCTTATGTGACTATGTCGGGGACTTCAATGGCTGCTCCACATGTGACAGCGTGTGTTGCACTTATTTACTCAAATCCTGGTTTTGCTGATTATTCTATTGATGAAATGTATGATGTACTGAAAGACAATGCTGTTGATTTGGGTGATGTTGGTTGGGATCAAGATTATGGTTACGGAATGGTTAACATTGCTGATGTTGGAGTTCAAACCAGTGGTTATGTTGAGTTTAGCTCTCAAGAAAAATTCCCAACATCTTCAATTTCTCTTTCTTTGTCTTATGATTATGATGGCGAAGGAACATTAAAAATTTATTACTCAACTGATGACTTTACTGATGTTGTGGATTCTTCAGATTCTTTATATTCAAATCCAATTTCTATCTCCGAAACAACAAAAGTTACGGCAATTGCTTACATTTATAATTCAAACAATCGTATTGTTCAAAGAAGTAATGTCACAACTTTCACATATTATTATGACAACATGGATCTTCTTAGCAATTATGAATATGAATTATATTATAATGGTGCAATTATCACAAAATATAGTGGTGAATTGACTACTTTAAATGTTCCTGAAACAATAAATGGCAGAAGAGTTATTGGTATTGATCAATTCGCTTTCAAATACGCAAATGTTGAAATATTAAATCTTCCAAGTTCGGTTTATATGTTTTATGATTCAGCATTTTATGGTTGCACATCTTTGAAAGAAATACACTGCGACAGTGATTATTTGATTCAAATTGGGGATTATGCTTTTAGAGATTGTTCAAATCTTTCTGTTTTTGATGTTTCAGACATTCAAACAATTGGAGACTATGCTTTTGCATCATGTTCTTCATTGACAAGTTTGGAACTTCCTTATGTAAGAACAATAGGTGCACATGCATTCACAAAAACTGGAATAGAAGAGATGTTGATTGGCTCTGATATTCAATCTTTTTCACAGAGTCAAACTGACTTAAAAATGACTCATATATATGGTTATTCGGGCACTGCTGCAGAAACTTTTGCACTCAATAATAATATTGAATTTACTGATTTGAATCTTAGAATTGAAAAAAACTTTTCAAACAAAATTATGATGCAACAAAATTCAAGTATTGATGTGACATTGTCTTATATTGGTCTTGATGTGACAAACAAAATTTCGTTTAGTGGTCAAAGTAGTAAGATATCATCTGTCGAAGAAAAAGTTTCTACTTTCCAAACCGATTTAAATATTACAATCTCAAATCTTAGTGTTGGGGAATATACATTGTATGTCACTCTTACTGACAGCCTCTCTAATTCATTAAAAACAAACACATTGTATATTGAAGTTGTGAGTGACTCAGCAGAAACATATAAGTTAAACTTTGAAAGTGGCGATTTTTATGTATATTTAAACGATGAGATTGCCGAGCCAAATACAACTTTGTTCGCAGATTTTGAATATACTATCACTGTTTTGGCTCATGAAGGGTTTGATATTAAAAAGATTGTAATAAATGGCGAAGAAAAAAGCATAAATCAATCCATAACTATGACTATAGATTCTGATTTGAATCTTTATGTTGAAACAATTGAAAAAAACAAGTTGTCAGTTTCATTCAACACTGGCACTCATGGAAATATTATCGTTGAAAATCAGGTTGTAAGCAACACTGTTGTTTCAAGAAATGATGAAATTGTCTTTTCTATTGAACCAAAGGAAGGATACAAGATACAAAGGGTTGTTGCCAATGGTAGTTTACTTTTGGCAGATGAAAATGGATTGTATCATTTGGATGATATTGTTTCTGATATAAATGTTGAAGTGACTTTTGAAGAAGCATATTATACAGTTGTTGTATCTCTTGGTAAAGGTGGTAGTATGTCAAGTTCTGGGGGTGATATTGATAATGTGGCTCATGGCAGTAGCAGAACATTTATAATTACTCCAAGTGAAGGATACAACATTGATTTTGTATCGGTAAACGGCGAAACTATTTCGCTTTCAAACAACAAATTCACTTTGGATAACATCAGTGAAAATTATGATATTGTAGTATCTTTCAAAAAGATTGGTTCTGCACTTTCTAACGGTTCTGTTGTTCTGACATACTTTTTGATTATTTTGGCAATTTTTATCGTCTTTGTTGTTGCTAAAATAACTTTATATTATATTAGAAAAGAAAGAAATAGATAATTTAAATTTATTGTTTTTCAAATTTTAGTATTTTACATTTGTTATTTGCATTAATGTATGATATAATATTACTATTATTAAGGAGGTGTATTATGCCAGTTTGGGGTTGGGTATTGATCGGAATTGGTGCAGCTGTTGTTTTGCTCGCTGTGATTGCTATCGCTTGGGTTATCGCTGTTTACAATTCATTGATTAGACTTAGAAACAATGCGGAAGAAGGTTATTCTACAATGGATGTTTATATGAAAAAGAGATATGACCTTATTCCAAATCTTGTAGAAACTGTAAAAGGTTATGCAAAACACGAAGAAAAAACTTTGGAAGGAGTTATGCAGGCAAGATACGCTTGTATGTCTGCAAATGATCCAGAACAAAAAGCAAAAAGCGAAAATATGTTGGCAGGAACATTGAAAAGTTTGTTTGCTGTTTCTGAAAATTATCCAGATTTGAAAGCAAATCAAAACTTTATTGATTTGCAAAATAACTTAAACAATCTTGAAGCTGAAATTGCAAATTCAAGAAAATATTACAATGGTTGTGTAAAAATTTTAAACAACAAAATTGAAATGTTTCCTTCAAATTTGGTTGCTAGACATTTTAAGTTTGAAAAGAAAGTTTTGTTTGAAATTGAAAATAAGGAAGAAAGATCTGCTCCAAAAGTTCAATTTTAGTTGAGTTTGCTTATGAAAAACGCACTGCTTAAATCTTTTTTGTTTTTAGTTATTTTTTGCAATATTGCCTTTTTTGGTTATATTGCCGATATCGTTTTAAGTGTAAAGGCTCTTGTTTTAGAGCTTTTACACTTTGATATTTTTATTGTCATTTTTGCAATTCTTCTTATTGCTGTTCTTGTTTCATTTCTTGTATATTTCTTTAAGCATTTAGACAAAAAACAGGTTGTGCCTACTGTTGAATTTAAAAGCCCAGACAATATGAATCCTGCAGAAGTCGGCTTTTTGATAGATGGCGTTGTAGATGGTGAAGATATTTCTGCCATGATAGTTTATTGGGCAGGCAAGAAATATTTAAGCATATCAAATGATAAGAAAAATCAGAAATTGACAAAATTGGTGGATAAACTTCCAGACGAATCAAAAAATTATGAAAAAATTTTGTTCGATAAGATTTTTGGGACTGACAAAGAAGTTCTTGTAAAAAACATTCCTCAAAGGCTTGAGGCAAACCAAACTGTAACAAATGTAGTTAATCTTATTGAACATGACACAGAAAACAAATATTTTGATAAAAAATCAATTACTTACAGACAGATGTTTATATGCTTGATAGCAACTCTTTTCTATTTTTCTGTGTTTTATTTCGGTGCTGAGTTATATTATATGTTTGGTGTGTTTGCTGCTGTTTCTACTGTGCTTTTTATTATTTGTGCAGACTGGGTGCTGAATTATTATGACTACAGACATAAAAACAAAACATTTAGGGGAAGACTGATTTCTTTTATCTTTTTCCTGATACTTATAGGCGCAATTGCCACAGGGTGTATGGTTTTGTTTATTATGTTTGGACAGTTGTATCAAGCATTTGTCTTGCTTGCTGTTTGTGTTTGTATGCTTCTTATTGTTATGCTTTCTAGAAAAATTAGGATTTACAATAAAAATGGTTTTGAAAAACTCGGAGAAATTATCGGTTTTAGAGAATTTATCAAAACGGCAGAATCTGACAGAATTAAAATGCTTGTTGAAGAAAATCCAAACATATATTATGATGTTTTGCCTTATGCCTATGTTTTGGGAGTAAGTGACAAATGGATAAAAAATCTTAATGTCATACAAAACGACTGCCCAAATATTGTGGACAAGAAAATGCTGTCTGCCATTATTGTTTATTCGATTTTATTGTCAACCACAAGTTTGGGGATTTTCAACATATTAAGTGTAGCTGGAAGTGGAATAAAATCATTGTTTTCAAAAAAATAAAGTTCGACTATGATTGCCGAACTTTTTTCTTTTAATGAGCTTTTACAACTCTGTTTAATTCTTCATCTTCATCATTTATTGTTTTGGAGTCAACAATTTCTTTTGTTGATTTTTCTTTGTGTGGTCGTAAGATTTTTACATCAGTTGAACTCACTTCTTGTGTTTGTTCATCGGAAGTAAGATTTTCGTTGATTGAGTCGTTTGCTGTTGTTGTTTCTTTTGAATTCGTTCCTGTCTTTAAATTTTCTACATTGTTGTTTTTGTTTATTTTTTCAACTGTGTTGTCATCTTTTACCTCTTCATAATCTTCCAATCTTGGTTCTTGCTTGGAATCAGTGTTTGCATAAGTTGTAGCGTAAGGTGTTGACAATCTATTGAAATTGTTAGAATTGTAAAGTTTGTTTGCGTAATTTCCATTTATTCCATAAGTATAGCCATTACCATAATTTATGCCGTTTCTATAGACTCCATTTATTCCATATCCATAAAAATTATTGTTTGCATTGTTGTATCCATAAGTGTCAATATTTCTCATCATAGGACCATAAGTGTCAGTGTTTCTTGATGGATTGAATCTGTTAAATCTGTTGTAAACATTGCCATAAGGGGCAGAGTAGTTATAATAATTTTCAGGCAAATATTGATTGTTGTAATAGTTTGCTGGATAATATCCACGATTGCCATTGTAGGCATAATTGTATGGATTTTGTCTTGTTTGGTTTTTATAATTGGTGTTGTCATTGGTTGAGTATGTGTCTATATTTTTTGTTATTCCAGTTTTTGTCTTTGTTTGAGCACTGTCAGTTGTACCACTTTCAGTTTGATTTGTTTGTGATGTTTCTGTTTGAGTTTGTTGCTCGCTATCTTCTGTGCAACTTACATTTAAACAATTTTCAAGTTGGTCTAATGTGTTTATCAAATTTTCGTAATATGAAGAACGAGAATTGGAATTGCAGGCGAGTCTATTCAATTTTGCATTTATTTTTTCTGCATTTTTTGTTATATTCTTCTTCATTGATGAAATAGATTTGACTGCGCTGTTCATTTCGCTTTCAGAATAAGAAATTGAGTTTGTATATTTTGCAAGACTTGATGTCAAATCTTTTACAGCACTTATTTGAGCTTTTGAAAGTTTGATATTTTTTGATAGACAATTTTTTATGTTCGCTGTTTTTCTCAATATGTCTGTTTTGTAATATTCTTCATTAAGCAAGTTTTGTTGTGTGCTATATGCGTTGTTATACAATCTTTCGTTTGTGTTGTCGGCAGTCATAGATTCTAACATCGTCTTTGTTATGTTTAGATCTGACGGATTGACTGTTTGAATGTTGCTGATTGCGTTTGCAGTTTCGTCAAGTTGGTTTCCTAAACTTGTTATTGCTGCACTGTTTGCAGAAGTTCCACAAGCAGTGAGAACAAATGTAAGAGTTAAAGCGACAACTCCTAAAAATATTTTTTTCATATTTACCTCCAATCTTTCTTTTAGTGTTAGTAAAATGTTGGGATTTATTCATTTGCAAAAGAAAGTTTGAGTGATTTTTGTTTAATATTTTGATTGCAGGAAATAATAAACAAAAATGGAGTATTATCTATGGAAGACAAAAAGAGAAATGCCGAATATAACAAGTATGTTATGGCAAAAATTCCTAAAACCAGGCCTTGGCCAACGCTGTTTAACTCTTTCTGGGTTGGTGGACTTATTTGTCTTATAGGTCAAGGAATAAATGATATTTTGCTACTTATATTTCCATCGCTGTCACAACAGTCAGCGTGGGCTTATACGCTTATTATTTTGATATTTATTGCCTCTTTTTTGACAGGTATTGGAGTGTATGATCAAATAGGCAAGTTTGCTGGTGGTGGCTCTATTGTGCCAATTACGGGTTTCTCTAACTCAATAACAAGTCCTTCTCTTGAATTTAAAAGTGAAGGCATTGTTTATGGGATTTGTGTGAAGATGTTTACTATTGCTGGTCCAGTTATTGTGTTTGGTGTTGTGTCAAGCATGGTTGTTGGATTTATTTATTGGATAATTTCTCTATTTTAAAGTGAGTGTTGGAGGCTTGTAAATGAAGATTGAACAAACTATTATTTTGAAGAAACAACCCAAAATTATTGGGTCTTACACCATTGTTGGACCAAAGGAAGGAGATGGAAATTTTGGTGATTATTTTGATTATGTTATGAAAGATGATAGTTTTGGTGAAAAAACTTATGAAAAAGCAGAAAGAAAAATGCTAGAAAGTGCCATAACAGGAGTTATCGAAAAAGCAAAACTTTTACCTAAAGATGTTGACATTATGATAGCAGGAGATTTGCTTAATCAAATTGTCAGTTCTTCTTATGCTGCTAGGGCTTTTCAATTTCCTTTTCTCGGGGTTTATGGAGCTTGTTCGACTATGGCAGAGAGCATTGCTGTAGGCTCTGTGCTGGTTGATGGTGGTTATTTTGACAATGTTGTATGTTGCACAGGTTCTCATTTCTCAACAGCAGAAAGACAATATAGATTCCCGCTTGAATTGGGGAATCAAAGACCACCAACTTCGCAATGGACGGTCACTGGTGCGGGGAGCTGTATTTTGTCTTTAAAGGGTGAAGGACCAAGAGTTTCTATGATAACTTTTGGGAAGGTTATTGATTGGGGGATAAGTGATGTAAACAATATGGGAGCCGCCATGGCGCCAGCAGTTAGAAATACATTATTAAGACATTTTAAAAACACAAAAACGACTCCTGATGACTATGATTTGATTGTCACAGGAGATTTGGGAAAGGTTGGCAGTGAAATTTTGATAGATTTAATGGAAGATGAAGGAATAATCTTAGGAGTAAATTATTGCGATTGTGGGCAAATGTATTATAAGAGAGAACAAAATACTTTGTGCGGTGCTTCTGGTGCTGGTTGTTGTGCAACAGTGTTTAACTCTTATTTAATGGCAAAAATGAGAGATGGGCAATATAAGAAAATTTTATTTTTGCCTACTGGTGCACTATTGAGTGCAACATCAACTCAACAGGGAGATAGTATACCTAGTGTGTGTCATGCTATTGTGATAGAAATGTAAGGAGATTTGTATGGATGTTTTTTTGACTTATCTTTGGGTGTTTTTAATTGGTGGTTTTGTCTGTATGCTTGGAGAACTTTTGATAATTACAACAAATATGACTTCTGCAAGAATATTGGTTACTTTTGTCTTGGTAGGGGTGTTTTTAGAAGCAGTAGGTGTGTTTGATTATATTTCAAATTTTGCAAAAGCAGGTATAAATGTGCCAATTGTTGGCTTTGGTGCTTCGCTTGCTAAAGGTGCAATAAGTGCTGTGGAAACTTATGGACTTTTGGGTGTTTTTACAGGTGGTCTTTGTGCAACTGCAGGAGGTATTGCTGCAGCTGTGGGTTTTGCGTTTTTGTTTTCTTTGATTTTTAGATCGCATACAAAGAAATAATCCGATTGTGTATTATTTGTTTTGCATAATACAATATATAGTGTAGTATGCTATGCATAATACACATAATACATATCAAAAATAAATTTGCGAAAAATGTTAATTTTTGTTGTTTTTGTCGGTATTTGTTCATATACATATCTTAATGAATTATTATCGCAACAAATACAAGAAGAGAAAAAGAAGAAAAGCGTGTATCATTCTGATTGCGTTTTTACTTTTTTTTGTTTTAACTTTTGTCTATGTTTATTGTGTGGTAAATCCTGTTGTTGTTGAAGCAACCAGGCATATGGTTTATTCTTTGTCAACTTCTGCAGTAAGTGATGCTGTTTATGATGTTTTGAATGAAGAAAATGTTGCGTATGAAGACATTGTAAGAATTGAATATGACAACAGTGACAATATTGCTATGATTTCACTCGACACGATAAGGTTGAATTTGATTGCTAGAAAGTTTTATCAGGTGGCACAAGTCTATCTTGACAATATGGGAAAGAACGGAATTGATGTGGCACTGGGGACTTTTACTGGAATTCCGTTTTTGTCAGGAATAGGACCAAAGGTCAATTTAAAACTTGTGCCAATAGGAGCGATGACTTCTGTTTTTGAAAGCAATTTGAAAAGTGCTGGTATAAACCAGACAAACCATTCTGTTTATATAAAACTTTATGCAAGTGTGAGTATGATTTTGCCTGCTTACACTGCAACCATTGACAGTGTTACAGAAGTTTTGGTGGCTGAAAGTGTGATTGTAGGCAAAGTCCCAGAAATCTACTTTGGTTCAAATTCTTCATTGAATTTCACTCCAAATTAAAAGCGTTTTTGTGTTATGTTTTTCCCTAAAAAATATTTTGAAAATAAAAACATAATTTTAAAATATTTTGTAATTTATTTTGTGTATTTGTTTTAAATTGTTTTTATTTTTCCGCCTTTATGTGTTATATTTACTTAAAGGGGAACTTATGGACGAAATTCAAGAAAATGCTTATGTCAAAGATACTGTTGAAAAGTCTAATGCTATGAAGTTTTTGGCAGCATTTAATGACATTGATTACACTATCAAAACTCGCTACAATATGAATCGTAGTATGGGGTTTTCTGAGGCTGTAAGAAAGGCTGTCGCTTTCAACTATACTGTTCGTAAATATGAAGATGATTTGATAAGTTATGGCAGACTTAGAAATGCTATTGTTCACGGCAATGATGATTTTATTATCGCAGAACCACATTCTGATGTTGTTGAAAAAATAGAAAAAATTGCCAGACTTTTGACAACTCCTCCTCGTGCACTTGACAGCGTTGCAAGAAGAGATGTTTTGTCAGTTCATTGTTCTAAATCTATGAGAGAAGTTATAAAACTTATTGCTGAATCTCATTACTCAAATTTGCCTGTTTTTAATGATGATAATGAAATCATTGGCATTGCAAACGGTCAAAAGATTTTGGACTCTTTTGGAAAATATTTACTTGCTGGTGGAAAGAGTGATACATTTTTGGATTCTGTCAAAATTGAAGATATGCTTTCTAGCATTGAAAACAGCAACTATTATGCTTTTGCAAATCAAGACATAACAGTTGAGCAAGTTTTGTCGTTGTTCCATCAAAACACAAAATTGTTGGCTATTCTTGTCACCAAAAATGGTGGAGCAAAAGAAAAACCTCTTGGAATTATGACAGGGACTGATGTTTTGAAAATGAATAAGATATTAGAGAATTATTGATACATCAATTGACAATAAATTTTGCTTTGTGTATAATTAAATCAGTTGTTGAGTTGTGAAAAACAACAAGACAAAAAATATGTTTACGACTTAAAAGACGCTTGAGAAAAGACACGGTTTTATTTGGTTGATTTTCAGAGAGTTGCCGTTTTGGTGAAAGGCAATATGATGCAAATAAAATTATCACTTTTCGAGTCGCTTTCTGAGCATTCTAAATTTGTTTTTAGGGTGTTAGGCAAAGACGGTGGCTTCCCGTAAGTTAAGCAGGTGTGTGTTGGCACGCTGAAAGTTTACAAGTGGTTTATGACCTTGGAGGTTCTTGTAACTTTCAAGGTTATTTTATTTTGATTTAGGAGGAATGTTTTGTGAAAAAAGAAGTTACTGTTCCAAATTTTGTGGAAATGGAAAAAGGTATTTTGAAATTTTGGAAAGACAATGACAGTTTTCATAAATTGGTAAAGAAAAATGCTGGTCATGAAAGATTTAAGTTTCTTGATGGTCCTGCTACTGCAAACAACCGTCTTGGAATCCATCACTTCTGGGGGAGAACTTTAAAAGATTTGACAATTCGTTATAATGCTTTGAAAGGCAAAGATTGTCAATATCAAAATGGTTTTGATGGACAAGGTCTTTGGGTTGAAGTAAATGTAGAAAAAGAACTTGGGCTTAATGGAAAACCTGAAATTGTTAAATATGGAATTGATAAATTCACCAACAAGTGTATGGAAAGGGTGAAGTATTTTGCCAACGAAATAACAAACCAATCAATTCGTATGGGGCAATGGATGGATTGGGATCACAGTTATTATACAAACACTGATGAAAACATCACTTCTATTTGGTATTTCTTGAAAGAATGCGACAAACATGGTTGGATAATTAGAAAAAACAGACCTATGGCTTGGTGTCCTCGTTGTGGAACAAGTTTGTCAGAACACGAAATGTCTTCTTCTTATCATGAAGTGGAACATACTGCTGTATTTATTAAACTTCCTGTAAAAAACAGAGATTTCAAAATGGTTGCTTGGACAACAACTCCTTGGACTCTTGCTGCAAATGTTGCTCTTGCTGTAAATCCAGAATTTGATTATGTTGAAGTTGATTTCCACGGAGAAAAACTTGTTCTTGGAAAAGATCGTTTGAAGATTTTGAAAGAAGAAGTTAAAATTTTGAAAGAATTTAAAGGCTCAGAACTTGTTGGGCTTGAATATGAAACTTGCTTCCCAGAACTTCCTGAAGAAAATTTTGCACATAAAATTGTCGTTTGGGACGAAGTTGACAACACTGAAGGAAGCTGTGTAGTTCATATCGCTCCAGGTTGTGGTGCAGAAGACTTTGATTTGGGACAAACTTTGGGACTTCCAGAAATTTGCCCAATAAACGAACAAGGCGTTATGCTTCCAAACACTGGGTTCCTTGCTGGCAAGAAGACAACAGATGTTGTTGATTTGGTTGTTGAGCGTTTAAAGAAAGACAACAAACTTTTGTATGCTCATAAATATAAACACTCTTATCCTTTCTGCTGGAGATGTAAAACAGATTTGGTTTACAAACTTGTCTCTGGTTGGTTTATCAAGATTGATGAAATTAGACCAATGGCTTTGAAGGCAATTGAAGATGTTGAGTTTAAGCCAGAATATGCAAAGAAAAGAATGGCTGACTGGCTTCAAAATATGGGAGATTGGAACATTTCAAGAAGTCGTTTCTATGGACTTCCTCTTCCTTTCTATGTTTGTGAAAAATGTGGTAAGGTTCATGTTATTGGATCTTTGGAAGAGTTGAAAGCAAAAGCTGTAAACCCAGAACTTGTTGACAAACTTCCAAACATTCACAGACCTTGGATTGATGATATAAAAATCAAATGTGATTGTGGCGAAACAGTGTCAAGAGTCAGCGATGTTGGAGATGTTTGGCTTGATGCTGGAATAACTCCATTCTCAACTAAAAAATATTTCACAGACAAGAAGTTCTTTAATGAAAACTTCCCAAGTGATTATGTTTGCGAAATGATTGAACAAATTAAACTTTGGTTCTATTCACTTTTGATTATGAGCGTTGTTTTGACTGGAAAAGCGCCTTATAAAAAACTTGTCACATATCAATATGTTAGAGATGAAAACGGTGGAGAATTCCATAAGAGTGGTGGAAATTCTTTGGAAGCAGATGTTGTTGCTGACAAGGTTGGAGCAGATGTTGTTCGTTATCTTTACTCTTCATCAAGTCCAAACAATGATATGAGATTTGGCTACACTTTGACAGATGAAGCAAGAAGAAAGATGTTGGCATTTTGGAATATTTACACTTTCTTTAACACTTATGCTTGCATTGATAATCCTGCTCTTGATGGTTTTAAACCAAAGGTTGAAGATTTGTCTATCTCTGACAAATGGCTTATTGAAAGCATAAACAAATTTGTCGCTGACAGTGATAAAAATTATGCAGATGACAAACAATTCTTGGTTGTTCGTGATTTTGAAAAATTGGTTGATGATATTTCTAACTTCTATATCAGAAGCAACCGTAAGAGATTCTGGAAGAGTGAAAACAAAAATGACCAATTAACTGCTTACTGGTGCTTGTATAGTGCTATTAAGGCAATGATTAGAGTTATGACTCCAATTATTCCTTTCTTGACAGAGTATATTTGGCAAAATTTGGTTCGTGAAATTGAAAAGAATGAGACAGAATGCATTATGCTCAGTGGTTTCCCTACAAAAATTTATGATGCTGACTTTGGCGATATTTTGGAAAGAACAAAAATTGCAAGAGATATTATGTCAACAGCTCAAAGATTGAGAAATGAAAATCAAATCAAAGTTAAACAACCACTTCGCGTTATGTATGTTGCAGGTGGAGACAAGACTGTTTCTGTGCTTGAAGATTTTGAAGATATCATCAAAGATGAATTGAATGTTAAAGAGCTTAAAGCTGTTGTTGATGACAGTATGTTTAATGATGAATATTTGTCTGTAAACTTCAAAAAGGCAGGAGCAGTTTTGAAGGGTGAAGTTCAAAAACTTAAAACTGTTTTGGCAGGGCTTTCTGATGAAGAAAACAAGAAAGTTATGCAAGAATATAAAACTGGAAAAGTTTCTGTTGGAGAGTTTAAAGATTTGGACAGCGAACTTTTCAATCTTGAGAAGAAACCAAAAACTGACTTTGTTATTGCACATGAAAATGGAAATACAGTTGTGCTTGATATAACTCTTGACGAAGACTTAATTTTGGAAGGTTTGTATCGTGAATTTGTCAGAGGACTTCAGGTTTTGAGAAAAGAAGCAGATTTTTCTATTGATGATAGAATCTATGCCTACTTTGAAACTGCTGACGAACAACTTGCAACAATGCTTTACAGATTTATGAACAAAATTAAACAAGAAGTTTTGATTGTTCGTGCAGTTGAAAAAATTGACAAACCAGACATTGAAAAGAAAATTGAAGTAGGTGACAGCTTTATTATTACAAAATTTGCAAAGAAGATTTAATCGAAAGTTTTGCTTATATTTTTTGAGGAGAAATAATGAGAGTTGCAGATAGTTGGAAAGATTATAAAGTTTTGGCAACAGGCGATGGCGAAAAACTTGAAAGTTGGGCTGGTATAACACTTTTAAGACCAGACCCTCAAGTTATTTGGCATAAGAAAAGAGATTTGAAGAAAAATGTTGATGCATTCTATGAAAGAAAAGATGGTGGTGGGCTTTGGCATTACAACAAAAGTATACCAGCTGAATGGGAGATAGAATGGAAAGGCTTGAAGTTTATTGTCAAGCCTATGGGATTTAAGCATACTGGCATTTTCCCAGAGCAAGCAGTAAACTGGGAAATGATGGCAAAGCTTATCAAAAACACAAATCGACCTATCAAAGTCTTGAATTTGTTTGCTTACACTGGTGGTGCTTCTGTGGCGTGCTCTAAAGCAGGAGCAAGTGTAACACACATTGATGCAAGCAAAGGCATGGTTGAAAGAGCGAAAGAAAATGCAAGATTAAATGGCATTTCAAACATAAGATTTATTGTTGATGATTGTCAAAAGTTTATTGAAAGAGAAATCAGAAGAGGAAACACTTACGACGCAATAATTATGGATCCTCCAAGTTATGGGCGTGGACCTAGTGGCGAAATGTGGAAATTGGAAAACGATTTGGCTGATTTTGTTGCACTTACAAAAAAAGTCCTTTCTGACAAACCATTGTTTGTTTTGATAAATTCTTACACTACAGGGCTTCAACCAACTGTTATTGCAAACATTTTGAAGTCTGTGTTTGGAAATGAAAATGTTGAAGCTGATGAAATTGGACTTCCTACTGAAGAAGGATTGATTTTGCCTTGTGGGGCAAGTGGAGTAAAAATATGGAAAAATTAACAGTTTTATATGAAGATAATCAAATTGTTGTGGTTATAAAGCCACAAAATGTCCCTACTATGCCAGACAATAGCAAAGATGAAGATATGCTTTCAATGGTTAAGGCGTATGTGAAAGAAAAGTATAACAAAGAAGGCGAAGCTTTTATTGGGCTCGTTCACAGATTGGATCGTCCAACAGGTGGAATTATGGTCTTTGCTAGAAATTCTAAATCAGCAAAAAGATTGTCCGAACAATTTTCAACACATGATGTAGAAAAAGTTTATTATGCTGTCACAAAGGGCGTTGTAAAAGTTAAAACTCAAAAATTGGTAAACTATTTAAAGAAAGACGAAAAAGAAAACATCGTAAAAATAGTTCCTATGTCAGAAACTGGGGCTAAAAAAGCAGAACTTGTCTATAATTTATTGGAAGAAAATGGAAAAGAGAGTCTTTTGGAAGTCAAAATTTTGACTGGAAGAAGTCATCAAATCAGACTTCAACTTGCAAATATTGGATATCCACTTGTTGGAGATGTCAAATATGGCAAAGAAAAAGGACAAACTTCAAAATTGGGATTATGGGCAGGGAAACTTGCATTCAATCATCCAACTACAAAAGAGAGAATGGTTTTTATGGCTTGTCCTGATATGGATAAAGAGCCTTGGAAAAACTTTAGAATGGAAAAATATCTTGTTAGGTAGGGGAGTTGTATGAAGTTAAGAAGCGAAATTGAAGGAAAATATAAATGGGACTTGTCAAAGTATTGCAAAAGTGTAGAAGATTTTTACGCAAGACTGGAAAAGGTTGCTGGCAGAGCAAAAGATTTCAAGGAATATGAAGGCAAACTTTCTGACGACAACACTTTGTTTGAATGTCTTGAACTTGAAACAGAAATTGACAAAGAATTATCACTTTTGGCAGTTTATGCAAGTTTGAAATTGAGCGAAGATAATTCTGACAGACAGGCAAATGAGATGAATGAAAAAATGGGTATAGTTATATCCAAATTTTCTACTGCAACTTCTTATGTTGATGTGGAAATAAGCAAGTTTAAAGAAGAGAAACTCAAAGCTTTGCAATCAAATGAAAAATTTAAAAACTATTCAAGATATTTTGAAGCAGTTTTAAGAGAGAAAAAGCACACATTGAGCAAAAGAGAAGAGTTGCTTATTTCTCAACTTGGCGAATTTTTGGGCGGTTTTTCAAGTAATTTCGATAAATTTACTGATGTAGATTTGAAGTTTGACAACATCAAAGACAGCAATGGAAAAGAATATGAATTTAACCAATCAAAATATTCTGTTTATGTTGAAAGCAAGGACAGATCATTGAGAGAAAATGCTTTTAAGCAGATGAATGGAAAGCACGGAGAATTTATAAACTTTCTTGCAAACAACTATATCAATGATGTTAAAGAAGATTGCATTTTTGCAAAAATAAGAAAATATAAATCAGCACTTTCTGCGTCAATCTACAATGAAGAAGCAGACGAAAAAGTTTATAAATTGTTGGTAAAGAAAGTAAGAAAAAATGTTGGACTTTTGCAGAGATATTTTGAAGTTAAACGCAAGATGTTGAATCTTGATAGATTTGCAATTTATGACACTTTTGCACCAGTTGTTGAAGAGGTGGATAAAAAATATTCTTATGATGAAGCCATTGAATTGATCAAAGAAGCTGTTTCTGTTTTGGGCGATGAGTATGTTTCTTTGATTGACAGAGCAAAAAATGAACGCTGGATTGATGTTTATCCAAACAAAAACAAATCAAGTGGGGCGTTTTCTACCGGCTCTTATGGAGCAAATCCTGTTGTACTGACAAACTATGAAGGGAATCTTGAAAGTGTGTTTACATTGGCACACGAATTGGGACATGCAATGCATACCTATTTTTCCGAAAAATTCCAGCCAATTCAAACTTCAAATTATGTGATTTTTGTGGCAGAAGTTGCAAGCAATGTAAATGAGATGCTATTGCTTCGTTTGCTTATGTCTCGTGCAAAGACAAAACAAGAAAGAATTTATTATTACGACCACTTCCTTAAACAGATGCGTTCTTCAATTTTTAGACAGACAATGTTCTCTGAATTTGAAGAATTTGCTCACAAAGAATATGAGAAAGAAAAGCCACTTTCTCCAGAGTTGTTGTGCGAAGAATATGAAAAATTAAACAACTTTTATCACGGGAGAAAAGTTAAACAAATACCTGAAATGAAATATGAGTGGGCGAGAATTCCTCATTTCTTTAGAAGTTTTTATGTGTATAAATATGCAACAGGACTTATCTGTGCAATAAAGATTTCTCACGATTTGACAACAGATCCAAAATTCTACAAAGATTATCTCAAGTTTTTGTCTTCAGGGAACAGTGCTGACCCTATTTCTCTGTTGAAGATTGCTGATTGTGATTTGACAAAAGAAGAAACTTTTGATCAGGCTTTTGCAGCTTGTGAAGAAATTATAGAAAAATGGGAACACGAGTTAGACTAATAAAAATGCATAAATATTTTACATTATGTATAAATATACAAAAATAAAAACGAACAAGAAGTTATGCTTGCTCGTTTTTTTGATGGTTATCGTTGGATATTTATGATTTATTTGAAGTTTACTTGTTGTTTTTTGCTATTAGATAACCTACCATAAAATATAGTATATTGTTTCCATCTATGCAGTTGTTCCAGCCACATTGAGGGGGACATGGAGGAGGGCAACAGCAAGGTGATGGAGGTGGTGGCTGACAACAGCAACCATTACTGAATGGACGCAAATCTTGACAACAACCTGTCATGTATTTTGTTGAATATCTCATTTGTTTGCCTCCATTATCAGTCTATGTCAAGTTTTGTTTTATGTTCTTATTTTTGTAGCAAAATTTGATTTTGTTTTGTGATTATTTTTTTATATGCTAAAATGTTGATATGAAAAAAAGAATTGATTTGATTTTGTTTGAAAAAGGTTTTTATTCTTCTAGAGAAAAAAGTAAACAAGCAATAGAAATGGGCAGAGTTAAAGTTGATGGAAAAATTGTTTCAAAACCATCTTTGGAATGTGATGAAGATTGTCAAATTTCGGCGCTTCCTTTTGAGTTTGTTTCTAGGGGAGGTTTTAAACTACAAAGTGCAATAGAAAAGTTTGGCATTGATTTGAAAGGAAAAGTTGTTTTGGATATAGGGGCTTCTACTGGTGGTTTCTCTGATGTGTGTTTAAAGGCGGGAGCAAAAAAGATTTATGCTGTTGATACAGGCGAAGGTCAACTTAGCGAAGTGATAAAAAACAATCCAAAAGTGATAAATTTGGAAAAGACAAATTATCTTGATTTACAAAAGAGTTTTTTAAGTGATGTTGAATTTGTTGTCATTGATGTTTCTTTTGTCAGTCTTACAAAACTTATACCAAAACTTGCCAATGATTTTGAAAAGGTGGAGATTGTTGCTTTGATAAAACCTCAGTTTGAATGTGGAATTGATTATGCAAGAAAGCACAAAGGAATTGTGAAGGATGCAAAAGTAAGAGAGAAAATAATCAAAAACATCTCTGATTGTTTTGAAAAATTTGGTTTTGTTAAACACGGGCTTATTGAATCTCCAATTAAGGGCGGGGATGGCAATGTTGAATTTTTGATTTATTTGTCAAAAAATAAATAATTTTTGATTTTTATTTAATATTTTATTATTTTTTTACGAAAAAAATATTTTAATTTAATTATTTTATAAAAAGAAAATATAAAAAATCCTCTTTAATCGTATTTTAAAGGGGATTATTTATTTCTAAAAATATATTTTTTATTTATTTTTATTATTTTATTTAGTATTTTTGTCTTTTTTATAAAATATTTTTGTTAAATAATTATTTATAAAATTTGTTGAAAAAATATGTCTGCAGAAATTGAAAAATTTATATTGTTTTCCAATTATATATCTTGGCTTGAAATGTTTTTTCTCACAGATTTTGTATATCTTTTTGATGGCGTATTCAGGGGACATTCTTCTTTTTTCTGTTTTTTCAGTTGGCTTTGTTGAGAGTTCGATTGAATTGCCATATCTTTCATTTGTTTGATAGATTTTTACTCTGTTGCTTGAAAAGTTTGTTCTTATATCACCAGGGCAAATTGATGTCACTCTTATTTGTGTTTGTGAAAGTTCCATTCTCAAGCTTTGTGCAAAACTGTCAACTGCTGCTTTGCTTGCACAATAATATGCTTTAAATGGCAATGGGAAAAGTGCTGTTGCAGAGGCAAGAATGATTATTTTCCCTCTCTTTTTCATCATAGGAATAGCATATTTGCAGGCGTTTGCTGTCCCAAAAAAGTTGACATCAAATTGTTTTTTTGTGTCTGCTTCTTTCAATAATTCAATCGCTCCACTCAGTCCATATCCGGCACAGGTTATGAGCATATCAATTTCTCCATGATTTAGGTAAATATCATCAAAAACTTTTTTAAGTTTTCTGTGATCTCCAACATCGCATTGATAATCTCTTCCGTTTAATGATACATCAATGACCACATCACCTTTTTTTTCGAAGATTTCTCTCAAACCTTGTCCAATTCCGCTTGATGCTCCAGTTATGACTATTGTCCTTTTCTCTATCCTCATTTCAAACTCCTATTTTGTATTTTATAACAAATATGTTTTTTTTCAAAATAATTTGACAATATTTTTGCTAGATGATAACATATCAATAATTTTGTAAGACTAAAATTATTATGCTTCAAGATAAAAAATTTTAAAGAGGGCATATTTATGTATTATATGAATAAAAGAAAAAGAAATTTGATTATTGCAGCCGCTATATTGAATTTGATTGGCATTACTATAAGTTTGATCTTGTCAATTGTGTTGTTGACAAACAAAAGTTTGGCACAAGAATATCAAGAATACTATTATGTGCTTAGTTATTCTTCAAACATTTATTACACTGTCATATCCTTTATTGTTGGAATAATTGGGAGTATTTTCCTTCTTTATTCTGTTCGTCAAAAGGGTAAATATTTTAGAACTTCTCAAGGGTTGTATTTGACAGGTTTTATCATTATCATCTTCTTTGGTGGGTGGTTATCTTGGCTTCTTCTTTTCATTTCTATGTTTATTCCTGATGTTATTGTGATGAACACAAAGAGTGAAATCAGACAAGAACAAAAAGTTGAAGATCAACAAGCTCAAGAGAAAGAACGAGAATATGAAGAGAAAAAGAAGAAAATTGAAGAATTGAAACGCTTGAGAGACAATGGACTTATAACAGAAGAAGAGTATAAAGAAAAATTGTTTGAACTCTTATAATTGTGATTATTAAAACAAAAAAGGATAGTGCAAATGCATTATCCTTTTATTTTATCTAATTATTTTTTCTAACTTCAAAATTTGAAAAGTTTTTTTGAAGTTTTTTTTGAAGTTTGTTTTGTGTGATTTTTGTGTTTTGTTTTGAATTTTAGATAATTCTTTCTCCAGTTATTCCTTCTTTAAATCCGCAAGGAGAAGTGCAAGTATAATCTCCAAATGTACAACGAGATGACTTCTTTGCATAAGGTTTCAAGTCTTCTGCACCAGGGTGTCCTGCTTTTTCAAGCTCGTTGTAAACTTCCATTATTGTGCTTGTTGTTTGTTTGTCTATTTCAAGTTGCGCAAAAGTGCATTTTCTTTCTTTTGCTTTGAGAATAAGATTGTCAAGATTTCCTTGTTCTACTATTTCAACCAAAAGTCCTTGTGGGAAACTGTCAGCAAGTGATTCACAGTCTTTACACCAAGAAAGAGCCAAAGTTTTGTTGTCTTTTATGATTGGTGGAATGTAATATTCTGCTTGTGGCAACAATTTGAAGTTATAGGAAATAGTTCTGTGTCTTTGTGCTTGAGCAAGTTGTGCAAGTGAGCCATTGTATGCAACTTGATAAACATCCCCATATTGTTTTACTACTGGGCGAGAAGTTTTGTGGTTTATCAAAGACAAATGTCTGCCTTTTGCATCATAAAGATCTTTGTCAAGGTATGGAAGTTTTTCAAATGCGTCTGCAAGGCTTTGAAGTCCTTCTGCATATTTTTTATAAAATGGAGAAGTCTCTTCCAAATCAATCCTTTTGATTTCTTTCTTGATGAGAGAATATAAAACATTGAATTGTCTAAATGAAACAGTGTAAACCATTGTTGTAGGGGTAAACACTGATGTAAGATATCTAGCATTTTCTTGTGCCAATTTTGTGATTTTTTGATCGGTAAAGAAATTTGGATATGTAGATTGATATTTTTTTGCTATTTCTTGTTTGAAAATTTCTAACCATTTATCATACAAAGCTTTTTGATCTTCTGGAACATCGTGCATAACTTTGTATCTGGCAGATTTTTCACTTGTTGTATACATTTTTTCATTGTTTAATGTCATAGCAATTATTTTTGGTATTCCAACGAGTTCTAATGTGAATTCTCCATGGTCATAAGGGCTGTGGTGTCCACTTCCTTTTGTAAGTCCAATTCTTCTTTTTGTTTTTTCTTCAGGTTCGTTGAAAAGTTTTTCGGTTGTGTCTGGGAGATAGCAAACTCCTGCTGCAAGTCCTCCAAGTTTTTCAAGCTCTTCCTTTGGTGCTTGATAGCCCAATTTTGTTGAAGCAATAACTCTAACTTCCATAAATCCTCCTCTTTTTGTTAACAAATATAGCATAAAAAAAGACAAAAATCAAGGCAAATTTTTGTCTTTCTTATTTCTTTTCTCTTTGAAAAAATTTGTAATAAGTTTTGAACAAATTTCTTCGTTTTCTGTATCTTGAACATAGTCTGTTTTGTGGTTTAAACGAACGCTTGTCAAGATTTTTTCAAACAATCCATCTTGTGCAGTTTTGTCTTTTGCGCCATATATAACTTTGCTTATTCGGGCGTTTACTATTGCACCAGCACACATAGGGCAAGGCTCTAAAGTGACATACATTTCACAATTTTCAAGACGCCAATCTTGAAGTTTTTTGCAGGCTTTGTTTATTGCAATGATTTCGGCGTGCATAAGAGCATTTTTTTTCTTTTCTCTTTTGTTGTGTCCTTTTGCAATCACTTTTCCATCTTTTACGATGACTGCGCCAATTGGGACTTCTTCGTTTTTTAGGGCAATTTCTGCTTCTTTGATAGCCATTTCCATAAAGTTTTTCATATTTTGATTTTAACAAGAAATTTGTTGTTTGTCTAGCAGTTTTCTTGTTTTTTTATGTTTGTTGTGATATTATTTGAAATATGGAAAACACAAAAGAACTTAGAAAATCTCTTGATAAAAGAAATTTTTATACAGTAAAAGATACAGGAAGAGTTTATCTTTACGCTTTGATTTTGCCTTTGGCTATTGGCATTGTTTTTTGCTATATTTCAATGGCAATCGTGCTTGGGACGGGTTATACTTTTCCTGAGAACTCTAATGCTATCGTCGTAATGTTCAATGAATTTATTTGGTTTGCCATTTTATATTCTTTTTTGACACAAATTGTTTTTATAAGCATTTTCTTCTGTTATAACAAAACAAACAGAATTAAATATAGTGCTTGCAACATTTCTTTCAAGCAAGCAAATGTTTGGTCTGTTTTGCTTTCTGCTGTGGTCGGAATTGTTTGCGTGCTAGGTTTTATATGGTTGATTGAAGGCTGTTTTGGTGGTCTGTTTGAAGTTATGGGCATAGACACAGAGGCTTCTGTTTCTTTGCCTCTCAACACTGTGGGTTGGTATTTTGTCAATCTTTTGATTTTGGGAATTGTGCCAGCGATTTGCGAAGAATTGATTTTTAGAGGAATTATTTTCCAAGGACTTAAAGAAAGATTTTCCAAAGTTGTAAGTGTTTTGCTGAGTGCTCTTATGTTTGCTCTTATGCATCAAAACATCGTGCAATTTATCTATCCTTTCATTTTGGGGTGTGTGCTTGCTGTTGTTATGGACAGAACAAACAATTTGTTGTATCCAATGATCATTCACTTCTTCAACAATTTCACAACAATTACAATCAGTTTCTTGGCTAATATAAAAGCAATTGATTTATCTTTCAATTTGACTTGGTGGTTTATCCTTTTGGCTATTTTCTTGGCTGGACTTACTTGTGTCCTTTTATGGCTTTTGGATAAGTATTATTTAAGAAAACATAAAAAAGTTGAAGTTGAAAAGACTGGAGAATTGACTCAAACTCCACCTATTAGTGTTGGAAAATTTCCTATCACTGTAATCTGTGGAATTGTTGTTGCTTTGGTTATTTTGATTGTTAATGCTGTTTAAAGTGTTGTCTCATCATGATTTTGAAAGTCGCTTGATGTTATAAATGTTGGTTTTAGAGAGTATATTAATTTTGGAGATACTATGGTCGAAAACAAGAAAATTGATAAATTAAATTTTTATACTAATCTAATTTATTTTATTGTTGTTGTAAGTTTTATTATTGTCAGAATTTTATGTTCTGTTTTTGCTTCTTCTATTGGTGGATACACAACTTATATCATAAGCATTGTGACGCAAATAGGACTTCTTTTTTTGGTGCCATTTTTGTTGTTTAAATTTTTAAACAAAACAAATACAAAAGAAACTTTTAAGTTTTTTAGCTACAAAAAAATCTCCGCAAAGTCTGTGATTGTTGCTGTTGGGCTTGGAATAATTGTCTTCTTTTTAAATGTCTATGTTTCAAGTTTTTTCAACTCTATTATTCAACTTTTTGGCTATAAGCCATCTGTTTCTTCATCTTCAATGCCTGCCACTTGGTGGGTGCTTTTGTTGAACCTTTTTTGCACTGCTATTTTGCCAGCTATTTGCGAAGAAACTTTGCACCGTGGCATGCTTCTTAAAGGAAATTCAAATTTGGGCATGAAAAAGAGCATACTCATTTCTGGATTTTTGTTTGGTCTTTTACATTTGAATATAGAACAATTTTTCTATGCTTCAATTATTGGGCTATTCTTGGGATTTATTTGCTGGACTACAAGTTCTATCTATCCTTGCATAATTGTGCATTTTATGAACAATGCAATCAGTGTTTTCCTTTCTTTTGCAAAGGCAAAAGGTTGGGCTATTGGGAATATGTTTGCTTACATTTCTGAATTTTTGTCAAGCAATTATGTCCTTGGTTTTGTTATGTTTATTTTGTTTTTGTGTTTGCTTGTTATGTTGGCAATCGAAGCTACAAGATTTTTGATAAAAGACTCTTTCAATTACAACTTTGTGGCAAAGCAAAAACAGTTGACTTCTATGTATATCAGACAGTCTTATTTCAATGATGTTGAGAATATTAAAAATCAAAAAGAAGTTAAGCAATTACCTGAATCATTCGGAGATAAACAAGTAATTTATATTGATGTCAAAGACTTCTTGAATTTTATTGACCAAAATATGGCAAACATTATGAAAGAAGTTGACAAGGTTGAAACGAAAAAACAACCTTTAAACACAGAGATAAAAAGCAAAATTTTTCTCTATGGTTCTATTGTGCTTTCGGCAATAGTGACAATTATGACTTTCATTTGGGGGCTTTTATGATAACGATAAACATTGTTTGTGTTGGAAATTTAAAAGAAAAGTTTTCAAAAGAAGAACAAGAAGAATATTGCAAAAGGTTGTCAGCGTTTTGCAAGTTGAATATTGTGGAACTTAAAGAGCAAAATCAACTTGAAAACAGCGATTTGATAATTCAAAAAGAGGGCGAAGAAATTTTAAAGAAAATCAAAGGCTACTCCATTTTGTGTGATATAAAATCAAAAGAAATTGATAGTGTGGAGTTTTCTGAAAAATTGACTAGTCTTATGCAACAAACTTCTACTATTACTTTTGTGATTGGTGGCTCTTATGGGGTAAGCAAAGAAGTGAAAGAAAAGTGCAACGAAAGAATTTCTTTCTCTCCGATGACTTTTCCACACAATCTTTTTAGGATTATGCTTTTGGAACAAATTTATAGGGGATTTATGATTGCTAGTGGGAAAAGTTATCATAAATGATTGTTTACATAACTTTATATAATTTTTATAAAAATATTTTGCAAAGTAAAGTCAAAATGCTTGCAATTTATTTTTTTTTGTGTTATACTGCCAAAGTCATTGGACAAATTAACACTCAAAGGGCATTTCAAGATCGGTTGCCTGAACGCTTGTAAACATTTGTTATTTTTATTTTTTTTTGAATTTGTTTACTTGTAAAAAAATGTTTCGCATTTTTGGGTTGATTTTGAGAGTTAAAACTTTGGGGAAGACAAAAAACAAGGAGGGAAAAATATTATGTCAGTTATTTCAATGAAACAACTTTTGGAAGCTGGTGTTCATTTTGGACATCAATCAAGAAAGTGGAATCCAAAGATGAAACAATACATTTTTACCGCTAGAAATGATATTCATATCATCAATTTGGAAATTACATCAGAACAAGTTGACAAAGCTTATACTTTTGTTCGTGATGTTGTAGCAAGCGGAAAGAATGTGCTTTTTGTAGGCACAAAGAAACAAGCTCAAGAAGCTATTAAAGAAGAAGCTGAAAGATGTGGAATGTTCTACATCAACACTCGTTGGCTTGGTGGTACTCTTACAAACTTTAAGACTATCAGAAACAGAATCGAAAGACTCAACAAACTTAACCAAATGGAAAAAGTTGGGGAATTTGAACTTTTGCCAAAGAAAGAAGTTACTCTTCTTAAACAAGAAAGAGACAAACTTGAAAAGAACCTTGGCGGAATCAAAGATATGAGAGAACTTCCTGGCGTTGTATTTGTTGTTGATCCAACAAATGAAAAGATTTGCGTTCACGAAGCTAATATCTTGAACATTCCTGTTGTAAGTTTGGTTGATACAAACTGCGATCCATCAGGCGTAGATATCGTTATTCCTGGAAATGATGATGCTATCCGTTCTGTTAAACTTATTGCAAGCGCTATCGCTGATGCTGTTATTGAAGCTAGAGAAGGCGTTTCAATGAAGAAAGATGACGAAGCTAATTCTGAAGAAGATGTTGACCTTGAAAGCTTGCTCGAACAAGCTAAACCAAGTGTTGCTGATGCCGAAGCAGGAGAAGAAGTTAAAAAACCTGCAAGAAAACCTAAGAAAAAGGCTCCTGTAAAGAAAGAAAAAGCAGAAGAAAAAACTGCTGAAGCTAAAGAAGAAAAAGCTGAAGAAACTGTTTCAGAATAATAAAATTTGTTTTTGAAAGGAGATTTATTATGAGTTTTACTGCACAAGATGTTGCTCGTCTTAGAGCACAAACAGGCGTTGGTATGATGGAATGTAAAAAAGCTCTTACTGATGCTAATGGAGATTTTGAAAAAGCTATCGTTCTTTTGAGAGAAAGAGGACTTAAAGCAGTTGACAAAAAACAAGGAAGAATTGCTTCTGAAGGTTTGGTTGCTTCTTATATCCATATGGGTGGAAGAATCGGCGTTTTGGTTGAAGTTAACTGTGAAACAGACTTTGTTGCAAAGAGCAATGATTTCCAAACTTTGGTAAAAGATATTGCTATGCACATTGCTGCAGCAAATCCAAAGTATGTTTCTGAAGCTGATGTTGATCCAAGTGAACTTGAGAAAGAAAAAGAAATTTTGAGAGCTCAAGCTAAAAACGAAGGAAAACCAGAAGCTATCATCGAAAAAATGGTTGAAGGTAGAGTTAAGAAATTTTATGAAGATGTTTGTCTTTTGAACCAACACTTTGTAAAAAATCCTGACCTTACTATTAAGGACCTTTTGACTGAAGCTACTCTTAAGATTGGAGAAAAAATTTCTGTTCGTAGATTTGTTCGTTATGAACTTGGCGAAGGAATGGAAAAGAGACACGACAATTTGGCTGAAGAAGTTGCTAAACAAATGGCAAACAAATAACACTAAAGGCGCTTTTTGGCGTCTTTTTTTGTTGCATTTTATAGTGATTTATCAAATTTTATGTCGAATTAAAAAATTTCAATATTGACAAATTAAGGGTGTTAAGTTATAATGCTTTTGTGGGGGATAATGAATGAATAGAGAAGAGTTTTATAGTGCAATTGAAAAATATTTTGCATTGTCAGAATCAGAAACCGAAAATATGATTCAACAAAAATTTAAAAATGATTCAGACAAAAGAAGATTTTATGAAATGCTTAAAGTGACAATGCCTTTCTTTGAACCATTTGTCAACAAAGCAGATGAAAAATTGAAAAGAAAAGTCGGAAAAGTGTTTTTGTCTAAGTTGGATTATTCTCAATTTTCTGACAGCATTGAAGAAATGTCAGATAGACTTAGAAGATTGTTCTATCAAACCTCTTCAAAAGGTATAAATACATATAAAATTTTGTATTGCTCTGTTTTGACTGATGGAAACTTGAAAAGAGACAGTGAAAACAGATCAAGATATTATGACACTACTCGTGATTTTGAATTTATATATGATAGTTTAGCCAATACTTTGCAGTTAACAAATCAAGAAGCTATTGATATGTTTGAAAAATGTTCTACATTGATTGCAAAGGGATATGCATATAAATTTCCACATATTTACAACAAGTTGAGAGAACTTATTGTGTATGATAACTATTCTTCTTATCGTGTTTTTAGAGAGAAAGAAATCGTTGATATTTTGAAAATTAACCCTTCTTTGTTTGTCACTTCAACTGATAGAATTCAAGATGCTTTTGATTATATTCAAAAGAAAATGGCTCCAAAATTGGAGAAAGATTTTAAAGCTGTTTCAGAGCAAAATCCTAATATGACTTTCTTGGAATATAAAACAATTATGACAAGAAAATGGCTTAAAAACAATTCTACTCTTTTGACTATCAATTCTTCAAGTATGTATAAAAAAGAAAATTACTTAAATAATGTTGTTGCAGAATTTACTTCAAAAGAATATGAACCACAATTTAGAAAGTTTTTCCAAGAGCCTATCAGTCTTTCTATTTTAAACCAAATTTCTTATGAAAAAATTGCTAGAAATGCAATGAGAAACATTAAATCCTTGGAAGCTAGAAGTGGGAAATCTATACAAGATATAATCAATTATTTGGCATCAAATCCTTATATCATTGGTATGGACTCTTCACAAGTGACATTGCTTTTGAGTGATATTGAAGTTATGGACAAAGAAAATCCAGAAGAAAAATATTTTGATAAATTTTTTGAGTTTGGAAAAACTTTGTTTGCAAGCAATATCGATTTTAGAGTAAAAGCAATTACAGATAAACTTAAAAACAATTCAGTCATGTATGATGTTGATGTTGACAGAATGACTGACAAAGAATGCTTACATAAATTTATTGAAATTTTCTTTGATGGAAGCTTTGAAAATGAGATCAAAATTGAAAGAATGATCAAAGCCAAAGAGGAAAGAACAAGTCTTGGTGAAAAGAAATTGAGAAAGTCTATAAGAGAACTTGGAGCAAAAATTATGGACTTGCCAAAAATTTTGAAAGATGAATATATCCCTGAAAGAGCAAAGAAGGGGCAGATATTGTCATTGGTCGCAAATATTGAAAGTTTGCACAATGAAAGATTTAAACTTGGAAATGTTGATCGCTATTATGAAGTTGCAGTTGCTGAAAAAACTAACAGCCAAGATATTGAAAATGCTTTAAACCTTTTGAGAGATACTTATGAACAAAGAAGGTTTAAATTAGGCAAAAAATATTCAAATCTTGATCAACTTTTTGAAAGAACAATGGATTATTTGGGCAGTTGCTTTGATGACAAAGAAGCTATTACAGATTTGTTTAGAACTGAAGTTGTCAAGAGATATGATGATGCCATCAAAACTTCTTTTGAAACAAGACCAACTCTTCAACAACAACTTTTTGGAGAAAGTTTGATTGTTAAAAATGTTGGGGGACTGAAGAGTTCTTTAAAGAAATTGGACGAAGAAGTAAACAGACTTGATTATTGTGAGAGCACTACAACATTTAATTTTGAAAAATAAACGGTTTTTAATTAAACCGTTTTTTTTATTTTTGAGATGATTTCTTTTGTTATAGAGATAAAATCGTTTGCAAAATTGGTTAATTTAATATATAATTGCTTGTGATAATAATTTTGCATTATCTTTGTCTTTGTATGTTTCAAGATGTTTTCTTTGAAATTGCAAAAAAAGATGTTGTAAAAACAAAAGGAGAAGTTATGAACGAAATGGTTGATGAAATTTTTTCAAATTGCAAGGAAGATTTGGAAAAAGCATATTTACACCAACAAAATGAATATCTTGTTATAAGAGCAGGAAGAGCAAATCCACATATTTTGGATAAGGTTATGGTAGAATATTATGGAGTGCCAACTCCTATTGTTCAAATGGCAACAATTACTGTTTCCGAAGCTAGAATTCTCAACATCAATGTTTGGGATGTTTCTCAAATTAAAAATGTTGAAAAAGCTATTTCTCAATCTGATATTGGTATTACTCCAACTGATGACGGAAAAACTATTAGACTCGCTTTCCCTATTCTTACAGAAGAAAGAAGAAAAGAAATTGTTAAGACTGTTAAAAAACTTTGTGAAGAAACAAAAATCGCAATGAGAAATGTTCGTCGTGATGCTCTTGATATGTTGAAGAGTATGAAGAAAGACGGAGAACTTTCAGAAGATGAATTGGCTTCAAATGAAAAGGAAGTTCAAAAACTTATCGACAAATACACTGATATGGCTGATAAACTTGCTGAAGACAAAGAAGCAGAGGTTATGAGAGTTTAACAAAAGAACTATACTAAATTTTAAGGGTGAATATGTTTAAGAAAAAGAAAGTATTTAAAAATATTCCTACCCATATCGCTTTTATTATGGACGGCAATAGACGCTGGGCTGTTAGGCGTGGACTTAACAAAATGATAGGGCATAAACAGGGTGGTGTTGCACTTAAAAATATTATCAATGTCATAAACGAGATTAAGGAAATAAAGTTTGCTTCGTTTTTTGCTTTCTCAACCGAAAATTGGAACAGAGAACAAAAAGAAATTGATTATATTTTTGAAGTTGCTTACAATCTTGTTGATGACAATAAAGATGATTTCTGCAATAAAAACATCAAATTTGTTGCAATGGGAGACTTGTCAAGATTTCCTGATAAATTGAAAAACATTTTGATTGACACAATGGAAAAAACTAAAAACAACACAGGGCTTGTTGTCAATCTTGCAATGAATTATGGTGGCAGAGATGATATTGTTCATGCTGTGAACAGTCTTATTGAAAAAGGCGAGAAAAAAATTACTATCGAAAACTTGAAGGAAAATTTATATTCTGCACCTTCGCCAGATATTGACCTTCTTGTTAGAACAAGTGGCGAGATGAGAGTCTCAAATTTTATGTTGTTTCAAATGGCTTATAGTGAACTGTATTTCACAAAAACTTGCTGGCCAGATTTTGACAAAAAAGAACTTTTTAAGGCACTTGAAGAATTTTCAAAGAGAAACAGAAGATTTGGAGGACAATAATGAAAAAACGAATTTACACATCAATTGCTATCGTAATTGTTTTGGCACTTTTGTTTGTGTTAAAAATTTTTGTGAGCGATTATTTCTTTGACGCATTTTTTGCTATTTTGGCTTGCATCGCTTGCTATGAAATGTCAAAACTTTTAAGCAAAACCGGGCTTTACAACTATCAAGTGCTGGCGATTTTCTTCCCATCACTTTTGCTAGCTGCAAATTTGGTTGGAGTGTTCTATGCAGGCGCAACAAGTGACTTTTTCTGGGTATTATACACTCTTCTTATTGATGTTGGTCTTATGGTTGTTGTTGCTTTGCTTGCTTTCTTGGTTGGACTTTGCAGAAAGAAAGCTATGCTCAACGAAATGACAATTAGAAATGTTAAAAATATGTCTGTAAGAAAATTTGCATTCAAAAAAGCTCTCAACACTTTGATCGCTTTTGTTTATCCTGCATTTTTGTTTTTGATGTTTATTTTCTTAAACCACTTCAATGATATGCCTTTGTCTAAACTTGAAGGTATCTCATCAAATGTTTCTGTTTTCATTTTGATTACTGCTATCACAATTCCTATGTTTACTGACACTTTTGCTATGCTCACTGGTTCTGTTATCGGTGGCAAAAAGTTGTGTCCAAAAATTAGTCCTGCAAAAACTATTTCAGGTGCTGTAGGTGGTGTGCTTTGGACTGTTCTTTTTGGTGCTTGTGTTTATCTCATTTTTGGTTGCATTGAATCATTTGCTCCATTTATGGAAATCTTCCCAATTTGGGCTTATTTGATCATAGTTTTGATCGGTTCTGTGATTGCTCAATGTGGAGATTTGTTTGAATCTGTTATCAAAAGAAGAGCAGGAGTAAAAGACAGTGGAAAGATTTTGCCTGGACAAGGTGGAATACTTGACAGAATTGACTCTTATATCTTTATGGCTCCATATATTTTGATCGCTTTTTGGATTTTTGCTATTTAAAACTAAAGACCTACATTGAAGTTAAGGATATAGTTGTATGATTTTTTGGTATATTATACTTGCTATTGTAATTTTGCTTTTTATGGTGCTTATTCACGAATTTGGGCACTATATTGTCGGCAAAATACTCAAGTTTAAAATAACAGAATTTTCTATTGGTTTTGGTTTTCCTATTTTTAGTAAGACTAACAAGAAAACAGGGGAAAAATTCTCTCTGCGAATTTTTCCTTTGGGTGGATACTGTGCTTTTGAAGGTGAGGAAGATGAGAAAGAATCTGACTCTCCAACTGCCTTCAACAATCAAAAACCTTGGAAAAGAATATTGGTTTTTCTTGCAGGTGTGACTGCAAACTTTATCACTGCAATCATTTTTTCTTGGATTTTGCTTTGCACAACTGGTTATGATATTCCACAAATTGCAAGATATGACCAAACAACATACATCAATGAATATCAAGTGGGTGATGTTATAAGAAAAATTGATGGAAAGACAATTGATTTTGCTTTTGGAGAGAGTTATGATACTCTATTGAATGAACAGAAAGTTATTGCTCAAGATTACTATGAAACAAACGGAATCGATGCTGAAAAATACACATTTGAAATGACTGTTTCTCGTGATGGAGAATTGGTCAATTTTGATGTGATTGTTTATCCTGTTGAAAGACAAAAAGATGATGGAAGTGAATATATAGACTGTATGATTGGACTTGAATTTGAAAAAGGAGAAAAACCTTGTATTACCGCTTATGTCTATGATGCTTGGTCAGGTTTTTGCCGTTCTTTTGAAATGGCATTTGGCTTTGCTTGGATTGTTTTGAAAAGTTTGTGGCTTTTGATAACCTTCCAAATTCCTATTACAGATATGGGTGGAACTATTGCGACAATCTCGACAATCGCTACTTTTGCGTCTCAAAGTATGTCTTATTTGTTGATTTTCATTCCTTTGATTGCAGCAAACTTGGCAGTGTTTAATTTGTTGCCATTCCCTGCACTTGATGGGTCTCATGTTGTGTTTACGCTTATTGAATGGATAAGAGGAAAGCCTATAAATAGAAAGGTTGAAAATATGATTCACTTTGTTGGCATCTGCATATTGTTTGCATTTGTGATAATTGTTGATATTTTACATTTTGTGCTTTAAAGTCTGAGTTTTCAGACTTTTTTTATTTCTACATCTTTTGTGTGTGCTTGACAAAAATTGACGATTATTTTAGAATGATTATATGAATTTTGAACAAGAGTTTAATGCCGAATTTGGCGACAAATATAAAGATCTTCAACTTAAAGATGTTGTTGTAAAAAAGCGTGATGGAGAGTGCATCATAACTTTTTTGTATCCTTCAACAGTTAAAGAACTCTCAGATGATGAAAAGAAAGAAATTACAAATTGGTTGACATCAAATTTAAACTTTGAAAAGATGAAGTTGAGAACTAAATTTATGCGTGTTTTTCTTGAAGAGAGATTGATAAGAAAAGCAATACACAGTTTTTTTGACAACAAATACAAACTTGTGACGACTTATTTGAAAGACGAATATATTGCTATAAAAATCACATCAATAGATGTTTTGGTTGATGTTGAAGTAAGTCCAAGAATGAACGAATTTTTTGCAGAACACAAAATCACAACAGAACTTGTAAAATTTTTGAAAGACAACTTTTTGGTTGATTTTGTCATCAATATAAAAGAAAATCCAAATTTTGTTGATGAAGTTGACATTGATAATGTTGAAATGAAAACCAGATATAAAGTTGCACAAAGATATAATGTTGAGATCATTAAAGACATCATTGGTCACGACATTACTCCAAAACCAGAATATCTTTCTTTTATTACTTCACCAAAAAATTCTGTGATTGTCGCTGGATACATAAAGAAGATAGAAAGAAAAGAGTTTATCAGAAAAACTGGGAAGCATGCAGGAGAACCAAAGGCATATTACAATTTTCAAATTGCTGATGGAAAAGGGAAAATCGATTGCATTTATTTTTCTCCAAAGAAAAACGAGAAGGATATGGATGCATTGGAAGAATATATGTATGTTTTGCTTCATGGTGATGTGAAATTGAATCAGTTGAATAAACTATGCTTGTATGTTGACAAGATTGCACTCGCTACGGAAGTTGCAAAAGAAGAAGAGGAGAAAAAAGAAGAATTTAAGCATGAAGGTCCAGTTGTGAAAGTTGAAAAATTGACTGCATTAGAACAAGACACAATGTTTGAACCTGTTGACAAATACAACAAAAAGATTATGGGACATACTATTGTTGTTTTTGATATTGAAACAACTGGACTTGATCCTGCAACAGATCAAATCATTGAGCTCGGTGCTGTTAAAATTGAAAATGGAAACATTGTTGAAAAATTTTCTACATTTGTCAAGCCAACAAAAAAACTTGGTTATGAGATTGTAAACCTTACTGGCATAACTGACGAAATGCTGGAAGATGCTCCACCAATTGATTTGGTTATTAAAGACTTTTATGAGTTTTCAAAAGGTTGCATACTTTGTGGGCACAACATTATCGGATTTGATATCAAATTTATTCGCAGAGAAGGCGAGAATGTTGGTTTAAGTTTTGACAATGAAATCATTGATACTTTAAACGAAGCAAGAATGTCTAAACTTAAAATTTCTAGGTTCAATTTGGGCACGGTTGTCAAAGCCTTGGGGCTTACTTTGGAAGGTGCACACAGGGCTTGGAACGATGCTTTTGCAACGGCACAAGTGCTTTTGAAACTTAATGAAGTTTAGTTTTGATGTGAGTTTCTTGAAAATATTCGATAAATCAACTTAAAAATCATAAATTTATGTAAAATTGTCTTGCATTTTATATTAAATTGGGTTATAATATTTATATCTTGACAAGGAGTGGGCAAAACTTTTGCTCACTCTTTGTATTAAGTGGACAATTTTGGAGGTTTAAATGGCAAAAATAAAACAAATTTGCGAAGAAAAACTCAGACCTGTTATTGAAGAAATGGGTTATGAATTGGTCGAAGTAAGTTATGAAAAGGAAAACGGTGGAATGTCTTTGATTTTCATCATTGACAAAGATGGTGGGGTTACTGTTGATGACTGCGAAGTTGTAAACAAAAAAATTGATCCAATTCTTGATGAATTGAATCCTACTGACGACAAACCTTATACACTGGTTGTGAGTTCTCCTGGACTTGACAGACCTCTCAAAACTGACAGAGATTTATCTCGCAATTTAGGAAAAGATGTTGATGTCACATTGTTTTCTAAACTTGATGGCAAAAAGTTGTTTACTGGTGCTCTTGAAAGTTTTGATGAAAAAGTCATTGTGCTTGACTTGGGAAAAGAAAAAATTAGTTTAGACCGAAATAAAATTGCATCAATCAAACTTGTTATAAAATTTTAAGGAGAAATTAAAAAATGGTAAATAAAGATTTTTTCAAGGCTCTTGACGAACTTGAAGCTGAAAAGAAAATTAACAAAGATGTTTTTATTCAAACTTTGGAAACTGCATTGACTTCTGCTTATAAGAAGATGTATGGTGAAGCTAAATCTGCAATGGTTAAACTTTATCCAGAAAGAAACACAATCAGAATTTTCTCTTACAAAACAGTTGTTGGCGAAGTAGAAGATCCTGACAAGCAAATCTCTTTGGAAGATGCTAGACAACTTAAAAAGTCTTACAAAGTAGGCGACATTGTTGCTGTTGAAGAATCAACAAAAGATTTTGGAAGAATTGCTGCTCAAACTGCAAAGCAAGTAGTTATGCAAAAACTTAGAGAATTGGAAAGACAAACTGCTATCAGTGAATTGGCTGAAAAAGAAGATGAACTTTTGACAACTATCGTTAAAAGAGTTGATGACGAAAATGTTTATGTTCAAATCGCTGGAACTAACACTGAAGGCGTTATGATGAAAAACGACCAAATCCCTGGCGACAAATTTAATGTTGGAGACAGAGTTAAGGTTTATGTTAAGAAGATTAAAGATTCTTTCAAAGGTCCTCAAATTCAAGTTTCTAGAAGCAATATTGGTTTCGTAAGAAAATTGTTTGAATTGGAAGTTCCTGAAATCGCCAGCGGGGAAGTTAAGATCAAAAACATCGCAAGAGATCCAGGAAACAGAGCAAAGGTTGCTGTTTACTCTGACAGACCAAATGTTGACGCTATTGGTGCTTGCGTTGGAAATAGAGGAACAAGAATCAACACAATCGTAAACGAATTAAACGGCGAAAAGATTGACCTTGTGGAATATTCTGATGATCCACTTGAATATATTGCAAGAGCACTTTCTCCAGCAAAAGTTCTTTCTGTTGAAACTAATGACAGTTTGAATATGTCTCAAGTTATTGTTCCAGATGACAAATTGTCTCTTGCTATTGGTAAACAAGGACAAAATGTTAGACTTGCTGCAAAACTTACAGGCTGGAAGATTGATGTTAAACCTGAAAGCTATTTGAAACCAAAAGCAGAAGTTGACAACACTGATGTTGATTACGAACTTACAGAACTTTCTGATGACAGTTCTTTTGATATGGGAGACTTGGAAGAACTTGAACCAATCGACAGTGATGTTGATCAAGTTGAAGACTCAAACGATAAAGAATAAAGCGAGGTTTGTTTATGCAAAATAAACCAAAAGAAAAAATAAGAATGTGTATTGTTTGCCGTGCTCAAAGCGACAAAAAAACACTACTTAGAATTGTTAAAAACAAAGAAGGACAAATCTTTGTTGACAAAACGGGCAAGGCAAATGGAAGAGGAGCTTACGTTTGCAAATCAAAAGAATGTTTTGAAAAACTTTGCAAGCAAAAATCTTTGAACAGAGCGTTCAAGTGTGATGTTCCTCAAAGTGTATATCAAATGATTGGAGAAGAGATTGGAGAAAATTAGTGGGTTGATTTCCATAGCGAGAAAAGCTGGCTATGTCATTATAGGGCAAGACAACTTGTCAGATTATGACAAAAAAATGTATTTGCTTTTGATGGACAAAAATGCTGGCAGTTCGCTTTCAAGGGAGATGAAATTCATTTCTGAAAAGAAAAAAATACCTTTGTTTCAAGTTGAAAATTTGGGAAAACTTGTTTCAATAGAAAATTGCAAAGCCATAGGCATAAAAAATAAGGCGATAAGCGAAAACATAATTGAATGTTTGTTAAAAGGAGAAAAATAATTTGGCATCACAACAATTAAACGCACTTAAAACAATAAACAACATACAAAGAGATGGTTCTTTGCAGAATTTATTATTGTCAATAAAACAAGCAAAGGTTGACATTGATACTTTTTCTAAGTCTATGCAAGAGCAGAAGATCAAGCTTCAAGCTGAACAAATAGCAAAGCAAAAAGAAGAAGAAAAGAGAAAGGCAGAACTTGAACAGGCAGAAAAGGCTAAAGAAGCTGAAAAATTGCAGAAAGAACAAGAAAAAGCTGCTGTTGTAAAAGAACAACCAAAAGTTCAGAAAGAAGAGCCAAAGATTTTCTCTCAAGGAAACAATCGCAACAACAACTTTAGAAAGTTTGATGGGCAAAACAACAATCGTTTCCAAAGAAACAACAATGGAAACTTCAACAATCAAAACAATCAACAAGGCAAATTTCAACAAAGAGGAAATTTTGCTGGAAACAACTTTAATAGAAACAACAATTTCAACAGAAATGGTCAGGGGCAAAACGGACAAAATCGTTCAAAGAACAACTCTTTTGTTTCTACTAGAGCAAACAATTTCAAATCTTTTGCACCAGTGCCTACAGAGAGCAGTGCAGTTTTAGCTCAACCAGAGCGTAATTTTGGGAATAAAAACAAACAAAGAAGAAATATTGACGAAAGCAAGAGAATTAGTGCAAGACAAAGAGCAGGATTCTCAAAACAAAACAATATTTTGGTTATGGACGAAGACGGTTTTGAAGAAACAACAATGGGTTCAAGAAAACTTATAAAGAAGAAGAAAGAAGTTGCACCTGTTGTTGCTCCAACAATCACACATGCAGTTTTGACTTCAAGAGAAATCACTGTCAAAGAATTGAGTGAAAAGATTGGAAAACCTGTTGCTGAAATCGTTAAAAAACTTATGATTTTGGGAATTATGGCAACAATCAACAGCACTATTGATTATGACACTTGCGAACTTGTTGCAAGCGAACTTGGTGTCACTCTCGAACTTAAACTTGACAAAACTTATGAAGAAAAACTTATTGATGCTTCAAAAGAAGAAGATGATGACAAAGACTTGGTAAAAAGACCTCCAGTTGTCACTGTTATGGGTCATGTTGACCATGGTAAAACTTCCCTTTTGGATGCATTTAGAAAAACTAATATTGCTATTGGTGAAGCCGGTGGAATCACTCAAAAAATTGGTGCTTACCAAATTTCATTTAATGGCGAAAAGATAACATTTATCGACACGCCAGGACACGCAGCATTCACTTCTATGCGTGCTAGAGGTGCTGAAGTCACTGATATTGCCATCCTTGTTGTTGCTGCTGATGATGGTATTATGCCTCAAACTCTTGAAGCTATCAGTCATATCAAGGCAGCAAAAGTGCCTATGATTGTTGCTATTAACAAAATGGATAAACCAGAAGCTAATGCTGAAAGAGTTAAACAACAATTAGCTGAACATGATGTTTTGCCAGAAGAATGGGGTGGAGATGCAATTTGTGTTCCTATTTCTGCAAAAACAGGTATGGGGCTTGATGAACTTAAAAAGATGATTTTGCTTGTTGCTGAAATGGAAGACTTGAAAGCTAATCCAAACAAAATGGCTACAGGAACTGTTATTGAAGCAGAACTTGACAAAAATAGAGGGGCTGTTGCAACTGTTCTTGTTCAAAACGGTACTTTGAGAGTTGGTGACTCTATTATGTCTGGTATTACTTACGGAAAAGTTAAGGCAATGTTTGATGAAAATGGTAAATCATTAAAGAAAGCTGGACCATCTACACCAGTTTCCGTTATGGGCTTTAACGAAGTGCCAAATTCAGGCGATGCTGTTTATGCTGTTGATGAAAGCTTGTCAAAACAAGTTATCAATGAAAGAATCAACAAAATCAAACAGGAAAGAGCTAAACACACTTCTGGTGTCAGTGCTGATGACTTTATGTCAAGAGTTCACGAAGGTAGCCTTAAGAACTTGAACATAATCATCAAGGCAGACACTCAAGGATCTGTTGAAGCTTTGAAAGCTTCTTTGGAAGCAATTAGAAATGAAGAAGTCAAGGTTGTTTGTCTTCACAGTGCTGCGGGTGCAATCACAGAAAGTGATGTCATTCTTGCACAAACTACTGGGGCAACAATTATTGCATTCAATATCAAAACTTCAAGCAAGATTTCGCAAATGGCTGACAGCTTGAAAGTGCCAGTGATTGAATCAAAGATCATTTATGAAGTTGTTGACCAAGTTACAAGACTTTCAAAAGGAATGATGGCAATTAAATATGAAGAACAGTATATTGGAAGTGCTGAAATCAGAATGATTTTCAAATTGTCTTCTGCCGGGAAAATTGCTGGAAGTTATGTACTTGATGGAAAAATCCAAAG
This sequence comes from uncultured Eubacteriales bacterium, assembly GCA_900551855.1. Taxonomy (GTDB): domain Bacteria; phylum Bacillota; class Clostridia; order Christensenellales; family UBA1242; genus Caccovivens. The sequence continues at coordinate 64,523 of URXM01000003.1, forward strand.
AAATGGCATCGCAAAGATTAAGCGTAAGAATGAAATCATTGGTCAAAGCACAATTGAGTCTTTGAAGATTGTTAAAGATGAAAAGAGTGAAGTTGCCAAAGGCTTTGAATGTGGTATTAAACTTAAAGATAATATCGATTTCCAAGAAGGCGACATTTTGGAATGCTATATCAAACAAGTTGTTAAAAGAGACTAAGAATAAGGGTGTTTTATGCCCTTTTCTTATTTAAAGGAGTTATTATGAGCAATAGAATGGAAAGAGCAAACAGCGAAATTCAAAGATGCTTGATTTCTATTATACAAACAAAAATGAACGACCCTAGACTTAATAAAATCGTAAGCATAACAGAGGTTAATGTCACACCTGACTTTAAGTATTGCAAAGCAAAAGTCAGTGTTGTAAAACCTGAAGAAGCACCAGAAATTGTTAAGGTTTTACAAAAGAGTGAAGGTTATATAAAAAGAGAATTGGCAGAAATGGTGAATATGCCTCAAGTGCCAAAAATCAATTTTGTAGTTGATAAAAGCACATTAAACTCAATCAGAGTTGAAGAAATTTTGAGGACTTTAAATATTCCTGCTGAGGAGGATTCTGATGACAATAAGTAGAATTTTAGCAAAAATTAAACTTGCTAAAAACATCGCAATTTTCACACATAGAAATCCAGATCCAGATGCTTATGGTTCTGTGTTTGCTATGAGAGAAATGTGCAAACAATTAAATGTCAATGCAGATATTTTTGCAATTAAAAACAAGGCAGGATATTTGGATTGTATTTTTCCTCTCGGAGAGCTTAAAACAGATTTTAAGAGCGAAAATTATGATTTGGTTATTGTTTTAGATTTACATTTGTTGAAGCGTCTTGCTCCAGAGTTTATTGATGAAGTTTCAAAAAGCAAAAATATTATAGTTATAGATCATCACGCAGTTATGGAAGGCGACGGCGCTATGTCAAAAAATTGCTTGATTTATGAAAACTATGCTGCAACTTGCGAAATTTTGACAGATTTTGCTGTGGAGAATGGTTTGAAAATCACTCCAACAATTGCTACATATCTTTACACTGGATTGATGGGAGATACTGACAGATTTTTGCATAACAATTTGTCTAAACATGTTTTTGAAGTAGCTATGTTGTTGTATGACAAAAAAGCTGATGTTCAAAAGGTGTATGACTATTTATATAGATATACAACAAAACAACAGTTGGACATTTATAGATTTATGCTTGATAATATGGTCTATACACAAGGTGGAAAGGGTGCTTATGTTATCTTTACCATTAAAGACTTGGAAGATATGAAGGCTGATCAAGAAGCTGTCAAGATTTATACCAATGATATGGTCAAAATCAAAGGTGTGGAATTGTCTTTTATGTGCATTGAATATAAGAAGAACTTCTTCAAATTCAGTTTGCGTTCAAACAACAATATAAACACTTTGAGATTTTCAACAAAAATGGGCGGTGGTGGACATTTGTGTGCTTCTGCCTTTGAAACTGATATATCTAAAAGACAACTTCAAAAAGTGTTGCCAAAATGGATAAAGGAGATTTTGAATGGAAAATAATTTTGTTGGAGAAATGAAAAGTGGAATAGTGCTGGTAAATAAACCAACAGGTATTTCATCCAACAAAGTTGTAAACATTGTTAAACACTCTTTAAAAGCCAAAAAATGTGGGCATTTGGGCACTTTAGACCTTGAAGGCGAGGGATTGTTGCCTGTGACGGTTAATGGGGCTACAAAGTTGTTTGATTACTTTTTAAACAAAACAAAAACTTACGAAACGGTTTTTATTTTTGGGTTTGAAACTGATACGCTTGACACATCAGGAGAGATTATAAAGCGAAAAGAATGCCATATTCAAAAAAGTGATGTTGAAAAAGCAATAAAAAGTATGATTGGTAAATATGCTCAAATGCCTCCACTTTATTCTGCAAAGAAAGTTGACGGGAAGATTGCTTATAAAGAAGCTCGCAAGGGGAACAGTGTTGAACTTAAACCTAAACAAATTGAGATTTATGATTTCAAACTTTTAGAAGAGATATCTGACAATGTTTTTAAGTTTTCTATCACTTGTTCAAGTGGAACATATATAAGAAGTGTGTGCAGAGATTTGGCAGAAAAATTATCAACCTATGGTAGTATGCAATGCATACTACGCACAAAATGTGGCAAGTTTGATATAAAAGATGCATACTCTTTGGAAGATATAAAAAATGGCAATTTTAAAATGATTTCATGTGAAAGTGTGTTTGATTATTCAAAGATGTCTTTAAGTGATGAAGTTGTTTTAAAATTGTTAAATGGACAACAAATCAAAACTAATGATGAAAATGGGAAATACAAATTATATAGTCAAGATGGTTTTGTTGGTGTCGGCGATGTTGAAAACAATTTATTGAAACTTATTATGAGGTTTTAGGAGGGATAGATGGATAGAGCAGTTTTTGGACCTGCTGGAAATAGTTTGTCTTTTTATGAACAAGGACATAAATCAACTATGGAAACAGCTAAATGGTTGAAAGAGCAGGGGAAAGGCTTGTTTGAAGGTGGACTTGATTTGTTTGAATATAGTTTTGGGCAAGGATACAGAATGAAAATGGAACTTGCTGAACAAATTGGAAAAGAATTTAAACAAAATGGAATAGAACTCTCTCTTCACGCCCCTTATTTTATCAACTTTGCAAATCCTGATCCTGTTATGTATGAAAAATCTCTTGGATACATAAAAACTGGAATTAAATTTATGCACGCTTTTGGTGCCAACAGAATGGTTTTTCATCCTGCTTCATGTGGAAAAGAAGTAAGAGAAAATGCTGTTGGGCTTATGACTGAAAGATTTAAAGAATTTATGCCAGAAATTGAAAAAGAACTAGATCAAGGTATGTTTATTTGTCCAGAAACTATGGGCAAAACTATGCAGATTGGTACTTGGAAAGAAATTATTGATTTGTGCACTATTTCTGAGAAACTTATGCCAACTTTTGATTTTGGACACATAAACGCTTTGACTCAGGGGACATTGAAAACTGTTGATGATTATCAAAGAATTTTTGATTATTCTTTTGAAAAGTTGGGAGAATACAGAACTAAAAATGCGCATGTTCATTTTTCAAAAATTGAATATGGACCAAAGGGAGAAATAAGACACTTGACTTTTGATGATAAGGTTTATGGACCAGAATTTGAGCCTTTCTGTGATTGTTTAATCAAAAACAATCTAAACTGCCATATTATTTGTGAGTCAAACGGAACTATGGCAGAAGATAGTGTTATTATGAAAAATATCTATCTTGACAAAATTAAAAAATAGGTGTATCTTATCTTTTGAATTGGTGTTATTTCTATGAATGAATATGGTTTGCAATTTGGTAAAAGGATTCATAACGAATCAAAACATAATTGGGAGATTATTGATGTTGAACATTTTCGCATAACTCGTCCAACTGTGTTTATTATTGGCGGTATGGGGACATTTAGCGACAGTCAAGCAAATGGTTATTGCAAGCTTGTTGGGAGTTTGTTGGGTGTTTTTAGCGATGATGTTGACATTATTTCAACCAAATACAGCAATACTTTAAGAAATGATGAAATTTTTGATTATATAATTCCTATAGTTGACAATCTTTTTGTGCCATTGGTCAGCGAAAACAACAAAAGATTGGATGTTATGCAAGCATGCAAGAATATGAGAAGATTGACTATGTTTTCTCATTGTTATGGTGCAGAAATAGTGAGAGAATTTGAAAACATTTTGTCGGACAGAATGTATGATTTGGGATATAGTTCTGCAGAACAAGACAAAATTTTGAGACAAGCTTTTCTTGTGTCTTATGCAAGTTTTATAAACAACAACGATTTGAAATGTAAATTTATTGATGTGACTTCTCCCGAAGATGATATGCTGTTCTACAATGGCTATTGGATTTGGAATAACATTATAAACAAAATCGATGATGTTGATTTATCTGCCGAAGATTTTAAACAAATGAAAAAGATTAAGCTTGGCGAGTATGGTTCTTTGGAAGTTTATCCACTCTATAAAAGCAAAGAAAGATGCTTTATATATAGAGAGGAAAATGGACTTTATTTGGCAACAACTCATTTGCACAAAACTGATACTTTTGATCATTCTGTCAAAGAAATGTCAAGGAAGAAAGATTGGCAACCACATCAGAACACTTCAAAAGCAGGTGATTTTGTTTCTAGATGTCTCTCTTGTGCATTGTGTCATAGTGTCGCAACTTCAATTATGAACGAAAAAAGTGATAGTTTGGTGCCTTTGAAGTTGAGTAAGTTGAAAAAAGAACTTGAAAGTGTTGTCAGTCCTTTAAACCACGATCAAAAAGATTATTTCAGTGCAGAATATGAACACTAATTGATAGAAAATTGAAATTTGAAACTGTTTTTTTTGATAAAAGAGTTGTCAAATTTGTCGGTATGTGTTAAAATAAAAAAGTAGAAAAAATTTAGTTAATAGGAGATTATTTATGGTTACAGCAGGTGATTTTAGAAAAGGAACAACCTTTGAAATGGATGGAAATGTTTACAATGTTATTGAATTTATGCATGTTAAGCCAGGAAAAGGTTCTCCATTTGTTAGAGCAAAAATTAAAAACGTTATGACAGGTCAAGTTCAAGAAACAACTTTCAATCCATCTGACAAATTCCAAGATGCAGTTATTGAAAAGAAAGAAATGCTTTATCTTTATAACGATGGAGATCTCTATTATTTTATGGATAATGAAACTTATGAACAGATGCCTTTAAACAAAGATACTGTTGCTGATGCTTTAAACTTTGTTACAGAAAATATGCCAACAACTATGTATATGTATAAGGGTGTTCCATTCGCAGTTTATCCTCCAACTTTCGTAGAACTTGAAGTTGTTGATACAGAACCAGGAATTCAAGGAGATACTTCAAAAGCTTCTTTGAAACCAGCTACTCTTTCAACAGGTTATGTAATCCGTGTTCCACTTTTTGTTAACACAGGTGATGTTATTAGAGTTGACACAAGAGACGGTTCTTACATGGAAAAAATTAAGTAATCTAAATTTTATATAAAAAATAAAAACATATCAATTTGATATGTTTTTTTTATTGTTATTTTGTTATTCAAAATCTTCGTGGTCAACTGTTTTTTTGATTTGTTTAAGCCATTTTGTCATAGTATTGTCTTCAATCAATGCTTTGAGAAGTCCTGGCTTTATTTTTTCAAGTTTAAGGACATAAGAGATAAGAGCCATCATATAATCAAAATCTTTGTCCTTCATAACTATTTTTCTGAGGGTGTCAATGTTTTCGTTTATCAACAAAATCTTTTGTGGGTTTTTGATTTCAAACTCTTTGAAATCATCTATAAATGATTTTACATCATCATCATAAACTACATAAGGTTTTTGCAAAACAACATTGTCCATTGGAAGATCTGTAGACCAATTTCCCGCATCTTCCTTGTTTTTCAAAATCTTAAGGTGTTTGATTATTTTGTCATAAATTTTTGCTTTTCTTTGTTCTTTCATATAACAGGTGTAGCAAAGACCTTTGAAATTATCGTCTGAATTGAAATCTATTTCATCACCATTTGTGCAGATAAGTCCATGTGAGAATTTGGCATTGATAATTGCTTTCTTACCACATTCGCAAAGGCTTTTTAATTCTTTCATATCATCACAAACTTCTACAAGGCGTTTGCTACCTTCAAAAAGTTCGCCTTTAAAGTTTGTCAAAAGTCCGTAGCACAAAACTGGAACTTTTGTCGTTAAACTTCTAAGCTGATCAATTTGTCTTTTTGTGCAGAATTGACATTCTATAACAATAATTACATGGATCTTGCTTAATTTATTTTCTTTTTCAAAAAATTTTTCCAAATTTTCATCTTGAGCAAATGCATAGCAAGGGGCAGTCAAGCCAACTTTTGACACAACTTCATCTTCTTTGTATCTTGTGTCAATTTTTGGTTTCATCAAAAGGACGCCTTTGCCTTTTTGAATATATTTATTTCTTAATACCAATGCTGATGCGGTTTTTGATGCTCCAATTGTTCCGTATCTGAAATGTAACATTCCCATTGTTGAACTCCTTTCAAATATGATAACAAATTTTTTGTTTTTTTCAAAATAATGTTAAGTAATTTTATTTATTTGATTAAATTTTTATTAGAAAACTGAAATTATTTGGAAAGTGTTTGTTTGATAGTGTATAATCTTATCAGGAGAAAATTACTTGAAAGATTTAAGCTTAATAAGAAATTTTTGCATTATTGCACACATAGATCATGGTAAAAGCACTTTGGCGGACAGATTGATTGAGATGACTGGCACTGTCTCTAAAAGAGATATGCAAAGTCAAATTCTGGACAGTATGGAACTTGAAAGAGAAAAAGGAATCACTATCAAACTTGCACCAACAAGACTTATTTATGACTATCAAGGGAAAGAATATACACTGAATTTGATTGACACTCCAGGGCATGTTGACTTTACTTATGAAGTTTCTCGTTCGCTTGCCGCTTGTGAGGGTGCAATTCTTTTGGTTGATGCATCACAAGGGGTGGAAGCTCAAACCTTGGCAAACACTTATCTTGCTCTTGACAACAACCTTGAAACTGTGCCTGTTATAAACAAAATTGACTTGCCTTCTGCAAGAGTTGATGAAGTTAAACTTGAGATAGAAGATGTCATCGGCTTGGATGCAGAAGATTGTCCTTGCATTTCTGCAAAAGACGGAATAAACATTGACCAAGTTTTGAAAGCTATTATAACAAAAATACCTGCACCAGTCGGTGACGAAACAAAACCTTTGAAAGCTCTCATTTTTGATAGTCATTATGACAACTTTAAAGGTGCAATTTGTTTGATTAGAGTTTTTGACGGAACTGTGAAAGCTGGTGACAAGATTTTGATGATGCAAACTGGCAAGGTCTTTGATGTCACAGAAGTAGGAATTTTTGTGCCAAACACAAAACAATGTGACAGTCTTTCAGCAGGAGATGTTGGGTATATTGCAGCTTCAATCAAAACCATTTCTGATGTAAAAGTAGGCGACACTGTGACTCTTGCAGATAACCCTATTGAAGCGCCACTTGCTGGATATAAAGAAGTTCAACCTGTCGTTTATTGTGGTATTTTCCCAGTTGATGGCGCAAAATATTACGAACTTAAAGACGGGCTTGAAAAACTTAAATTGAATGATGCAAGTTTGCATTTTATGCCAGAAGTTTCAACTGCTCTTGGTTATGGATTTAGATGCGGGTTTTTGGGGTTGTTGCATCTTGAAATCATAACTGAAAGGTTGGAAAGAGAGTTCAATCTTGACATAATAACAACAGCACCAAGTGTTTCTTATCATGTTTACAAAACAAATGGGGAGATGATTGAAGTTTCAAACCCTTCAAATCTTCCACCTGCTGTTGAAATTGACAGAATTGAAGAACCTGTGGTAAATGTTCATGTTTTTACACCACCAGAATATGTTGGGACTATAATGGAACTTTGCCAAGACAAGCGTGGAATTTATAAGGATATGCAATACCTTGACAAGAAGAGAGTAGAGCTTAAATACACTCTTCCTTTGGGAGAAATTATTTACGACTTTTTCGATAGTTTAAAATCAAGAACGAAAGGTTATGCAAGTTTTGATTACGAACTTGCTGGCTTTGAAAAGGCGGATCTTGTCAAAGTCGATTTGATGCTCAATGGAGAAAAGTGTGATGCTTTGTCATTGATTGTTCACAAAGACAAGGCTTACAACAGAGGAAGAGAGCTTGCTGAAAGATTGAAAAAAATCATTCCAAGACAACTGTTTGAAGTCCCAATTCAAGCGTGCATAGGAAACAAAATTATTGCGCGTGAGACAATCTCAGCAATGAGAAAAGATGTCCTTGCGAAGTGTTATGGTGGGGACATAACAAGAAAGCGTAAATTGCTCGAAAAACAAAAAGAAGGGAAGAAGAGAATGAGAAAGATTGGCTCTGTTGAAATACCATCTGAAGCGTTTATGAGCATTTTGAAGTTGGATGATGAAGAATAAAGATATTTCAATTTATATTCACATACCTTTTTGCGAGCAAAAGTGCAATTATTGTGCTTTTAACTCTTTCTGTGCCAGTGATGAGATAAAAGAAAAATACATTGATTTGTTGTGTAATGAAATTAGACGCAGAAAGTGTGATAGGATTGTTAAAACAATCTACATTGGTGGAGGAACGCCAAGCATATTAAATGAAAAACAGATTGAAAAAATTGTAAATACTTTGTATGAATGTTTTGATGTTTATGACAATGCAGAGTTTACTATTGAGGCAAACCCAAATTCTATAACAGAAAGTTTGCTTCAAACTTGGAAAAATTTGAGAGTGAATAGGTTGAGCATAGGAGTTCAGTCTTTAAAAGATTCTAGTTTAAGAAAAATAGGCAGGCTTCACGACAAGAAAACTGCTTTGGAAAAGATCAAACTTGCAAGAAAGTATTTTGACAATGTTTCAGCAGATTTAATAGTTGGGCTGGAAAATGAAAGTGGCAAAGATTTGTGCCATTATGCAAAACAACTTTTAGAACTGGGCGTTAAACACATTTCTTGCTATTTGCTTGAGATTTATGAAAACACAAAATTATATCAAATGATAAAAGATAAAAAATACGCTCCATTAAGTGATGATAAAACGATTGAAGCGTTCAATAAACTTTCAAATTATTTGTGTGACAAAGGCTTGGAAAGATATGAAATAAGCAACTTTGCATATCCAGGTTATGAAAGTAAACACAACTTGAATTATTGGGCTAGGGGAGATTATCTCGGTTTTGGAATCTCTGCACATTCTTTTGTTGATGGCAAAAGGTTGAAGAATGCTGAGAGCTTGATGGATTATGAAAAAGGTAAGATTGAAATTGAAGAGCTTACCGTTCAAGAACAAATTGAAGAAATTATTATGCTGGGGCTGAGATGCAAATTGGGAGTCAATTTGACAGAAATTGAAAAATTGGGATATAATCTTGTTGAAAACAAATATTATAAAGATTATGTTTCAAATGGAATTTTAACTCGTAAACAAAACATGCTTTATTTGAATCCTCTGTTTTATCACATCAGCAACACAATCATATCGAATTTATTTCAATAAAAAGTTGCAAGCATATTTTTATTATGATATAATAAGCGTAAAGTTTTTAAACTTGACAATAGGAGTGTAAATGTCAAAAATTCAACTTCAAGATTTTGTTAGATATGGAAGATTGTTTGAAATTTATGGGGGATTATTGAGCGAAGATAGGCAAAAAATAATGACTTCATATTTTGAATACAATATGACACTTGTTGAAATTGCTGAAGAACGCAACATAACAAGGCAAGCTGTTCTTGATGCAATTGATAAATCGTGCGAAAAATTGGACAAGTTTGAAAGTCAGTTGAAGTTAAACGAAAACAAACAAAAACTTGTTTTGAAGTTGCAAGAGATAAAAAACTTGGCAGATAAAAATTTGCAAGTGGATATTTCAGAAAAAGTCGATAATATTTTAAGGAAGTTATAATGGCACTATTTTCATCATTATCAGAAAGATTTAATCACATTTTTTCAAAGTTGACTAAGCGTGGAAAGTTGACAGAGCTTGAAATTAAAGAGGCAATGCGTGAAGTTAGGATTGCTCTTTTGGAAGCCGATGTAAACTATATGGTGGCAAAGAAATTTGTTGCTGATACCACTGAAAAAGCAATCGGTGAAGAAGTTATGAAGAGTTTGACTCCTGGTCAAATGGTTATCAAAATTGTCAAGGACGAGTTGACAAAACTTATTTCGTCCGACAATCAAAAACTTCAAATTGCATCAAATCCACCAACAGTTATTATGATGTGTGGTCTTCAAGGTGCTGGTAAGACAACAATGTGTGGCAAACTTGCTTATCACTTGAAAAAGAGTGGTAAAAAACCTCTTTTGGTTGCTTGCGATATTTATAGACCTGCGGCAATAAATCAGTTGCAAGTTGTGGGAAAAACTGCAAATGTTGAAGTGTTTGAAAGAGGAACTCAAAATCCAGTTAAGACTGCAAAGCAATCAATAGAACATGCAAAAAAACAGGGGTATGATGTTGTTATCATCGATACGGCGGGCAGACTTCACATAAATCAAGAATTGATGCAAGAACTCAAAGACATCAAAAAAGAAGTCAAACCAACAGAGATTTTGCTTGTTGTTGATGCAATGACTGGACAAGATGCAGTTACTATTGCCGAAAGTTTCAACAATGATTTGGATATAACAGGAGTTGTGCTTACAAAACTTGATGGCGATACTCGTGGTGGTGCTGCTTTGTCTATAAAAGCAATCACAGGCAAGCCAATAAAATTCTCTGGTGTTGGAGAAAAAATTGGAGATTTGGAGCCATTCTATCCAGATCGTATTGCAAGCAGAATTTTGGGAATGGGTGATGTGCTTTCTTTGATTGAAAAAGCACAAGAAGCTGTTACTGAAGAAGAAGCAAAGAAGTTGGAAGAAAAGTTTAGAGAAAATTCTTTCACTTTTGAAGACTATCTCGTTCAAATGGAAAACTTGAAAAAGATGGGAAACATCAATGACCTTATTGGTATGATCCCTGGTATGGCTTCAAAAATGAAAGGTATAAACATTGATGAAAAACAACTTTCAGTAAACAAAGCAATTATTCAGAGTATGACTAAAGAAGAAAGATTGCATCCAGAAATTATTAAGGCTGGCAGAAGAAAACGTATTGCTGACGGAAGTGGAACAACGATCCAACAAGTAAACACTCTTTTGAAGCAATTTGAGCAATCAAAAGAAATGATGAAACAACTCAAAAACAAAAAAGGTTTTAGAAGAATGTTTTAATCTTAATGATTGAGATATTTGAAAAAATAATTAAGTTTTCTTCAAATAAATATAAAATTTTGTTTTAAATGCTTTACAAATTGATATTGATGTGTTATAATGTAAAGCGAAAATGCTTTACAGAATACTGATAAAGCAAATTAAATAAAGGAGATAAAAAATGGCTGTTAAAATTAGATTGACAAGATTGGGAGACAAAAAGACACCTTTCTATCGTGTTGTTGTTGCTGATAGCAAGTGTCCAAGAGATGGAAAATACATCGATTTGCTTGGAACATATAATCCTTTGACAAATCCAGCAGAAATCAAAATTGACAACGAAAAAGCTCAAAAATGGCTTAAAAACGGTGCTCTTCCAACAGAAACTGCAAAGACAATTTTGGTTAAGAGTGGTGCTATTCAACAAGAAAACAAATAACACTACAAACAAATGTTTATGCTTTGATTGAAACAATAAAAGATAAAATTTGTTAAGTTAAGGAGACTTTATGGACGAATTATTGACTTTTCTCGTTAAGACATTAGTTGAAGATGAAAACAGTGTTTCTGTTGAGAAAGAAGAAGATGAAAAAACAATAACTTATCGCGTTAAAGTTGCAAGTTCTGACCTTGGGAAAATCATAGGGAAGAACGGAAGAACTGCCACAAGCATAAGAACAATTATGAAATCAGTTGCATCAAAAACACACAAGAAAGTTTTTGTGAAATTTGAGGACTAATATGCAGTTTGTTTGTGTAGGCAAAATAATAAAACCGCAGGGTATCAAGGGGGAAGTTAAGATACTTCCTTTGATTGATATTCCTGCGATTTTTAATGGTAAACATTTTTTGTATATTGAAAAAAGAGAAACACCATTGAAGAGCGCTTCTTATAGGCTGGGTTATGCCTATGTTTTGTTTGAAGAGATTACTGACAGAAATGTTGCTGAAAAATACCGCAATATGAAAGTTTACATCACAAAGGAAGAATTTGAAAAGCTTTCTGTTGATGACTTTTTGATTGAAGATTTGATCGGAACTTTGATTTATGATGAAAACAATGAATATGTTGGTCAAATAATGAATGTCACCAATTATGGTTTTGATGATATTCTTATAATCAAAGAAGACAATCATTTTTATGAAGTGCCATTCAAAAAGGCAATATTCAAGCAAGATGGAAAAAGAATTTACGCGATAAGAAACGAATATAATGGGGCAAAGGTAAGTCAAGAATGAAAATTGATATTCTTACATTGTTTCCAGAGGCTTTTTCTCCACTTAAGACAAGCATATTGGCAAGAGCAGAAGAAAATGGCATATTGGAAATAAATATTGTCAATATCAGAGATTTTTCAAAGGATAAACATAAAAAATGTGATGATTATCCTTTTGGGGGTGGAGCAGGAATGTTGATGACTGTTCAACCTTTATTTGATGCAATAAATTCTGTAAAGACAGATAATGCTAAAATTATCTTCCCTTCGCCTATTGGAAAGACTTTTAATTCTAAAATGTCTAAAGAGCTGTCAAAAAACGAACATCTTATTTTTGTATGTGGGCATTATGAGGGTGTTGATGACAGGATTTTTCAACTTTTTGATATAGAACAAATTTCTATTGGTGATTACATCCTTACTGGGGGAGAAATCCCTACTATGGTGATTATTGATAGTGTTGCAAGATTTGTTGATGGGGTTATTTCAAAAGAAAGTTTGGAAAGTGAAAGCTTTTCAAATGGACTGCTTGAATATCCTCAATACACTAGACCACAAGAATTTAATGGGTTGAAGGTGCCAGATGTTTTAGTTTCTGGAAATCATCAAGAAGTAGAAAAATGGAGAAAAGAGCAGAGTTTGTTGAGAACTAAATCATTGAGAAGTGATTTGCTTGAAAATGAATAATACACAAAATGCGTAGTAGTATGCAATGCATAATACACAATATGTAGGTGGTATATGAAGATAAACTGGTTCCCTGGGCATATGAATAAGGCTCTTAAAGATATAAGTGACCAACTTAAAAAAGTTGATGTTGTGACTTATATACTTGATGCACGCATTCCTTTATCTTCATTGAATCCTTCATTAAACAAACTCACACAAAATAAACCTGTTTTGTATGTTTTAAACAAAATTGATATCGCAGATGAAAAGAAAATAAAAGCACTTTTACCAAAATTTAAAAGTCCAACAAGTGATTATATTTTGTTTAACAGCACTGTTTCGGGTAAATCTGATTTGATAGTAAATAAAATAAAGGGGCTTGCAAAGAGTAAAATTGAAAAATATAAGAGCAAGGGAGTTAAACCAAGCATAAGAACAATGGTTGTCGGTGTTCCTAACTGTGGGAAAAGCACTTTGGTAAACAATCTTTGCAAAAAAGCTAAAGCGATTACAGGGAACAAAGCAGGTGTGACAAAGCACGGACTTTGGCTTCCTATTGGAGATTGCATAGAAGTATATGACACTCCTGGGACTCTTTATCCAAACATTGAAGATCAGGAAGTGGCAAAGAAGTTGGCGTATGTTGGAAGTGTCAGAGATGAAATTTTGGATTTTGTTGAGCTTTCAAAGGAGTTGCTTTCTCTTTTGCTTGAACTTTATCCTGAAAATGTTGAAAAGAGATATAATGGCCAAACAACATTGGAAGGTATTGCTAGTGTAAGAAAGTATGTCAAAAATGGTGGAGAAGTGGATCTGGAAAGAACGGCTAAAAGCATTGTTGATGATTTTAGAAAAGGCCGTTTAGGAAAGATTACTTTGGACTGACTGATTATTAAAACATAACAAATAATATTTATTTATGGTGTTTATGAAGTATAATGATAAAGATTATTCAAAAGTAAAAAACAAAATTGAAGGCAATGTAGGAGAGATAAAGGCTGTCAATTTTTTGAAGAAAAAGAAATACAAAATCATCACTACAAATTATAAAAACAAAATCGGAGAAATTGATATAATTGCAGAAAAAGATGATTTGATTGTGTTTGTTGAAGTTAAAAATCGTTCTACATTTGCTTTTGGAAGACCTATTGAGGCTGTAACTTTGCAAAAACAAAACAAAATTAAAAAAGTTGCAGAGATTTTTTTGATGATGAATCACATTCAATATCACAATATAAGGTTTGATGTTATTGAAGTTTTTGACGATTTTATAAATCATACTGAAAATGCCTTTATGTAGGTCGTTAAAATTTTAATAATTTTTTTTGAAAAACGCTTGTTTTATATAAAATATTATGATATAATTTAGAAGACTTCGGATGTTCCGCTGGGGTTATGACTTTATGAGCATCATGTCGAAAATCTGAAAAAAGGAGATAAGTCATGGCTAATATTATTGATCAATTAGAAAGAGAAAGCATGAAAGAATCTATTCCTGAATTTTCTATTGGTGATACTGTTAGAGTTACAGTAAAGATCAAAGAAGGCGACAAGGAAAGATTGCAGGCTTTTGAAGGTGTTGTTATTGCCAGAAAGAATGGTGGAATTAGAGAAACTTTCACTGTAAGAAAACTTTCTTATGGTGTTGGCGTTGAAAAAACATTCCCAATTCATTCACCAAAGATTGCTACTATTGAAGTAGTAAGAAAAGGTAAGCCAAGAAGAGCTAAACTTTATTATGTTAGAGATCTTACTGGTAGAGCAGCAAAAGTTAAATCAGCAGATAATAACTAATCAATTAAGAGAGAGATTTCTCTCTTTTTTGTTTTTTCTCGCATATTTTTTGTAAGGGGTGTTTTATGGAGAAATGGGATGTTTATGATGTAAACAGACAAAACACAAACAGGCAAATTGATGAAGGTCATTTTTTACGGGAGATGAATATAGAGTTGTTATTCATATCTGCCTTTTCAATTCTGAAGGTAAAATGCTTATACAACAAAGAAGTGCAAACAAGAAAAATTATCCAAATGTTTGGGACATAACTTTGGGTGGAAAAGTTCAATCTGGAGAAACTTCTCAACAGGGTGCAGAAAGAGAACTTTTTGAAGAGTTGTATATCAAACACGATTTTTCAAATGTAAGACCTTATTTGACAATAAACTTCCCAAATGGCTTTGATGACTATTATATAATCAACAAAGATATAGACATAAAAGATATTAAATTTTTTGACAATGAAGTCCAGGCTGTTAAGTGGGCTGATTTGGACGAAATTTTGGATTTGATAAAAGACAAAAAATTTATACAGTATTATCCATCTTTCATAAGAGCATTGTTTGAAATGAGAAATGGAAAGGGGGCATTCAATATCTAAATAAAAATAAGGGAAAAATAAAAGACCATAAATTATGGCCTTTTTATTTTATTCTCAATTTTTCAAGTTCTTCTTTTACAGGAGCAGGGACACGATAACTTTCTTTTGCTTTTGAAATTGATTTGTTTCTTATAAACTTGTCGGTTGTGTTTTTTATTTCGTTTATTGCTGTTGTGCTGTCTATTGCACAGAGTTCGGCATAAAACCAGGCTATTGCCATTTTAACATAATAAGCATCAGACTTTATCTTTCTTATCTCTTTCAAAATTAGTGGAAGTTTTTGAGTTTTTATGAAATTTTTCATAAGACAAATTATGCCGACTCTTATTTTAAATTCTGCATTACTTTTCAACAAATCAAAGAAGAATTGTGCTGATTTTTCGCCTTTCAACTGCTTTAATGCACCTGTGCAATCGCAAGTGCACCAGTTGTCTATATATGGGAGAATATTTTGCAGATATTCTAATTGCTCATCTTCTGTTTTAAAATATCCAGCACAATAAATATACAACAAGATTTCTTCGTGAGTTAAATTTTTGTCAAAATCGATGTATTCAGGTTCTATCTCTTTTGCAAACTTACGCAAAATTGGAAGTCTTACTCCAAGTATTGGATATTGTGTGCTGATAAACTTTCTGTTAAATTCTGCATAGGTAAAATCTGAATTATTTTTCAAAAAACTTTTTATGTTTATCATCTGTTTCCTCTTATTTTGAAATGGTTTATTCTCTACGCAAACTTTCAACAGGGTCGAGTTTTGCTGCCTTGCTTGCTGGGTAGAGTCCTGCGATCATGCTTATCAAGATTGAAACTGCAAGTGCTATTGCAAAATACCACCATCTATAACTTATAGGGGCGAGACCGATTGTTGATGTAAGGACAAACCAAATTACCAATGTAAGAATAAGGTTGTATATAATGCCCATCACTCCACTTAAGACTCCAACCAAGAAACTTTCTGAAGTGAATATTCTTTTTATGTCTTTTCTTCTTGCACCAATTGATTTCAAAACTCCAATTTCTTTTGTTCTTTCTGTAACGCTCATATAAAGCACAACCAAAATCATCATAGCAGAAACCAACAATGAAATGCAGGAGATAACTACAAGTGAAGTCCCTATAATGCTTGACATACTGTTGAACATTCCAGCAAGTTGATCTTCAATGGAGCCGTTATATTTTTCTGTGCTGGCAAGATATTTGTTTATTGAGTTTGTTATATCTTCAGAAGGTGTTTTTATATACAATGTTGTTGGTGCAAAATAATCTCCAGCACCACTCTGTTCAAACAAATATTGAAGATAATCATAATCAACATAAACTACCAAAAATCCTGACATAACAGATGTGTCCATAACACCACATATTTCATCACTGAAAGTAAGTCTGGTGGTTTGATTCCCACCGAGAGACATATTGAAAGAAACTTCTACTTTTTTTCCTACAGCACTTTCTGTATCTTCTCCAAACAATTTGTAAATGCCAGAAGAAAACATAAATCCTCCGCCACTTGTCATTGTTCCATCGCTAATAACGGGAGCTTTGCTCATTTCTCCTTCAACAATGTTTTGATCGGTGTAGTATGGTGGAATGCTGTAAATGTAATAGATTGTTTGTGATACATAGTCAGATTCTGGGTCATTTTTGTCTTGGAAATAATCTCCGCTTGGGCTGTAATAAACTTTTGCATCGGCAATCAAAGTAAACATACTGAAACCATATTCCACATTGTCGCTGGAAACGGTGTAATCAACATTTTGTTCTTTTAGGTAGTTGTTTATATCATCAACCAAAGTTGAGATTTCTGCATCTTCAAATGAAGAAGATGTAAACATAGAACTTATGTCATTTCCAGTACTCTTTTTTGATATGGTTACGATTGTAGGGTCGGAGTAAGATTTCATAGTGTTTGTGATGTAATCAGTGATACCAGAACTGAAACTCATCATCAAAATCAAACTTCCTATACCTATGGCTACGCCAAATGCCATAAGCAGGTTTTTGACTCTACTTGCCCACATATTGTGAAAAGAGAGCCTTATTGCAGACCACATTGATAGATTTTGTTTGTCTTTTGAGTTTTTCTTCTTTTTATTGTTGTTCGTGTCTGCTGTTTCAACATACAAATCTTCAAAATTTTCTTTTGAGTCTTCCTTAGTTGTTTTTTTGTAATTTTTATTCAATTTGTCGTCAACAATTCTTCCGTCAGAAATTTGAACAACACGGGATGATATAGATGCCACTTTCTCTGAGTGGGTGACCATGATAACCAATTTTCCGCTGTCGGCAATTTCTTTCAAGATTTCCAAAATTTGCATAGATGTGGCACTGTCAAGGGCACCAGTAGGTTCGTCAGCAATTATGATTTCTGGATCGTTTATAAGTGCTCTGGCAATAGCGACTCTTTGTTTTTGTCCACCAGAAAGTTGAGTCGGTTTTTTCTTTAACTGACTTTCAAGTCCAACTCTTTTTAAAATTTCTGTTACTCTTGCAACTTTCTCTTTTTCACCAACATTTGACAATGTAAGAGCAAGTGTCACATTGTCCAAAATGGACAAATGAGAGATAAGGTTGAAAGATTGAAAAACAAAACCAATTTTGTTTTTTCTATATTTGTCAAGTTGTTTGTCTGTGAGTTTAGTCAAATCTTCTCCACCGGAGATTATAGATCCAGTAAAATCGGAATCAAGCCCGCCAATAAGATTCATAAGGGTTGATTTTCCGCTTCCACTTTCACCAACAATTGAGACAAGTTCTCCTTTGTCAAATTCTATATTTATGTCATAAAGGGCTTGAAATGTTTCTTTGTTTGAAAGTTTGTATTTTTTGTTTACATTTATAAGTCTTAATTCTTTATCTTCCATTGAAGCTCCTTTTTGGGAATTTTATACAATTTTTATTATTCATTTTTTCGAGTTTAGTTGCAAGTTTTATCTTTAAAATAATATCATATTTTATGGCAAATAATCAACCGATTAAAAAATAATAATTTATTTTGTAAATTTAATTATTTTGTGTTATAATATGCAAAGGTTTTAAGGAGAGATATGCTAGAGATTTTTGTTGATAGTCTGTATGATGCTGTGCTGGATTGTCTTAAAGTCATTCCAGTGCTTTTTCTCGCGTATCTTTTGGTGGCTTATTTGTCTCACGACCACAGCCATAAATTCAGTAAGTTTTTGGCAAGGAACAAAAAAACGAGCGTACTTTATGCATCGTTTTTGGGGTGCATTCCTCAATGTGGTTTCTCATCAGTAATTGCCGACTTGTATTCTTGGAAAAATGTTTCTTTAGGTACACTTATTGCTGTTTTTGTAGCGACTTCCGATGAAGCAATACCAATTATGATTTCAAATGTTGACCAAATTTTGCCAATGTTGCTTATGATAGGTATAAAAATTTTGTTGGCATTATTCTGGGGGTATTTGATAGATATAACTGCTTCTTTGATTACAAAGTCTAGAAAAAATAAAGTTCTGGTTTCATCTAAGAACGAAGAAATTGAAGAACATAATCACTTGCACGAACATTGTGAAGTTGAGCACGATCACGAACATGAGGGCGAAGAAGAACACTCACATACTCACTCACATATTCACGAATGTGGACATATTCACACAGACAAATGTCCTGATGATTGCGGGCACGAACACGGTTGCTGTGCAAACAACATTTTCTTAGATGCATTTATGCATACTTTTAGCATTATCATTTATATCTTTGTTGCAACATTTATCATCAATATGATTATAGGTTATTTTGGAACAGCTGCACTTGAAAATTTGCTGACAACAAATATGTATTTGCAAGTAATCATCGCAAGTTTGATTGGATTGATACCAAATTGTGCTTCTTCTGTTTTACTGGTGGAATTGTTTATTTACGGGACATTGTCTTTCCCAGCATTGCTGGCAGGACTTACTGCTGGAGCAGGAGTAGGGCTTGTGATTTTGTTTACAAAAAACAAAAAACATATGCTTAAAAATTTTGGTATATTATTCTTACAATATTTTATAGGTGTAGCATCAGGAATGTTCTTGACAATATTCTTTTAAAATGTGACAAATAAAAAAGCATCTTCAATTGAGAAGGTGCTTTTATTTTTTTTTGACTTTATAGATATTTTAGCCGTGTAAGCCGTTTGCTTGTCTTTCCATATTTTCTACAACAATATCTTGAATATCTCCAAGAGAATCGCAATATTCCAAAACTTTCCAAGGTGTGTTTGTGTGGAAATGGATTTTTATAAGTTCTTCGTCTCCAACAACGAGCAAACAATCTCCTTCGATGTTGTCAGTGATGTATTGTCTAATTTTTTCATCTGACAAGTTTTTTCCTTCGATTAAAAGTTGTGTATCAAATTTGTATTCAATCATTTTTTTCTCCTTCCTTTGTTTAGTTTTGATTGTAGAAATCAAAAGCTTTCATAATTTCTTCCAAATCTTCTGTTGGATTTAAAGCTTCTTCAAAATTGAAGCCACTTTCGCTTACAGGAATATCTTTTAAAGTCTTTGGTGCTTGTTTTGGAGTGTTTGTAGGGATATGAACTTCTTTAGGAGCCTCTTGAATTTTTTTGTAGTCCTGCATTTTGTTCAACAAAAGGCGCATACTGTCATTTTCTGAGTAGATAGGTTGGGTAATGTTTGAAGTCTTTTCAAGATTTACTTTATAATCATTTACGATGTTAGTAAATTCCAACATCAAATTTGTAAAATCTTCGTTTCTTCTTAATTCTGGAAATCTTAAAGACAATTCTTTTAACAACAATTCCAATTTGTCCATAATCAATTTGAAATAGTTTTTTGGACCTTCTTCTTGAAATTTTTTTGCTTTTTCAAGGGCATTGAGTGCTGTCATAATGTTTTTCTCTTTGTTTTCTAATTCGAAACGCTCATTTTTCATATCCAAAACTTTCTTTTCTGAATCCAACGCTTTGAGTTTTTCTTCCATCAGTTTTGCTTCATAGTTGGCTTTCATTCTTTGAATATAACTATCTACTTCTGATTTTTTATAACCATCTGTTTCCTGTGAAAACATATCTACTATCTCCATTTCTTGTTGCAAAATATTCCTACAACTAATAATACCAAAAATAGTGATATAAAAGCAATAAAAATTGGCAATGTTATAAATTTTTTTACCAAAAGAAAAGAGAAAATATTTACGAAAATTAGCGAATAAGCAAATATCAAATGAAATTTTTGTCCAGTATAAATAAATGTAAAAACTGAGGCTGTTGACAGTGCAATCAAAATGTAAAAAATGGCAAAATTTGCAGTTTGAGTAAGGGAGAATATAACTCCAACGGCACCAACAAAAGTGAGCAAAAAACCGATATAAAGGGTGCTGTCAAAGTTGAATAAGAAGCCTTTGGCAAGTTGAAAAAAGCCTACACAAATACAAAAGTTGTAGAACCATAGACTTGGCAGTTTTAAACTGTAAATTGAGAAGAATGTTGAGATTGCAAATAACAAAAAAAGAAAAACTGCAAAGGTCTTCAACAGTAAACTTTTTTTTATCCCAAACACTCGACTTCTCATAAGAGTAGTATGTTTAGATTTTTCTGTTTTAAACTTTGCAGTTTTTGTTATAAATCAGTTTTCAAAACATCCATAATTTTATCAAAACTGTCTTTGTTTTTCTTTTTTGTAAGGGTGTTGTAAAGTATCATTGCAAGTCCTAGAATTATAAAAACAACGCTTAACAATTGAGAGATTCTGATAGAGCCAAGGTATAAACTGTCAGTTCTCAAACCTTCGATAAACATTCTGCCTAATCCATATAAAATCAAATAATAGGCGGCTACCATTCCGTTTCTTTTGAAGTTTACTCTGTAAAGCAAATACATCAAGATCGCAAAAGTGATGAAGTTCCATAAACTTTCATAGAAGAAAGTTGCCAAATGCCAACCACTTCCACTGCAAGTGCAATCAGGTTGGGTGCAATGATCAATGTAAACTCCAAATGGGAACCATTGCCATTTTGGATCAGAAATATAAAATCCATAAGCTTCTTGATTGAAGAAGTTTCCCCATCTTCCCAATGCTTGACCGCAGATAAGTGCTGGGGCGATTATGTCAATAAGAGCAAAGAAACTTTTTTTGTGAATTAAGCAGTAT
This sequence comes from uncultured Eubacteriales bacterium, assembly GCA_900551855.1. Classification (GTDB taxonomy): domain Bacteria; phylum Bacillota; class Clostridia; order Christensenellales; family UBA1242; genus Caccovivens. The sequence goes on from URXM01000003.1 coordinate 85,734, forward strand.
AGTAAAACGGCTAAAGCGCCACCAATCAAACCACCATAGAATGCAAGACCCCCTTCCCAAATTTTGAAGATGTCCCAAAAATTTGTGTAGTAATCAAGCCTAAATAAAATATAATAAAGTCTTGCACCAATAATTGCCAAAGGAATAACATAACAAGCCAAAGTTATAATGTCTTCAAATTTAAAGCCTCTTTTTTTGGCTACAATGCAAGTGATTATGATTCCCAAAAGATATGACAAGGCACTTGTTATGCCATAGAAATTTATTCTCCAACCAAAAATATCAAAACCGCTTGGTATTGATAGAATAATATCGTTCATTTTGCCTCCAAGATTTGGGCGATGGTTCTTTAAAATTATATTTATAAGTATAGAAATTTAGAATTATAAAGTCAAATAAAAAAGCGCTTTTATTATTTAATAAAAACGCTTATAAACTTTAAAACAATTATAATTCAATTTTGTTTGAAACCTTATAAACTGCAGAAACATACATTTGATCAAACAAATCAGAGTTGTCGAGAGTTGTAAAAACTGTTGTATTTTTGTTTTCTCCACCACATTTAGCCAAAAGCATAATTTGTTTTATAAGGTCAACAGCTGATTCTGTGTGTCCCATAAGTGCTTTTGTGTTTGTTTTGAAAGCAAAGTCAATGTCATTTGCAAGGGTGGTTATGTCTTGAACAAACAAAGCAACGCTCAATCCTTGTTGTTGCAAACGCTTAATATGTTCAACGACCAAGAGCATTGTTTGATACACAGAAAGTGGGCGATCATTGTAGTCAAGAGTGAAAAGGTTGTTGAAGCCTAAAGAATTTATAATGGTCTTGTCTTCAAACATCACATTTGGAACAATTCCAATTGTGATTGTTTTGTTTTCATTAAACTTTTTAAGCAAGTTTTTAAACAAATCAGCATTATCAATAAATTTGCTTTGTTGCAAGAGATATCTTTTCCCCAAAATTATTTCGGCTTTATTCAATTTCAATTTTTGATCAGGGACAACTTGTTGATATTCATTTGAATTGTCTTTATAATTTTGATAGCTTTGGAAGTTGATATATTTTATGCTGTCCAAAATGTATTCTTTTTCTTCATTCATAATTATGGCAGTGCCGACAACATAATCATAAGGTTTAAGTCTGGCATCAATACTCTTTTTTACCAAAACAAAGCCACCATTGTATTGATTGTAGAAATAATACTCTTTGTCATTTCTTTCACAAAGAATACCTTTGACTTCAATAGGGAAAAGTTTTTGTTTCAAAACATCATCTTCTACTTGTCTAAAAGTAACAGCCTTTTGAACATGGCTGGAAGATCTTTGTTGAACTGATTTAAGAGAATAATCTTTTCCAGTAATTTGAGAAAGTTCTGCCAAAATACCCTCAATGTTGCTCAATTCTTTGTAAGGTCTGCCTTGTCTAAGGGGAATAGGTTTCAAATCTTCGCCAGAAATGATTTTGTTCATAACAATAGAAATATGGTCATTTCTTTTTAAAGTTGTTGGAGAATTATCACCAAAAACTCTTGCCAAAGCTCTAAGCTCATAGATCCCTAAAGATTCGATGAGGGACAAACAATCTTGTTGTGATTTAGTCAAGTTGTTAAATTCATAAGCATTTTGTTTTGTCATAGTTTTGCCTTCCTCTTTTTAATATAAAAAATCTTCAAATACATTGATATTATACCACATTTCGACATTAAATACAAATAAAAGCAAATATTTATCAAAAAAAATGCTTTCAACAAATTATAGTCATTTAAAGATTTATATTATTGCATAACACACAATATATGGTGTAGTATGCATATTATTCAAGAACCAATCCTCCATCAACATAGAGCGTTTGTCCGGTGATGAATGATGCCTTGTCACTTGCCAAGAAAACAACTGCATTTGCTACATCTTCTGTTTTTCCAAGTCTTTTAAGTGGGGTGATTTCGCAAAATTCATCTTTTTCATCTTGTGCAAGATTGTTGTTCATTTTAGTGTCAATAAAGCCAGGTGCAACAACATTGATTCTTATATCCAAATTTCCAAGTTCGGTTGCAAGAGATTTGCACAAGCCAGAAAGTCCACTCTTTGTGGCAGTATAAACACTTTCACAAGAGCATCCATTTTTTTCTACAAAAGAACCAATAAGCACAATGTTTGCTGGATTTTTGTTTACTGTGCATTTTGTAAATTCTCTTATACATCTGATTGCTGATTTTATGTTTACTTCAAACAAATTGTCTATTTCTTCATCTACGACATCAAAAATAAGTGCTCTTTTTTGAGCAACACCAGAGCAGAAAACAAGTGTGTCAAGATATTTGAAATCAGAACTTATTTTTTCAAAAACATTTTTTATCTCTTCTTTGTTTGTCAAATCAAGGTGATATGCCTTTATGTCAGCACTCTTTTTGTCTTCAATTTCTTTTTCAAAATCTACTTTGTTTGTGTTGTATGTAAGGGCTAAACTATATCCCTCTTTTGCCATTTTTTTAGCAGTTTCAAGTCCAATATCACTTGATGCACCAATAATTATTGCTGTTTTTTTAATCATTTTCTCTTTCCTCCGTAAAAAATTCTATTGCATATATTTTGATTTGTTGCAATAGTTGAAATGTCTTTATTTGTGATTATACAAGCTGTTCATTGAAATATAAAAATTATTTTTCATTAAACTTTCTATCAGATTAAACTAACTTTCTGCTATCCAGGCAAGACCAATAGCTGGCCCAACATGTGAGGCGTTTACAGGTCCAACTTCTCCTTCATATACCTCAACTTTGTCTTTATCTGGGCGTTTTGCAAGGTATTCGTAAACAAATTTTTTGAGTGTTTCAAAAAACTTTGTATCAGCTATGTGAATGATAAACAATCTTTTCAATTTTTGTGGAATTGATGCTATCAAATCTTTTATAGCTTTTTGAAGTCCAAGGCTCTTTTTGTCTGACAAAACACCTTGTTTGAATGTGATAATAGGTTTGATTTTAAGAATAGTTCCAATTGTTGCTGTCACTTTTCCAATTCTACCACCTTTTGCAAGGTATTCTAATGTGTCAGGGATAAATGAAACTGCACTGTTTGGCATCAATGAGTTGATTCTGTCAATGATTTGTTGGCAGGTGCTTCCAGCATTTCTCATTTCAACCGCTTCCATAACATATCCAAGTATTGTCTGTGTGTCTGCTTGAGAGTCAATAACATGAACTTTTTCTGGTGCTTTGCATTGGTCTTTTGCAAGATTTGCAACGCTATATGTTCCAGAAAGGGAGCTACTTATTGTGAAAACAAGCACTTCGTCGCCATTGTCTATGGCTTTGTTGTATTCATCTATAAATTTTTCCAAAGATGGTTGGCTTGTTTTTGGAAATATTTTTGTCTTTGTGAAGTCTTCAAAAAAAGCATCAAATGTGCCAGGAAAACCTTCATCAAATTCTTCATCTTTATACAAAACTCTAAGTGGAATAACTGTAATATTATTTTTTTCAGCATATTCTTTTGGTGTGTATGCTGTGCTGTCTACAATGATCTTTATCATAAATTTCTCCTTGGGCCTAAAACTAGACCTAAAACATTTTAGCATATATCCCAATCTTTTCCAAACAAATTTTCAATGTTTTGAATGTTTTAAATATTGCGAATTTTGCCGAATATCATAGTTTCTAATTTTGTTGACTTACTTTGATTTATATGTTATATTTATTGAGATTATTCAAGACTTGGAGGCTATGAATGGAAGAAAATTTATCAAACGAAATTGATATCAGAAAACAAAAAATTGAAGAATTGAGAAAAATGGGAGAAATCCCTTACAAAGAAAAATATGAAAGAACTTGCACAATTAAAGAAGCAAGAGAAAAATTGGGCGAACATGTAAAGATTGCTGGTCGTATTATTTTTCGTCGTATTATGGGGAAATTTGGTTTCTGTCAAATAAGAGATGTTTATGACAGAATACAAGTATCTGTTGGTAGAAACGAATTCTCTGAAGAAGATTACAATTTCTACAAAAAGATGATTGATATTGGAGATTTTATTGGGGTTGAGGGTGATGTTTATCAAACTCAAACAGGAGAAGTGACTGTAAAGGCAGAGAAGATCGTTTTGCTTTCAAAAACTCTTCGTCCACTTCCAGAAAAATTCCATGGAATTGTTGACACAGAAATCAAATATCGTCAGCGTTATCTTGACCTTATTACAAACGAAGATTCAAGAAGAATTTTCTTGACAAGAAGTAAGGTTGTTTCTTTCATAAGAAGATTTTTGGAAGACAATGGATTTATTGAAGTTGAAACTCCTATTTTGCAAACAAGCGTTTCAGGTGCAAGTGCAAAACCTTTCTTCACACACCACAACGCACTTGATATTGAATGCAACTTGAGAATTGCTACAGAATGCTATTTGAAGCAATGTATTGGTGCTGGTATTGATAGAGTTTTTGAACTTGGAAAAGACTTCAGAAATGAAGGAATGGATCCATCACACCTTCAAGAATTTACACAGGTTGAATGGTATGCTTCTTACTGGAACTTTGAAGACAATATTAAATTTTTCCACACAATGCTTGTTAAACTTATGAAAGAGTGCGTAGGGACAACAAAAATCAATTATCAAGGTCAAGAAATCGACTTTGACGGAGAATGGGCAAAGATTGATTATGTTGCAAGAATGAGAGAACTTTTAGGTTGTGATTTCTTGTCAATCAACGATGTAAATGCTTTAAAGAAGATTGTTGTTGGCAGAGGGCTTTTTGGCTATGCAGAACTTGAAGAATGCAAGACTGTAAGAACTTTGATTGATTATGTTTATAAGAGAAAAATCCGTGCTAACATTGTAAACCCAACAATTCTTTACAACTATCCAGCATCACTTATTCCTCTTGCAAGAAGAAATGACAAAGATGAAAGAATTATTGATGTTTTCCAAGTTGTAGCAGGTGGAGCAGAACTTGTTAAGGCTTATTCAGAACTTGTTGATCCAGTTATTCAAAGAAGAAATCTTGAACTTCAACTTGAAGAAAAAATGGCTGGTGATGAAGAAACTATGGATGTTGATGAAGACTTCTTGCTTGCTATGGAACATGGTATGCCACCAATTTCTGGATTGGGCTTTGGTATAGACAGATTTTTGCAATTTATCTTTGATTGTCCAAACATCAGAGATGTTGTATTATTCCCACTTATGAAAAAATAATAAGGTTGATATGTTATGTTAGATAGCAAAATGGTTATGCAGGGGCTTGATAAGATGATTGAAAATCCTAGATGTGAACTTCAACATCAAACACCTTTTGAGCTTTTGGTTGCAGTGATATTATCTGCACAATGCACAGATAAAAGAGTAAATCAAGTCACCAGTGAACTTTTCAAAACGCACAACAAACCAGAAGATTTTGTCAATATATCTCAACAAGAATTGGAAGACAAAATCCATTCTTGTGGGTTTTATCACAATAAAGCAAAGTCAATCAAATCTGCGAGTGCTGACATCATCAACAGATTTGGTGGTAAAGTGCCAGACAATTTCGATGATTTGTTGACTCTTGCTGGTGTTGGAAGAAAAACAGCAAATGTAGTTATGGCAGTCGCTTTTGGTGGAGATAATTTTGCTGTGGACACACATGTGCTTAGAGTTTCAAATCGTTTTGGACTTGTAAACACAAAAGACCCAAACAAGTGTGAAGAACAGTTATGCAAAATCTTCCCAAAAGACAAGTGGTCAAAATTGCATTATCAAATGGTCTTGTTTGGTAGATATACCTGCAAGGCAATGAAGCCAGATTGTGAAAACTGCGTTTTCAATGCAAATTGTCCAAGCTCTAGAATTGGTGTTCCACCAGAAAATAAGTAAATAGGAGAAATTATGTTTCTTGATAGAGTTAAAATTTCAATAAAGGCAGGAAATGGTGGCAAAGGTTCCACCTCTTTTTTGCGTACTGCTCAAACTGCTAATGGTGGTCCAGATGGTGGAGATGGTGGAAAAGGTGGAGATATAGTTTTTAAGGCTACAAACGAACTCAACACTTTGTATAACTTCAGATTTAAAAAGAAATTTGTTGCAGAAAATGGCGATGATGGTCATCAAAAAAATCAAACAGGGAAAAGTGGAAAAGATGAGATCATTCTTGTGCCTACAGGGACTGTTTTGATCAATCCACAAACAAACAAAATTATCGCTGATTTAAACGAAGATGGTGCAACTTTTGTTGCTTTGAAAGGTGGTGTCGGTGGGCATGGAAACGCTTACTATAAATCATCAATCAAACAAGCTCCAACATTTTCTCAACTTGGCGAAGTGACTTCGTTAAAAGAAGTTATTTTGGAATTGAAAACAATCGCTGATGTTGGTTTGGTTGGCTTCCCTAATGTTGGAAAATCTACATTGCTTTCAGTTATTTCAAATGCCAATCCAAAGATAGCAAATTATCCTTTCACAACCATTTATCCAAATTTGGGTGTATGCGAAGTTTTGGGAGAGACTTTTGTTGTTGCTGACATTCCAGGGCTTATTGAAGGGGCAAGTGAAGGGACAGGACTTGGACACTATTTCTTAAAGCATGTTGAGCGTGTTAGACTTATTGTTCATTTGATTGATATTTCTGAAAGTGAAGGCAGAAATGCTGTTGAAGATTTTAAGATAATAAATCACGAGCTCGGAAAATATAACAAAGAGCTTTTGAATATCAAACAAATAGTAGTTTTCTCTAAATGTGACTTACTTGAAAAAGAAGAACTTGAAAAGAAAATTGAAAACTTTACAAAAACACTTAATATTTCTGATTATATATGTATTTCTTCTTACACTAGGGAAGGTATAGATACATTAAAGAAGAAAATCTTGGAGAACTTGAAAAAGATTCCTAAAAAGCCAGCGCTTCCTGTTGAAGAATTTGATTTTGACAAGAAAGACTTTTCTTCTATTGAAATTACAAGAAATGATGATGGAAGTTTTGTTGTTTCAGGTGGAAGAATTGAAAACTTGACAAGAGGTGTTGTGATTTCTGACCAAATATCTTTTGCATATTTCCAAAACAAACTTAAAGAAATGGGCGTTATTGATATGCTTAAAGCAAAAGGTATGAAAGAAGGCGACACTGTTGTGATTAAAGATATTTCGTTTGAATATGTTGAATAACAATTTTGTTGCATAATACACAACATATAGTAAAATGCAAAATGCATATTACACTTTATATAGTTAAAGTTAAAAAGGAGAGATATGATAACAACAAAACAAAGAGCCTATTTAAGAGGGCTTGGAAATGCTCTTGATCCAGTTATGCAAATAGGAAAAGATGGTATAACTGAAAATGTCTTGAATGGAGTATATCTGCTTTTGGAAGCCAGAGAACTCGTAAAAATCAAAATGCTCAAAAATTGCGATTATGAGACTAAATCTTTGGCAAATGAAATTGCTCAAAAACTTGATGCAGAAGTTGTGCAAGTTATTGGAAACATTTTTATTCTCTATAAAAAATCAACAAAGAAAGGCTTTAAGCATATTGAATTGCCTTAATCTGTTATATGATTTTTGTATGGTTTAAGTTGTTATAATATTTCTTGTTCGGTCTTTAAGTTGAAATAAGGATTGAATTGAGAAATAAGGGCGAAGATAACCAATATTGATGCTACTATGCAATAATAAATTGTCATTCTTAAAAACAAACTGCTTAAAACAAGGACAAAAGCTGAAAATAAATAGCCTTTTGTTCTTTTTTTGTTGAAAGAATATGCTATGAAGTCTTTGAATGCAAGTTTCTTTTCTTTTTTATATCTATGAGTTATTTCTGGAAAGCAATCATAAAATTTATATAGTTTTTCGTAAGTTGAATATGTGTCTAAAATCAAAAATTTTTCATTGAAATTTTGGCAAAAAGAGCTTAACTGTTTGTCTGCTACTTCTTTGCAACAAATGACTATTTTGCTTGCTTTTTCTTTTTTGACTGAATTGTAAATTGTCATAAATTTAGGGATAGTTAGCCCTTCAAAGGACAGATTGACATAGAGCAATGTTTTAACTTTTTCTTGTAAATGATCTATGACAATATAATGCTTATGCTTTGTTATGTTTTTGTGCTTTTTTGAGGCGAGTTTAACAAAAAAATTGATTGGTTCGTTTTCGCAAGCAAGCGACAAAAACATATCTTCTGCTTCTTCTTTTTCTTTGAGCTTTAAACCTGTTTTGTTCTGCTTTCTCTTTTGAAAAAAGTATATTGTCAGATAAATGATTGCTGTAAGGCATAGTGAAAGAAGAATGGACAGCCAAAGTTTTCGGATCAAATACCTTATCCAAATGAAACAAAACAAATATATGAGTGTGATTTTTAAAATCTCTTGAAATATAAGGTTAATCTTTCTCATAGCAAAATTTTTGACAAATTTATTTTTTTTAATCATTGGCAGTTTTAAAATTTGTTTGACAAAAGGTGTTTATATTGTTAAAATTTAATTATGATTAACATTAAAGAACTTGTGGCAATTCTGCACGATAACAAAATTAAAAATGTTTCTGTTTACAACCTTTCAACTCCAGAAGAAGAAAAGTTTGTTATTTTGTCCACTTCAAACAAAATTTCAGACAGCAAGAAGGTTGCGGATATCATTGCAGAAAAATATGATTACACAGAAAAAATAGAAGGCTATTTTAAGGGCGAGTGGATTGTGTTTGATTTCCCTCAAATTACACTTCATATATTCCTTCAAAAAGTTAGAGAAAAATATAATCTTGACAAATTGTATAAGCCTAAAAAGATTTCCATTTGATTTTATTGTAAAAAATTATCGAAATTTTTAAAAACAAAGTATTTTGCTTTGTTTTTTTTGTTTTTTAGGTTATAATCTCATTAGGTGAACATATGATAGAAATTTGCTTTGTTTGCACTGGAAACACTTGTCGCTCTGTTATGGCTGAAAGGATTGCAAAAAAGCTTTGCAAAGTGAGAAAAATTAAAGATGTAAAATTTTCTTCTGCTGGCATTTATGCTAAAGGAGAAAATATTTCTGACGGAGCCGTTTTTGCATTGAAAAAACTTGGCTATGATGGAAGAAAAAGAAAGAGTGTTAAACTTACAAAGATCAAACCTAATACCATTTATGTTGCTGTCACAAATGCCCATAAAGATTATATAAAATCCAAAAAATGTATCAGTTTTGAAGATTTGGCTGGACCTGTAGGCGATCCTTATGGACAAAGTGAACAAGTTTATTTGCAAACTGCAAAACAAATTGAAAATAATGTTAAAGTCCTGCTTGATAAAATTGAAAATTTAAGAGGTGCGTTATGATTATTATGGCAAGTGATCACAGAGGTTATTGGCTTAAAGAAGAACTCAAAACTTTCTTCAATCAAGAAAATATTATTACGATTGATGTGGGGACTTACAGCAAAGAGCCTGTTGATTATCCTGATTACGCAAAACTTGGCATAGAAAAGATTTTGGAAAACAAAAACAATGTTGGAATTTTTATTTGTGGTTCTGGAATTGGTATGAGTATTGCGGCAAACAGGAATCCAAAAATTCGTGCAGCTCTTTGTATGAATCCTGTTATGGCTTCGCTTGCTAGAAAAGACAATGATGCAAATGTTTTGTGTCTTCCTGGAAACTTCTTGAAAAAGAAAAAAGCTATCAACATCGTTAAAGTCTTTTTGACCACAAGTTTTGAGGGCGGTCGCCATGCTAGAAGACTTAAGAAAATCTCTGGTGAAATCAAGGAGGACAAATGATAAATATATTAGTTCCCATTGTTGAGAATGTTGAAAAATTCCAAGATTTTATCAAAAATGTAAATGGAAAAAATGTTAAGATTTTTGTTGGTATAAGACAAAACCTGGCCGACAAATTTAAGTCAAAATCAAAGAATGTTGAAGTCCATATTTACAGCAACAAATCAAACAAAGAAGAGATAATCAATGCTCTTCACAGTTGTAAAATGGAAAGCGGAAAGATTTTGATTGTTAGAAGACCTTTGACAAACGAAGAATATTTGGCTTTGACAAGATCTACGAAAGATATTGCAACATTAAAAGCAAACAAAAGCAAATTTTCTAATGCTCTTAAAAGATTTATGAGCAAAATTGTTATGAAATTTTTTGCATTTAGTTATTTTGATGATATCTCTGCAACCTGTTACGGAGAATCAATGTTTGATTTGTTGAGTGTTTGTGCAAATCTTTCTATGGCTTCAAGAGTCAACAAATATGTTGGAGTGGAAATTGAAGAAATTGAGACGGCAGAGAAGTCTGTAAAAAGAGATTACAGCAGAACCAAAAATCTTTTCAATTTGCTTCTTGGGGTGCTGTTTTTCTTGGGAAGTCTTGCTGGTGCAATTTGCATTTGCATCTTCACACACTTGGAAGTTTTGATTGTTGTTTTGATTATTGCTTGGTTAATTATTGCGCTGATTATTATGTTTGTTTCGATTATCAACTTTACACGAACTGTTGCAGTTGGGAAATTGCATTATGGTCGTGCAGAGGAGATATAAAAAATGGTTTTTAACCAAATAAAAAAGGAGAGAGTTTTATGAAAAAAGTTAAATTAGGAATTAACGGATTTGGCAGAATTGGAAGACTTGCTTTGAGAATTGCTTCTAAAAGAGATGATGTTGAGGTGGTTGCTATAAATGATCCATTCTTGACTGTTGATTATGCAAAATATCTTTTGGAACACGATTCTATTCATGGAAATTTTGATGTACCTGTAAAAGTTAAAGATGGAAAACTTTGTGTTGGTAGAGCAAAAATTTCTTTCTATGCAGAAAAAGAACCAGCTTTGATCCCTTGGAAAAATGATGCTGTTGATGTTGTTGTTGAATGCACAGGAAAGTTTACTGCTTATGACACTGCAAAGGCTCATCTTGATGCTGGTGCAAAGAAAGTTGTTGTTTCTGCACCTGGCAAAAATATGCCTATGTTTGTTATGGGAGTTAACAACGAAACTTACACTCCAGATATGAATGTTGTTTCAAATGCTTCTTGTACAACAAACTGCCTTGCTCCACTTGCAAAGATCGTTAATGACGTTTTTGGAATTGAAGAGGGACTTATGAGCACAATCCACTCAACAACAGCAACACAACTCACTGTTGACGGACCAAGCAAGAAAGATTGGAGAGGCGGAAGAGCTGCTTCTTACAACATTATTCCTTCTTCTACTGGTGCTGCAAAGGCTGTTGGGGAAGTTATTCCTGACCTTAAAGGCAAACTTACAGGAATGAGTTATAGAGTTCCTACTCTTGATGTTTCTGTTGTTGATTTGACTTGCCGTTTGAAAAAACCTACAACTTATGAAAAAATTGTTGCTGCCATCAAAAAAGCAAGCAAAAATGAAATGGCTGGCATTGTTGGTGTGACAGATGAAGCCGTTGTTTCTAGTGATTTCATCGGAGATCCAAGAACTTGTATTTTTGATGTTTCTGCAGGTATTATGCTTAGCCCAACATTTGTTAAACTTGTTGCTTGGTATGACAATGAATGGGGTTATTCAAACAAGCTTGTTGATCTTTGCGTTTACATTATGCAAAAGAAATAAATTAAAAATTTCTAAACAAAGGGTGTATTATGAGAAATCAATTAAACAGAGAGTTGATTGAAGAGCTTAATGACAGCAACAATCCAGAATTTTTGGACAATGTCAACGATAAGATATATGATTTGATTTCATGTGTTATCAATGATATATCTTTAAAATCGCCTTTTATCAAGCCTGATAAATGTTTTCTGTTGCCAGTTAACGAACTTTACACTGGAGCAATTTCTCAGTTGTCCGAATACACTTACTTTTTGGGAGTAGAAAACCCACAAATCGAATTAAATTCAAAGAAAAAAAGTAATTTTTGGAAAAATCTTTGGAGAGAATTTAAAGCTTCTTGGAGATTGGGCAGAAAAAAATATAAGAAAACTAAAATTGAAGTTTCAAATGATCCTATAACAAAATACAATATTGTTGATTTGAAACACGATGTTGTAAGTGTTATTGCTGATTATTTAAGCCAATCTTCAATGGTATATGAGTATAATTCTCATCTCTCTATAGTAGGGATTGATGATTTTGGTACAAATATAAGGATAAACATTTATGTTTGTTGTTATGACTCTCATAAAAATGTTTTTAAATTGTATAGTCAAAGCAAAAACAAGTATTTTGTTGCTGATTTCGGAAGCAGATTTACAAACATCACTTACAAATTGCAAAAATGTGGGCAAATATTTATAGATATGATAAAACTTATAAACATCATATATTCAAAAAATTACAACAAAATACCAAATCAAATTTTGGTAGAAAGTTTGCTTTTTGATTGCCCAAATGTTTTGTTTGATCCTAACGATGTATATAAGACTTTTGTAAATGTGGCAAACTATATTCGTTTGTCAAATCCTAAATCATTTATTTCTATCTGTGATGGAAAGAAAACCATTTTTCAAGATGAACTAATCACAAAAACAAATTCTCAACTTGAATATGGAAAAATTATTTCTATGCTTGACAACTTTAAGTATTGATCGCTATCTTTGTATATTTTTCGACATTTTGCAAATCCTATTTTTAGGAGGAGCAAATGAAAGAAATTTGGATGGTCGTTGGTTTTGGTGCTGGACTTGTTACGGGGGCTCTTTTGTTTAAGCACTCACAAGAGGCAAAACAACTTGTAAATAAGGGTGAAAAGGCTGTAAAAAAAGAAGTTGAAAACTTGAAAGAAGCAGTCAAAAAACCTCAAAAAGAAATGAAAGAAAAAGTTAAAGCAGAAAACTAACATAAATTTGAAACAAAAAAGCAAGGTGTTGACCTTGCTTTTTTCATAACTAGGCGAATGCTTCGTTGCAAATTGACTGACTGCCTCGCAGATTTTTGACTCCACCAAAGTTTCCTCATGGCACATCAACCGATCTTCTTAATGATGCTTCCGTCAGGACCTGACATGGTTCGAAGGAGTCAATTGCATAAGACCTTAATTTCATCATCAAAAATTTGTGCACATATTCAACCAAATTGCACCTAGGCAAGCGTTCAATCCTGCTATAGCGGATTGCAGGTTACAGGGCACCGCTAACTCCCCATCTAGCCTAGTTTTATCATTATATGTATTTTTTATCTTTTTGTCAAGCAAAGGCAGAAAATATATGACAATTTTTGTATTCTTTTGAAGATAAATTTTATCGACAAAAACTACAAAAACTTGTCATTTTTTTTTACAAATCAATCATTTCACATTTCATACAATGGCTTTGAGAGGTGGAGTATGTTGGAGAAGATTTTGCCTGATAAGTTTTACAAAATAATTTCAGAAAAAGTTAACTTGAAAGCGATAAATGAGATAAGACTTCGTGCTGACAAACCTGTTGTGTTGAATGTCAGTGGAAAGATGTATTTTTTGTCAGAAAATGGGGTGACAAGCAATGTAAACAGCAGTCTTTATGCAAGCAAAATTATGATTGAAGATGTTGTTTTTAGGGCAAGTGAATGTTCTATCTATTCTGTCAACGAGCAAATAAAGAAAGGCTTTATTGTCACTGATGATGCTGTAAGAATTGGAATAGGTGGAAATTTGATTGAAGAAAATGGACATATCAAAACTATGACAAACTTTTGCAGTTGTAACATTAGAGTCCCTCACATAATCAAAAATTGCAGTTTGACTGCATATCCGTTTATAGTCTCAGAAAATGGCGTAGCAAACACTTTGATTATCTCTCCGCCAGCGTGTGGCAAAACGACTTTTTTAAGAGATTTTGTTTATCAGTTGAGTGAAAGAAATTTGCCTTACAACATTTTGCTTTTGGATGAAAGAGGAGAACTTGATTGTGGGATAAACTCCAAGTTTACTGACAAAATTGCTTTCTCGACAAAAAAGGTTGGTTTTGAAAACGGCATAAGATCTCTTTCGCCAGATATTATTGTCACGGATGAAATTGGACAAGAAGAAGATATTGAGGCAATAAGATATGCAAGTTCTTGTGGGGTTAAGGTGCTTGCATCAACTCATGCAGACAACATGGAAACTTTTTGCAAAAAGGCGTTGTTTCAAACATCGATAAAAGAAAAAGTTTTCAAGAGATATGTCTTGCTTTCTAAAAGAAATGGACCTGGGACTTTTGAAGGAATTTATGACGAAAACTTTTCAAGAATATTCAATTCTTACAATTAAATTGGGGAGAAGATTATGAAGTATGTGCTTATTGTTTGCATTTTTTGTTTGTGTGCTTTTGTAGGTTATGCCATTTCGGTCAAATATATGAAGAGAAAAAAGTTTTTCAACTCTTTGATTGTTTTTGCTGACAAATTATCTTTGGAGATAAATTTTTCAAGGGAGAGATTGAAAGTTTTGCTTGAAAATTTTGATTCTGCAAACAAGAAAAATCTGCTTGGAATAGATGAAAAATTTATAGAGTATTTAGACAAAAAAATAGAACTAACTTCTGAAAACATCTTCAAAAAAGCTGATGTTTTGAAAAGTGAAGAAAAAGATTGCATTTTGCTTTTCCTTAAAACACTGGGAAGAAGTGATGTTGAAAATCAAACAAAAGAAATTCAAAACTTTATATCAAGATTTAATGAAATGAAATCAAGGTGTGATGCAGAGCAGAAAAAATATGGCTCTTTGTCGCTTAAACTTGGCATTGTGGCTGGTTTGTTTTGGGTGGTTATTTTGCTTTAATTTAAACTCTAAAAGGAGTCTTTATGGATGTTGACATCATTTTTAAAATCGCTGCGATTGGCATTTTGACAGCTGTTATAAGTCAAATTTTGAAAAACAGTGGCAAGGAAGACATCTCTACTTTGGCTACACTGGCTGGTGTGGTGATTGTTTTGTTTATGGTGCTTGGTATGATAAGCGAACTTTTTACTTCTATCAAAACAATTTTCAATTTTTCTATTTTGCCTTTTCTTTAGACCTAAATTGCAAGGGAGGTGTTTATGGATACCATTTTCAAAATTGTCAGCATTGCACTTATCACTTGTGTGGCGTGTTTGATCGTCAAACCAATTAGGTCGGACTTTGCGATTTTTATCTCTATTGTTGGCGGAATAATTATCATTTTTTATCTTCTTTCATATCTGTCTAGCATCTTCAACATTTTTGACAACATTTTTGAAATCTCTGGGATAAACAGTTCGCTCTATGGCATCATCTTAAAGATAATTGGCATAGGTTATTTAACAGAATTTACTGCCAGCATTTGCAACGACACAGGAAACGGCAGTCTTGGTGACAAGGTCCTTTTGGGTGGGAAAATAATAATTCTTGTTATGGCTCTTCCTATAGTAACAAGCATTCTTGATATTGTTATGGAGCTTTTGCCACAATGATAAGAAGGTTGTTTCGTCCGCCTAAAAGGAAGAGCAAAAGGCGAAAGATTTATTCTATAATTTTGATAGTTTTTATCTTTATTTCTTGTTTTTACGGAAGATTTGATATCGTTAATGGTTTTGAATTTAACAGCAATATTGCCTATGCTGACAGCAGTGAACAGACAGCAGAATTGGAGCAACAACTTCAAGAAGAAATCGACAACCAAATAGGCAATTTAGATTTTAGTGCAATAGAAGACATAATAACAAAACTGAGCACAGATGCAAAAAGTTTGTTTAGTGCTGATTCGTTTGTAGAGAAGATAAACTATGTTATATCAGGCGAGTATGCTGAAAATTCTGAAAGTTTTTTCTCTTCGGTTCTTTCTATATTTTGGCAAGGATTGAAAGATTTTCTGCCAATAATTGCAAGCATAATTTCAATCTCCATTTTGGGTGGTATGGTGTCAAATTTGAAGCCTGCTACAAATGGAAAATCTGTTGGAAACATCATTCATTTTGTGACATATGGAATAGTGATAATTTTTCTTGGCGTGTCGCTTGTGGAAATAATAAAAATAACCACTTCAACTCTGACAACAATAAAAAGTATGTTTGACGGTATTTTCCCAGTTTTGCTCACTCTTTTGACTGCTGTTGGCGGGACTGTTTCGGTTGGAATTTATCAACCAGCGATTGCGTTATTGAGCAATATTTTTATTTCTTTCATAACTTATATTCTTTTGCCAATTTTTATATTTTCAATGGTGTTTTCAATTGTCGGAAATCTGTCAAACAACATAAAACTTGATAAGTTTGTGTCATTCCTTCAAGGTGCTTTTAAGTGGATTATGGGACTTTGTTTTACCATTTTTCTTGGGTTTGTCAGCATTCAAGGGATAATGGCTGGCGCTGTTGATGGGCTGTCTATAAGGACGGCAAAATATGCTATAAAAAGTTATATTCCTGTTGTTGGTGGTTATGTTTCTGATGGACTTTCAATCATTATGGCAAGCAGTATGCTTATCAAAAATGCGGTTGGTGGAGTTGGACTTTTTCTGTTGTTTTCTACGGTGATTTCTCCTGTAATAAATCTTGCTTTGTTTATCTTGTCTCTCAAATTTATGGCGGGAATTATTGAACCTATTGGCGATAAAAAGACGGCAAATTTTATAAGTGATATTTCCAATAGTCTTTCTTTGCTGGTGGCACTGCTTGTTGCTGTGTCGTTTATGTATTTGGTTATAACAGGACTGATTATGTGCAGTGCAAATTTGGTTGTTTAAAGGAGGAGAAATGGGAGCTGTTTCAAGTTGGCTATTGTCAATAGCTGGTGTGATCATTCTCAGCGTTTTGGCAGAGTTTGTTTTGCCAGAAGGACAAATAAACAAATATACAAAAGTCATCTTCTCCTTTGTAATCTTGCTTGTGATCATTATGCCTTTGCCTGCTATTTTTGGCAAAAACTTCAATTTTGACGACTATTTTGGCAGTAGCGAAAGTGTGCTTCAAGAAGATTATTTATATCAATTAAACTTGGACAAACTCACAACTGTCAATGAAGAGCTATCCAAGAAAATAAAAGACGAGGGGCTAAACAATGTTGAGGTTTCAATAAACGCCAATGTGCTTTGTGAAACTTTGGAAATTTATGATGTTTATGTCGATTTATGCGATATAGAATATGCTGATTCTTTTGAAAGTAAAGATATAGTGACAGCAAAACTTAAAATCAAAGAGATCATTGACAGTTTTTCAATTTTGGAAGGTGTGGAGGTAAAATTTAATGAGTAAGGTTAAAGATCTTTGGAGTAAGATTAAGTCAATAAAACATTTTGAAATTTGGCTGGCAGTTGTCATTGGGCTTTTTGCGTGTGTTATTTACTTCTCTTTTTTCTCAAGTCCAAAAAGTGACAACATAGAAAACGAATCGACAAAAGATTATTCATCTGCAGAGGAATATGTGGACTACCTTGAGAATAAGTTATGTAATGTATTGTCCAAGATTTCTGGCGTGGGCGATTGTGAAGTCATTATCACTCTTGAAAGTGGTTTCTCTTATGAGTATGCAACAGACACTGACACAAAAACTACTGTTTCGGGTGATACGGAAACGACAATAACAACAGAAACTGTTATCTTGGTTTCAAACGAACCTGTGATTGTCAAGGAAAATTATCCTGTAATAAAGGGGGTGGTGATTGTTGCAGAAGGCGCTGAAAACTTTTCGATAAAAATGGATATTTTAAGTGCCATTGAAACTGTTTTGGAAGTTGACAGTAATGACATAACAATACTTTCATAAAAGGAGTTTAATATGAAAAAAAGAACAAAAATCATCATACTTTCACTTATGATTATCCTCTTGGGTGTGACTGGATATTTAAACATTGTTTTAAACAATTCCATCAAAGAAACAAACACAGATGTAACTACAACAAGTTATTTCACATCTTACCGCAACGATAGAGAAAGCACTCGTGATCAAGAGATTTTGTATTATGATGCAATCATCGACAGCGACTCTTCAACAGAAGCCGCTATTGCAGCAGCACAGCAAGCAAAACTTGACCTTATTGAAACCATGGAAAAAGAACTTGCAGTTGAAGGACTTATCAAAGCACAAGGCTTTTCTGATTGCGTAATTGCCATTTCTGATTCTAAAGTTAATGTTGTTGTAAAGAGCACAACTCTTGACGAAAATGAAGTTGCTCAAATTTCAACTATTGTCAAAGAACAACTTGGCACTGAACTTAAAAATATTGTGATAATTCCAGCAGAATAATTTGCAAAATAATATAACTTATGATAAAATACCTTTGTTAAACAACACAAGGAGAAGGTTATGGCAGTAAAAAACCAAGATACCAATAATGGAAAAATCACATTGGACAGAAAAATTCTTGTTTCAATCATAAATCTTGCAGCAAAAGAAATCAATGGGGTTGAAAGCGTGACAAATTCTGCTCGTCCGTGGTATAAAAAACTGTTTAAAAAATATGATGATGGAGTGGAAATCAAATTTGAAAAAAATGGTGCGTTGACTGTTGATGTTTATATCAATATTTACATTGGATTCAGCGTTCCTGATATTGCATACAGAGTTCAAGAAAACATAAGAAATTCACTTGCAACAATGGTCGCTTTGAAACCTTTAAAGATCAATATTCATGTTATCAATGTTGAATGTGACAAAGAGGTGGAAAATGCGTAATGACGCTCGTGAAAACGCCTTTAAATTGATTTTTGAAAGTTTGTTTCATGAATATGATGAACAACTTTCCAAAGAGAATTTGACTGTTTTGAAAAAAGAAGAAGACGACAAATTTTTTGAAGATATTATGAAAAACTTTAACGAACATAAAGAGTATCTCAAAGAAGAAATTGAAAAACATCTCAAAAACTTTGATTATGACAGACTTTTTAAAATCGATTTGGCAATAATATATCTTGCAGTAACAGAGATAAAATTTTGTGAAACTCCAAAAGCAGTTGCAATCAACGAAGCATTGGAACTTGCAAAAAAATATAGCACAGGAAAATCTTCAAAATTTATCAATGGACTAGTATCTGCCATAGTCAATTAGAAAGATGTCAAATTCAAATTTTACTTTAACAGTAACAAAATTTAATTCAATAATAAGGGATATTTTTAACGCCGAAGAGTTGCTCCACAATGTAAAAATTGCTGGGGAAGTCTTTGGCGTTTCTCTGTCTAAAATGGCAACATATTTTTCGATTAAAGACGAAGCAAGTTCTTTGCCTTGCGTGTGCTTCTATGGTGATCTCGCAAAAGATATCAAAGAAGGAGATATGGTTGTTGTCACAGGCAGTCCAAATTATTATGCCAAAAGTGGAAGATTTAATTTTGTTGTGTCAAAAATAGAACCATTTGGACAAGGGCTTTTATATCAAAAATTTTTGCTACTGAAAGAACAACTTGAAAAAGAAGGATTGTTTGACCAAGCACATAAAAAACCAATACCAGCAAACATCAAAAGAATCGGAGTTGTCACTTCAAAAGATGGGGCAGTTATTCAAGATATAAAAAATGTCACTTGGAGAAGAAACCCGGCAATTGACATTGTGCTTTATGACACAAAGGTTCAAGGGAATGGCGCGGAAAAAGAAATTGCTGATGGAATAAACTTCTTTTCTGATTATGACAAAGTTGATGTTGTGATTGTCGCTCGTGGTGGTGGAAGTTTGGAAGACTTGTCTGCCTATAACACAGAACTTGTCGCTCGTGCTACTTACAACTGCAATAAACCTATTGTTTCTGCAGTGGGGCACGAAACTGACTTTACAATTATTGACTTTGTTTCTGACCTTAGAGCACCGACACCAAGTGCTGCCGCTGAATTGCTTGCGAAAGATTCTAAAACCCAAAAAATGGCGCTTAAAAAGGACATTTCGCGTCTTTCAAGAAACATTGAAAGTTTGATTGCAGAAAAAACTTTGCAATTTCAAATGGCGAAAAATTCTATTGTGTCAATGGTGGAAGACATAGTTGCAGATAACAAGCAAAAACTTGAAAAATTGACAAATCAACTGTCAAACAAATTGAATGAATTTGTCGTTAAAAGAGATTATGAGTTGAAATTGAAACTTGCAACATTAAAGAAACTTAATCCGCTTGACATTTTGTCATTGGGTTATGCTAAAATAGAGCAATCAGGAAAAGTGATCGGATTTGCAAAAAATGTTGATTACAACAAAAATATTGAAATAAACTTTGCTGATGGTTGCGTAAATGCAATACCTCAAAAAAAGGAGTAAATATGAGCTACGAAGAAGCAATAAAAGAAATGGAAGAAATCATTGAAAAACTTGAAAATGAACGGTTGCCGTTGAAGAAAGCACAAGAACTTTTTGAGCGTGCAAGCGAACTTGCAAAATTCTCTCAAGAAGAACTTTCAAAAACAACAGGAAAATTGTATCAAATAAAGAAAGAACTCGACCAAATAACAGAGGAGGAAGTATGAAGTTAAGCAAATTAGTCGGAGCAAGACTTAAAGAGGCTCCAAACAATGCCACATTGAAAAGCCATATTTTACTTTTGCGTGCAGGCTACATAAAACAAGTAAGCACTGGTATTTTTTCTTTGCTTCCACCAGCACAAAGAGTAAGTTTGAAAATTCAAAGCATTATAAGAGATGAAATGAACAAACTTGGTGGACAGGAAGTTTTGTTCCCTGTTGTTATGCCAAGAGAACTTTGGGAAATGTCTGGAAGATACTCTACCATTCAAGATGAATTGTTGCGTTTTAAAGACAGAAATGGACACGATATGGTTTTGGGTATGACTCACGAAGAAGCAGCTGTGCATATGGCATTAAACACAGTAAAAAGCTATGACCAGTTGCCATTTATGATTTATCAAATTCAAACAAAATACAGAGATGAAGCTCGTCCTCGTGGTGGACTTATCAGAGTAAGAGAATTTACAATGAAAGACGCTTATTCTTTCCATACAACACAAGAAGACTTGGAAAGCTTCTATAAAAAGGTCTATGATGCTTATATAAGAATTTATAAGAGAATAGGTTTCAAGAAATTTATTTCTGTAAAGAGCGACACAGGTATGATGGGTGGAAAGGTTGCAGACGAATTTATGGCTGTGACAGAAGCAGGTGAAGACAGACTTGTTTTGTGTTCTTCTTGCAATTACAGCAGTAATATGGAAGTTGCTGACTCTATAAAGGAAGAAAACGATCATAATGTTGCTGGAGAAATGGAAGAAGTTTTCACTGGAAATGCTCACACAATTGAAGAACTTTGCTCATTCTTGGAAATTGATCCAAAACACACTGCAAAAGCAGTTTGCTATCAAACATTAGATGAAAGACTTGTTGTAGCATTTCTTCGTGGCGATTGTGATGTCAATGAAACAAAGCTCAAGAAACTTGTTCAAAGTGAATTGTATCCTGTTGAAGTAGAAAAATTTGGTTTGGAAGCGGGCAATATTGGTTGCGTAAACTTGAAAGTGCCAGAAAATGCTTATGTATTTTTTGATGAAACATTGAATGGTTTGGAAAATTTTGTAACTGGTGCAAACAAAAAAGAATTCCATATCAAAAATGTAAGTATCTCGAGAGATGTTAAACCAGAAAAATTTGTAAACATTTCTCTTGTTAGAGAAGGTGATATGTGCCCAGTATGCCACAAACCACTTCATCTCAATAGGGGTATTGAAATAGGAAACATTTTCCAACTTGGAACAAAATATACAAAGCCAATGGGTATGAAAATAAATATGCCTGACGGAACAGCAAAAGAACCTATTATGGGGTGCTATGGAATTGGCGTTGGAAGATGTCTTGCAAGCATTATTGAAGAAAAAGCAGACGATAAGGGACTTATTTGGCCAATGACAATTGCTCCTTGGCAAGTTCATTTCTGTCCTTTGAGACTTGACAATGAAAATGTAAGTGCTGTTGCTGAAGAACTCTATAAGAAGATGGAAAGTGCTGGCATTGAAGTTTTGTTTGATGATAGAAATGTTTCTGCTGGAATGAAACTTACAGACAGTGAACTTATGGGTATGCCTATAAGAGTGGTTATCAGTCCAAAGACTTTGGCAAATGGGACTGCAGAAGTCACAGTAAGGGGAGAGGACGGCGAACCTTTGTTTATTCCTATTGCAGACTTGATACCAGAATTGAAAGTTATGATTCAAGACGAACTTGACGAAATAGAAAAGTCTTTATAAGGAGTTGAGGTATGGTTGAAATCAGAACAAAATTAGATGATAACACAATGAAAGTTGCGATCAACATACAAATAAAAAAGATTTGGTGGCTGTATCTGCTGTTTTCTCTTCTCTTTGTTCTGTTTGGAGTTTTAACTCTTGTTGAAGACAAAAATATGTTATTGTCAGGAATACTTTTTATTGTTATTGGAGTTTTGTTTACCCCATGTTGTATTTTATTGACAAAATACAGTCAAAACAGCATAAGAAAATCAAATCCAATCCTTAGGGAAGATACCTTTGAAACATACAAGTTTGATGAAAATAAGTTTGTTATAGAGCAGACGAAATCAAATAATTTTTCGAACAAAACTGAAGGTGATTATTCTTACATTTATTCTGTTAAAGAAACAAACAAATATTGGCTTTTTTATATCACATCTTCGCAAATGCACTTGCTTCCAAAAGACAAGATTGTCGAAGGAAATGTTGAAGAATTGAACAATATTTTTAAACAAAAACTTGGGACCAAATTTTTGCCATATAATAAAAATAAATAATTTTTAAAGAGGTGATAATATGGAAAAATATATAGTTACAGGAGCAACAGGACATATAGGAAATGTCCTTACAAGAAAACTTTGTGAGCAGAACAAAGATGTAACAGTTTTTGTTTTACCAAATGAAGATTTGTCTCCAATTAAAGACTTGAATGTTAAAGTTGTTTATGGTGATATAACAGACAGAGAAGCAGTGTTTAAACTTATTGAAAAAGACTCTATTGTCATGCATTTGGCAGGCATTATTGATATAGGAACCATGCCAGAAGAAATTATAAGGAAAGTCAATGTTGGTGGGACAAAAAATGTTGTTGATGCTTGCGTAGAGAACAAAGCGAAAAAATTGATTTACCTTAGCACTGTTCATATAATTGATCCAAAAGAGGAAGGTGACCTTTTGGTTGAACCTAAAGTTTTTGACAAAAACAAGGTTGTTGGCAATTATGCTAAAACAAAACTTGAAGCAACAAAATATATTTTTGATGCTTGCAAAGAGAAAGATCTAAATGCATCTGTTTTGTATCCCTCTGGTGTGATTGGACCCTATGATTTCAAAATTTCAGAACTTGGGCAGGTTATTCTTGATTATATGAATCACAAATTGATAGCCTATGTCAAAGGGGGTTATAATTTTGTTGATGTCAGAGATGTTGTTGATGCCACAATCAATGCCGTTGAAAAGGGACGCAAGGGAGAAGGTTATATTGTCAGTGGTCGTGCTGTAGATTTGAAAGAACTTCTCAGTATTATCAATAAAAAATTGGGCAGAAAGAGATTGCCACCAAAGATTGCATTATGGTTTGTAAGAATGTTTGCAGGACTAAGCAATTTGTATTATAAAATGAGAAAAAAGAAACCAGTCTTTTCTAAATATTCTCTTTACACTTTAAATGTAAACCACAATTTCAGCAACAAAAAGGCGAAAAAAGAGCTTGATTTTAAGCCTAGAGATATTGTAGAAAGTGTAAATGATGCTGTTGATTGGTTTATAAAAAATAAATCAGAATTTGTCAACTTTAAAAAACTCAATTTGGATAAATAATATCGAAATCGGTTGTCCTAAAGTTTAAAGACTTTTAATATAATAAAATATGAAGAAAAAGAATCTCAGGTGGGCATTCAAGACTTTTATACTCTCCATATTTTTATCTATTGTTTTCAGCGTTGTCTCTCAAAGTCTATTTCCAAAATTGACTTTGTTTTTGTCGCTTTTTATCATTGCATTTTTTATTGTTGTAAGTGTTATATTTGATATGATAGCAGTTGCAGTGACTTCAATAAAACTTGAACAATTAAAACCACTTGAAAAAGAAAAAGGATATCAAACAGCAGTTAGGCTTTGCAACAACACAGAAAAGGTGTCTTCATTCTGTGGCGATGTGGTGGGCGACATCTGTGGAATATTGAGTGGGGCAGGTGGAGTAAGTCTTGTGCTTAACATTCATATTCAAGATGAAAGCATCTACTTTATCGTCACTTGTGTTGTCAGTGCGTTGATTGCAGGCATCACCATCTTTGGTAAGGCAATTATGAAAGGTTATGCAGTGGATAGATGTGTTGATGTTGTTATGAAAACGGCAGGGATTTTGGAAACTTCTCCTTTGATTGCTTTTAAAAAGAAGGTGAAAGATAAAGATAAAAAGAAAATTAAGAAATAAAATTGAAAATTTTTTGAAAAATGATTGACATAAACATTCCGTTTGTGATAATATAAGGCAGTAAGAAAGTAGAAGTTCTCCTTCTCACCCATCGAATTTCGTTTTGGTGTGGTCAAAAATTTTAAATATCTTTTGTTAGATAATAATATTTTTGATTTGTGAATTTGGTAGAACTTTTGCGTCCTACCAAATTTTTTATAAAAAGGAGATTACGACAATTTTTAAGGAATTATTTATTAACGACCAAATAACTGCTAAAGAAGTTAGGTTAATCGGAGAAGAAGGTGAGCAACTTGGAGTTCTTCCAAAATCAGAAGCTCAAGATATTGCTGACAAACAAGGATTAGATTTGGTTCTTATGTCACCAAATGCCAATCCACCAGTATGCAAACTTATGGACTACGGGAAATATAAGTTTGATGCCGTAAAAAAAGAAAAAGAAATCCGTAAAAATCAAAAGATAAGCGAAGTTAAAGAAATTCAACTTTCTATGAGAATTGATGACTATCACATCAACTTCAAGCTTAAAAATGCTCAAAAAATTTTGCAAGATGGGGACAAAGTCAAAGTATCTTTGCGTATGAGAGGAAGAGAACAAGCTTATTCTCAAAACGCTGTTGAGATTGTAAAGAAATTTGTCAACGACTTGTCAGAATATGGTTCTATAGACAAAGAACCTGCAATTATGGGTAAAAATGTCTTTGTTGTAATCAACCCTAAAAAGAATTAAATAAAAGGAGAGAAGGAAAATGCCTAAAATGAAAACACACAGTGGTGCAAAGAAAAGATTTTCACTCACTGCAACAGGAAAAGTTAAGTATGCTAGACCAAACAAAGGTCACTTCTTAACAAACAAAAACAAAAATCGTAAAAGAAAACTCAGAAAAGGGTCTTATATTGCTGGAAAGAATGCAAGCAACATTAAGACAATGCTCTGCAAGTAATTAGGAGGGAATAATGAGAATTAAAAGAGGAGTAAACGCAGTTAAAAAGCGTAGAAAGATTTTAAAACAAGCAAAAGGTTACTTTGGAGCAAAGAGTAAACTTTACAGAACAGCTAGAGAACAAGTTATGAAGAGTGGACAATATGCTTATATTGGCCGTAAACAAAAGAAAAGAGATTTCCGTGCTCTTTGGATAACAAGAATCAACGCTGCTTGCAGAATCAACGATATTTCTTACAGCAGATTCATAAACGGACTCAAAAAAGCTAACGTGACACTTAACAGAAAAGTTCTTGCTGATATGGCAGTAAGAGAACCAGAAACTTTTGCTAAACTTGTTGAAGTTGCTAAAAAGGCATAACTTTATGTTGAAGGCGACAAATAATTTCATATTGAACCTTAAAAAGCAAAAACGAGAAAACAAGTCTTTGCTTTTTTTGGATAATGTCAAAATTATCAAAGATGCTCTTAAGAATAAATCAATAAGAGTAGATTGTATTTTGACAAGTCTTGAAAAACTTCCATTTGAATGTAAAGATGTGAATGTCTATAAAGTTGGAGATAAAATAATCGAACAACTTTCAGACACAAAAACACCACAGAAAGTATTATGCATTGCATACCTCACACAAAATGTAGTTTCAGTGCCTACAACCAATTATCTGGTTTTGGATGGATTGCAAGATCCTGGCAATGTCGGGACTTTGATCCGTTCTGCTTTTGCAAGTGGCTTTGAAACTATATTTTTGGTTGATTCTGTCAGAAAAGAAAACAGTAAACTTATCAGAAGTTCTGTAGGTGCTGTTTTTGATTCGAAAGTTTATCAAATGTCAAGAGCAGATTTTATTGTTTTCGCAAAAAAACATTCTTTCAAACTTATTATGACAGATATGGATGGTGAAAACATTTTCAAATTTGCAGACAAGAAGAATTTGCAAGAAAACATTGGAGTTGTTGTAGGAAATGAAGGGCAGGGCGTAAGCGATGAGATTGCTTCATTATGCTTTAAAACTGTTAAAATTCCTATGAAAAAAGGCATTGAAAGTTTAAATGCTGGTGTTTCAGGCTCAATTATTATGTATGAAATAAACAAAAATTTGTTTAGCTAGTTTCATTTTGTCGAGTTTGACAGAATAGAAAAATTGTATTATTATATTTATTGAAATTTACTTAAAGATAATTTAAAAGGAGAGTTTAAAATGTCAGGACATTCAAAATGGCATAACATACAAGCCAAGAAGGGCAAAACTGATGCTGCTAGAGGCAAGGTTTTTACAAAGATAGGTAGAGAAATTGCAGTTTGCGTTAAAGCAGGTGGTCCTGACCCTAATGTAAACAGCAAATTGAAAGATATTATTGCCAAGGCAAAACAAAACAATATGCCAAGTGATAATATTGAAAGATCAATCAAAAAAGCATCAGGAGAACTTTCTGGTGTAAATTATGAAGCAACAACTTATGAAGGATATGGTGTTGGTGGATCTGCTGTTATTGTAGAATGCTTAACAGATAACAAAAACAGAACAGCAGGAGATGTTCGTCACGCTTTTGATAAACACGGCGGAAGTCTTGGTTCAACAA
This sequence comes from uncultured Eubacteriales bacterium, assembly GCA_900551855.1. Classification (GTDB taxonomy): domain Bacteria; phylum Bacillota; class Clostridia; order Christensenellales; family UBA1242; genus Caccovivens. The sequence goes on from URXM01000003.1 coordinate 112,454, forward strand.
ATTGCGTTTCATATCTTTTCAAGAGAAAAGGTGTGGTAGTTGTTACTGATTTCAGTGATGTTGACACTCTTATGCTTGATGCAATTGAAGAAGGTGCAGTTGATGTTATTGAAGATGAAGATGCTGTTGAAATAATCACAGAACCAAATCAAGATGGAAAAATGAGAGAAGCTCTTGAAAAAAGAGGTTATAATGTTGTTTCTTCAGAAACCGCACTTGTTCCAGATTTGTATGTAGATTTGGATAAAGAGCAAGAAGGCAAATTCCAAAGAATGATTGATGCTCTTGAAGATTTGGATGATGTTCAAGAAGTTTACCACAATGTAAATCTCTCAGAAGATGAAGAATAATTAAACATAGTTTTTCTTCTCAAGACAGATTTTTAAATTTGTTATAATACTGTAAATTAAGTAGGAGTGATCCTACTTTTTTATTTACTTATAATCGTAGAGATTATACCTTATTCATTTGACAAAAACAGTCATTTTTATTAAAATTAAACTATGAGAATATTAGGAATTGACCCAGGTTATGGGATAGTTGGTTATGGTATAATTGACACTGACAGAAACAATGCTGTTGTAGATTATGGGGTTATTGAAACGCCAAAAGAAGAAGCTTTTCCTGTTAGATTGCAAAGAATTGATGAATCTTTGAGAGTTTTGTTTGAAACATACAAACCAGATGAAGTGGCAATAGAAGAGTTGTTTTATTTTAAAAACCAAAAAACAGTAATTCAGGTTGCTCAAGCTAGGGGAGTGATAGTCCTTGCAAGTCAAAAGTATTGTGGCAGAACTTTTGAATATACACCAATTCAAATAAAGCAAGCGCTCACTGGAAATGGCAGAGCAGACAAACATCAAATGCAGTTTATGGTTAAAAGTGTGTTGGGGCTTGCATCAATTCCAAAACCTGATGATGCTGCCGATGCTTTGGCTGTTGCACTTTGCCATAGTCAAATAAATCCACGCTTAAATTTCAATATGATGCAATAATTAAGGAGAAAATATGATTTCATTTTTGATTGGAACTATTGAAGAAAAACGAGAAAATCTTTTGGTGTTGAATGTAAATGGAGTTGGGTATGAACTTATAATTTCAAACAACACTTTAGCAAGTTTGCCTATTGAAGGTGAAACAACAAAAGTTTTGTCTTATCTTCAAGTAAGTGAAAACACAGGGGTATGTTTGTATGGCTTTGCCACTGCAGAAGAAAAAGCAATGTTTTTGAAACTGATAACTGTTTCAGGAATTGGTCCAAAAATGGCAATAACTATTTTGTCTGGGATGAAACTCTCTGATTTGGTGGTTGCAATAGTCAGCGGAGATTCAAACTTACTTTCAAAAATAAAAGGCTTAGGTAAGAAAAGTGCAGAAAGAATTTGTCTTGAATTGAAAGATAAGATTTCTGCAACATCAATGAATGTTCAACAGTCTGACCTTCTTGACAGCAATTACAATGAAAATGCTTTGAACGATGCAGTTGAAACATTGATCAATTTGGGAGTAAACAAAAACGAAGCATACAGGCTTGCTAGAAGCAAAGCTACAGCAGATACAACTGCTGAGGAAATCATTTTGAAAGTTTTAAGAGAACTTGGAAGATAAGGGTAAATAATACAATATCTTGTGTGTTATGCAATTATAGTTATTGAATAATACACTAAATATAAAAAATAAAAGGTGTGTTTATGGAAGATAGATTTATAACAAGCACAAAAAATTGGACTGATGCAGAGATAGAAAACTCTCTTAGACCAACAAAACTGTCAGAATATGTTGGGCAAGAGAAAGTTAAACAAAGTCTTGAAATTTATATCAAAGCCGCAAAATCAAGAAAAGATGCTTTGGATCATGTTCTTTTATACGGGCCTCCAGGACTTGGAAAAACAACTCTTGCACATATCATTGCAAACGAATTGGGGTCTCAATTTAAGATTACTTCCGGACCTGCGATAGAACATGCAGCTGATTTGGCCGCTATTTTGACCAATTTAGGGAAAAACGATGTTTTGTTTATCGATGAAATTCATAGATTAAACAAAAGTGTAGAAGAGATCCTTTATCCTGCTATGGAAGATTTTGCCTTGGATTTTATCGTTGGTAAAGGCCCTTCTGCAAAGAATATGAGATTAAAAATACAACCTTTTACTCTTATTGGCGCGACAACAAAGGCAGGAATGCTTACAAGCCCATTGCGTGACAGATTTGGCGTTATTTGTAGATTGGAATTATATGAAGATGCAGAGTTGCAAGTCATCATCAAGCGTTCTGCAAAAATTTTGAATATTGATATAGACGAACAAGCAAGTCTTGACATTGCAAAGCGTTCTAGGGGGACGCCTCGTATTGCAAACAGACTTTTGAAAAGAGTTAGAGATTATGCTGAAGTTTTAGGGACTGGAAAAATAACAAAAGAAATTGCTGATAAAGCCCTTGCAAAAATGGAAATTGATGAATTGGGGCTTGATTTCATCGATAGAAAAATCTTGGAAAGCATCATTTACAAATTTGGTGGTGGTCCTGTTGGACTTGACACACTTTCTGCCACAATCAGCGAAGATTCCAGCACAATTGAAGATGTTTATGAGCCATACCTTCTTCAACTTGGTTTCATTGCGAGAACTCCTAGGGGAAGGGTTGCTCTTGAAAATGCCTACCATCATTTAGGTATTGAATATACAGAAAATAAAGGACACTAAAATGCAAAGAGAATTATTAAGAAGCACTTATTATTATAATTTACCAGAAGAACAAATTGCTCAAACACCTATAGAGCCTAGAGATCATTCTAGACTTTTGTGTTATAACAGAAAAACAGGGAAAATTGAGCATAAACATTTTTATGATATAATTGATTTTTTAAAGCCAGGCGATGTCTTGGTCGTAAACAACAGCAAAGTTTTGCCTGCAAGGTTGTTTGGATATAAGGCAAAAACAGGTGCAAAAATTGAGATTTTGCTTCAAAAGAGAATTGATCTGAAAAATTGGGAAGTTATTGCAAGACCTCAAAAAAGACTTGATGTAGGCACAGAAATTGTTTTCAATGAAAATATCAAATGTGTTGTCACAAAAATGGGTGATTATGGTTCTTGTGAAGTGAGATTTGATTATGCAGACAACAAAACTTTTGAAGAACATTTGATGGAAATTGGGACTATGCCTCTTCCACCTTATATAAAAGAAAAACTGAAAAATCAAAATCGCTATCAAACAGTTTACGCAAAAGTAGATGGCTCAAGTGCCGCTCCAACAGCCGGACTTCATTTCACAAAAGAACTGCTTGAGAGAATTAAAGAAAAGGGTGTTGAAGTTTTGGAAGTTTTGCTTCATGTTGGGCTTGGTACTTTTAGACCGGTAAAAGAAGACAACATTCAAAATCACGAAATGCACAGTGAATATTTTGAGATCTCTCAAGAAGTTGCAGACAAGGTTAACAAAGCAAAAAGAGAAGGAAGAAGAATTATTGCTGTTGGCACAACATCAATCAGAGTTCTTGAAAGTGGAACAGATGAAAATGGACTTTTACAACCACAGAAAAGAGAAACAAAGATATTTATTTATCCTCCATACAAATTTAAGATGGTTGATGCTTTGATAACAAATTTTCATTTGCCAGAAAGCACTCTTATTATGCTTATTGCGGCATTTATAGGTGACATTGACAAAACTCTTGATTTATATAATTTGGCTGTTGCAGAAAAATATAGATTTTTCAGTTTTGGCGATGCAATGTTTATTGAATAATATAATAAAACAATAATTTATTAAGAATTTAGAAACAAGGATATTTATTGTATGCAAGATGTAAATTTTAGTTATGAAATAATAAAAGAATGTCCTAAAACAGGTGCTAGGGCAGGCATTTTACACACTCCAAGAGGAGATATAAAAACACCAGTGTTTATGCCTGTTGGCACACAAGGCACTGTAAAAGGCTTAAGACCAGAAGACTTAAATGAGATGGGTGCACAAATTATATTGTCAAACACCTACCATCTTTTTTTGCGTCCAGGACAAGACATTGTAGAAAAAGCAGGTGGATTGCATAAGTTTATGAATTGGCAAAAACCTATTTTGACGGATAGTGGTGGCTTCCAAGTTTTCTCATTGTCAGATTTAAGAAAAGTTTCAGAGAAAGGGGTTGAATTTCGTTCTCATTTGAGCGGAGAGAAGTTTTTGATGACACCAGAACTTTGTATGCAAATTCAACTTGCTCTTGACAGTGATATAAATATGGCACTTGATCAATGCACAGAGGCTGGTGCGACTTATGCAGAGGCAGAAAGCGCTGCAAAACTGAGTAAACTTTGGCTTGAAAGATGTTATGAAGAGCATAAGGGCGGAAATCATGTTCTTTTCCCTATTGTTCAAGGTAATATGTATAAAGATTTGCGTGCAAAGTGTGTTGACTATTGTAAACCATTTGCAAAGTGCGGAATTGCTATTGGCGGACTTTCTGTTGGAGAAGAAAAAAGTGTTATGTATGATATGCTAGACTTTTTAAATCCAATTTTGCCACACGATATGCCAAGATACTTAATGGGCGTAGGCAGTCCAGATTGTTTGCTTGAAGGTTATGCTAGGGGAGTTGATATGATGGATTGTGTGTTGCCAACAAGAATAGCAAGAAATGGAACAGCTTTCTCAAGCACAGGAAAAATGATAATCAAAAACTCTTCATATAAAGAAGATTTCAGACCTATTGAAGAAGGATGTGATTGTTATGCTTGCAAGCACTTTTCAAGAGCATATATAAGACACTTGATAAATGCTGGAGAAATGTTGGGAGCGGAACTATTATCAATCCATAATTTGAGATTTTTAATTCGTCTTGCTGAAAAATCTCGAGAAGCAATATTAGGAGATTATTTTGCAGAGTTTAAGGATGATTTCTTAAGAAAGTATAAAATCACTTCTGCATTCTAATAATTATGGGAGGATGGTAGTTTATTATGAAAATAAATAATAAAATATATTATCATATAGCTACTAATGGGCACTTCAAAGTAGGGGATAAACTTCATTTTGAAAATGAATTAAATGGACAATCAAGAATTTTTGATTTTGATTTTACAAACAATGGCACACCATTATATAAATTGGCATTCGACAGTTCAAAGAAAGGAATATTCAAAGATAAAAAGCTTATGTTTGAATTGTCGAAAGCTTTATCCAATTATGATTTGTTTATGAGAGAAACAGCTCTTGAAGAAGTAAGGAAAGAAAAATTTCCCGATCTTCCATCTAGATTTCATTGTATGTTTTTGACAGAAACCAAAGAAGATATGTTAAGAGCTTTTAACAAATATAAAACAATGAAAAACTCAAATAAATATTTTAAGACACTTTCAATAAGAAATAAAAATGACACATATCAAGCTTTAGCTGTAAAGCTAAATGGAACTGCATTTTTTGTTAAAGACTGTTCCATAAGTAGAGAAGGGGTTTCTTATAATGAATACAAGAAAAAAGCAGTGGAATTTTGGAGTCAAAATCAAAAATCCAAAAACAAAACTAAAGAAATCCTTTTTATAGGCGATGCAGAGATTGTTGAAGTGATTGATGAAGTAAAGTAAAATCCATTTAAAACTTCAGGAGTAAATCAAAAATATAGAATTTTTATTGCATAATACCGAGCATTATCTCTTCGCAAAACACAAGTTTTGCGAAGAGATAGGCTGTATTTTGAGTATTATGCAATTTTTAATAACTAAATATTGTATTATGCAATAATTTAACAAATTTCAATTTTTCTATAAACTTTATCATTTTGTTTTTTCAATTTTTGCATAATACCAACAAAAAAACATCTATTGTTTTTGCATAATAGATGTTTTTTATTTTTGTTTTATTTTATTCTTCATCTGAATTTATTTCAGCTTTTTTCTTTGTTTTTCTGATTTCTGCCTTTGTTTCTTTCTCTTTTTTCTTATAGAAATCTTCTACAGCGGCTCTAATTGACTCTTCAGCCAACATAGAACAATACATTTTTTGAGGTGGAAGTTCTCCTAAAATGTTTAAAATGTCTTTGTTTGAAACTTTAAGAGCATCATCAATTGATTTTCCTTTAACTAAATCACAAGCTATATCAGAAGCAGCGATTGCAGCGCAACATCCAAAAGTTTTAAATCTTGCGTTTTCAACAATACCATTGTCATTGATTTTGAGATACATTTTTATAATATCACCACAGCTGGTTGTGCTTCCAACTTGTCCAATTGCATTGGCACCATGCATTCCTCCAGCATTTCGAGGATTTTGAAACCTATCTAAAACTGTTTTTGTGTAATTCATAAATTAAATCCTCCCTGCTTGAATTGGTGAAATTGCCCTAAGTTTTGTGACAACCTTTTCAATTTCATCTACAACATAATCAACATCTGATTTTGAAATGTTTGTTCCAAAAGAAATTCTAATTGATCCTTGAGCAATATCATCTGGAATTCCCATAGCTTTCAACACATGAGAAGGTAAAAGTGATTTAGAAGTACAAGCTGAAGAAGTAGAAACAGCAATTCCTGCAAGGTCAAGAAGCATCAAAATTGATTCTCCTTCAATTCCGTAGAAAGAAATGTTTAAAATAGCGTTAGATTTTTGATGTGGATGACCATTTACTTGGAAAAATTGAACCTTTTCTGACAATTTTTCAAGGAAATATTCTCTGATCATCTTCAATTTTTTATTGTTTATAATATAGTTTTTGGTTGCAATTTCAATTGCCTTTCCAAATCCAGCAATACCAGCAACGTTTTCTGTCCCGGCACGCTTTCCTCTTTCTTGGTTGTTTCCACCAAAAGTGATAGGATCTATTCTTACACCATTTTTTACATACAAAGCACCAACGCCCTTAGGTCCGTGAATTTTGTGAGAAGACATAGAAAGCAAATCAATTTCCATATCTTGAACATCCATTTTTACATTTCCAATGGCTTGAACTGCATCTGTATGGAACAAAATGCCATAATCATGAGCAATCTTTGCTATTGCTTTAATGTTTTGAATTGTTCCAACTTCATTGTTTACAGACATAATTGAAATCAATGTAGTGTCTTTTCTTATTGCGTGCAAAAGTTCTGGAAGCTTTACAAGACCAGTGCTGTCAACAGGCAAATAAGTGACTTCATATCCTTCTTTTTCAAGTTGTTCACAAGCATGTAAAACAGCGTGATGTTCGATTTGACTTGTAATAATGTGTTTTCCTTTTTGAGCATAAGCGTGAGCAACACCAATAATTGCCCAATTGTCAGCTTCTGTTCCGCCACTTGTAAAATATATCTCGTTTGCTTTACTTGCGTTTATAGCCTCTTTAACTCTGTCTCTTGCCCTATCAACAATAGCCATAGCTTCTCTACCAAAACTGTGAATAGAACCAGCATTGCCATAGATAGTGTTAAAGCAAGGCAACATTTCGTTTAAAACTTCATTAGAAACATAAGTTGTTGAAGCGTTGTCCAAATAAATTTTTCTTTCCATAAACAATTCCTTTTATGTAATAATTTTAACACCAACAAAAAAGATTGTCAATAGGCAAATTCTAAAAACAACCCATTAAACAACCTAAAAGACCTTACAAATTAAAGGTATTTTTTTATTGTAGCAACAACATCGTCAAACATCCAAAGTCCGATGTGTTTTTCTTTGATTTGACCATCTACAAAGATGTAAAGAGTAGGAATGCTCATAATTCCAAAACTTCTAGCCAAATTTTCATTTTCGTCAACATCAACCTTGTAAATTTTTACAGAATCGCCTAATTCTGCTTGAACATTTTCAAGAATAGGTCCCATCATACGGCAAGGTCCGCACCAAGTAGCAAAAAAGTCTACCAATACGACACCACTTTTAGTTTTTTCTTCGAAATTCTTTTCTGTAATAAGTTCCATAGATTTTCTCCTTTTATTTTTCTAAAATCTTATTGATAACATAAGCACTCAAAACACAGCCACACATAGCAGGATAATATGAAATGCTTCCTATCACATTTTTGTTTGTATCGTTTTTAATTGCAGGACTTTCGCTTGTGACAACATCTAATTTACCTATATTCTTCTCTCTCAATTTTTTGCGCATAATTTTAGCCAAACCATCGTGAGATGTCTTATAAATATCCATTACTTTGAAATTTGGAATATCAATTCTATTGCCTGCACCCATAGCAGAAACAATATTTATGTTGTGTTGTTTGCAATAAACTATAAGCGAAATCTTGTCAGACACACTGTCAATTGCATCTACAACATAATCAAATTTGTTTGAAAACAATTTGTCTGTTATCTCTTCGCAAAATCTTTCAGAAACAATATTTACTTTGCAATCTTTATTTATGTTAGAGATCATATCTTTCATAACTTCTGTTTTAAGTTTGCCAACTGTTTCGAGATTTGCAACAACTTGTCTGTTTATGTTTGTTTCGTCAACTTTGTCAAAATCGACCAAAGTCAACTCTCCAACACCTGCTCTGGCAAGCATAAGACAAACATATCCTCCAACACCACCAATACCAATGACTGCTATGTGTTTTTGTTTAAGAGTTTCAATTCCATCTTCTCCAATCAGCACTTTTGTTCTGTCAGTCCACATAATACTTATCCTTTTATATACTACATATTGTGGTATTATTCAATTATAATTTGGCATATTACCACAAGATATTATAATACATACTTTTTCAAATCGAACTTCTTTTGTCTGTCTTTAAAGACATTATTTACATAATTCTTGTCAATTATCACATCAAGCATAGGATGTTCGCCAGTTGCGTTGAAAGAAACATCTTCCAAAAGTGCTTCCATAATTGTATGAAGTCTTCTTGCCCCCAAGTCTTCACTTGTTTCGTTTTCTCTTTCAGCCATTTCTGCAATTTCATCAAGTGCATCGTCTTTAAATACCAAATTTATATTATCAACTTTCAAAAGATTTGCATATTGAAGCGTCACAGCGTTTTTAGGTGTGCTCAAAATCTTCTTAAAATCATCTTTTGTCAAACTTTCAAGTTCTACCCTGATAGGGAATCTACCTTGAAGTTCTGGAATCATATCTTCCATTTTTGCAACATGGAATGCCCCTGCAGCAATAAACAATATGAAATCTGTTTTTACATTGCCATATTTTGTTGGAACAGTACTTCCTTCAACAATAGGCAAAATATCTCTTTGAACACCTTCTCTAGACACATCGGCGCTGTTTGTAGCCTGACTTTTGCCGATAATCTTGTCAATTTCATCAATGAAGATGATCCCCTGTTCTTCAGCCAAAGAGATTGCTTCTTCGTTTACATTGTCCATATCAATGATCTTGTCAGCTTCTTCTTGAAGCAAAGCTTCTCTTGCGTGTTTAACAGTCATTTTCTTCTTTTTATGTCTTTGTGGAGCCAAACCATCAAACATAGAGCCAAGATTTATTTCATTTCCACCAAATGCCATCATTGGTTTTGGAGTTTCAAGAACTTGAACTTCAATGACTTCATCTTCGCACTTTCCGCTATGCAATTCTTCAAACAAGTCATCTCTGTTGACTTCAACCATTGTGACTCTTCTGTTTTGGAAAAGAGCATCAACAATTTTGTTTTCAACAATAGGCATAACCTTATCTTCAACTTCTTTTTTCTTCTTGTCTTTTACCATTCTGACAGCCACTTCAACCAAATCGCGAACCATGCTTTCAACATCTCTTCCAACATAGCCCACTTCGGTGTATTTTGTAGCTTCAACTTTTACAAATGGAGCTCCAACAAGTTTTGCAAGTCTTCTTGCTATTTCAGTTTTACCAACCCCAGTAGGACCACTCATAACAATGTTTTTTGGAGTGATTTCATCACGAACTTCAGTTGGCAACTTGCTTCTACGATATCTGTTTCTAAGTGCAACAGCAACAGCTTTTTTTGCTTTTGTCTGTCCAACAATATATTTGTCCAACTCATTGACAATTTGTTTTGGTGTGTAATTCATATTTTACTCCTTTATTTTGAAAAATTATAATTCTTCAACAATGATATTATCATTTGTAAACACGCAAATTTGACTTGCAATTTTAAGCGCATTATAAGCGATTTCTTTTGCAGACAAGTTTGTATATTGAACAAGTGCCTTAGCAGCAGCCAAAGCATAGTTTCCACCAGAACCTATTGCACAAACATCATCTTGAGGCTCGATAACATCACCTGTTCCGTCAACAATCAAAATTTGATTTTTGTCAGCAACAATCATCATAGCTTCAAGTTGTCTTCCTGCTTTACCTTCACGCCAAGTTTGAGCAAGTTCTACGGCACTTCTAAGCAAGTTTCCAGCAAATTTATTGAGCATTTCTTCAAATCTTTCACTCAAAGAAAAAGCATCAGGAACACTCCCCGCAAAGCCAATCACAACATTATTGTTGTAAATTCTTCTAACTTTTTTTGCATTACTTTTAAAGATTATGCTGTTTTGCATTGTGACTTGTCCATCACCAGCAACACAGATTTTTCCATCTTTCTTTACTGCACATATAGTTGTCCCTCTAAAAATATTTTCCATAAAATTTCTCCTTAAATTTTTCTATTTGAGATTTTGATAAAAATTTTTGAACTTCAACTTGTTTATTAAAAAATTGCAAGTCCAAATCTTCTTTATTGATTATATCATATTTTAAATTGAATAACCTAAAATTTACAACACTTTTTTTAAGTAAGTTCTCAAGGATAATACTTATACAAGTTTTTTCTCTTAAAAGTTCTACCCCCAGTTTGTTTTTTCTTTCAGCAATTATGTTGTAAGCACAATAATTTGCAAGAAGCAAAATTTCAAACGGATCAGCAAGCCCAGCTAGTCCTCCACAAACATAAATGTTGTCATGCCCCAAAATCTGTAAATTTTCGTTTAAGCAAGTTGGAGCAAGCAAATAAGTTTTCCTTTTGATTTTGCTGTATCTAACAATCTTACAATTTTTTAAAATGTCCATTGTTCGCAAAATTTTGTCTTGATCTTGATCATCAAAAGCCGAAAAGAATTCTTCCAAAATCAGGGCATTCTCTTTTTGATTATAACAGCATTTTAAACTTGCATAAGGTCTTTTGTTCTCGCTTATCTCTCCATTGAAATATGGTCTAAAAATGGCGTTTCTAAGCCCATTTAGTCCCCTTCTAGCAACACTCTCTACAGAGATTTGTTTTTCGTCCAAAATTTCAGATGGGAGTTCGTATTCTTTGTCTAGCGTTGTTATAGTTTGATAAAGATTTTGATATTCTTCTTCAGTCAAATTGACATAACATTCATTTTTAGAAATGAAATTCAATTTTGACAAATCAACACTGCTTGCATCAATAACCAATTGTTCTGGTTGAAAATAACATATATGAAACTTTCCACCAATAAACCTTGAAAGTTCATCAAGCAATGCTTTGCTTGTGTTGTGTCCTGTGGCAACAACTGTTGTTTCTGTTTCGTTTATTGTATCAATTGACATATTAAAAATCTTGATTTTAGGATTAGACTGCAACAATTCTTTAACTTTTTTCATAAATGCTTCCTCATAAACAAAGCCAAAATTGTTGAAGTCGTATCTTTTAGCAATAGAAACAATTGGACTGTTTAAACACTCCAATTCAAATTTCATATTATCAATCAAAAAAGTTTCGTAAATATCATCATAACTGTTTTCGTGACAAATTGGATCTTTTTCAATCTCTTCATTGTCACAGTCTTTTGATGATGATTTTAAATCTTTTTTATCCCTATCGTCGTTTTCATCAAAATTATTGTCAAAAATATGCACATCAAAACCATTATTGGCAAGAATAAATGCCAACTCTGCTCCTGCCAACCCACAACCAACAATCTTTATTGGTTTCTTTGAAAATTTTGGTGTGATATTTTCTATCATTGTTCTGATGGTACCTCATAACTACAAGATGAGCATTTTATTTTTTTACCTTTTTTGATAAGGTATTTGCCACATTGTGGGCATTTATCTCCTGTTGGAATGTCCCAACTCATAAAGTTGCAACCCTCTTTATCTTCACAAGCATAAAAAGTTTTACCTCTTTTTGTTTTGAGAGCATAAACATTTTTGCCACATTGTGGGCATTTACCTACAGGTTTCTTTTCGCTATCTTCATAAGGTTTGATATTTCTGCATTTTGGGAAGTTTGAACAGCCCAAAAACTTTCCATATCTTCCTTCTCTTATAACCATTTTATGACCGCATTTCTCGCATACAATGTCAGTTTCAATTGGTTGTGATTTCATAGTCACACTGCTTGCATCGGCCTTTTCAAGCAAATCTTTAAACCCATTCCAAAAACTGTCAACAACACTGTGCCAGTCGTCTTTGTTTTCTGCAATGTCATCCAAACGATTTTCCATATGTGCTGTGAATTTTACATTGATAACACCACGGAAAAACTTTTCAAGGTATTCGGTTATTTTTGTTCCAAGTTCTGTTGGAACAAGATATCTGCCTTCTTTTGTGCAATAGTTTCTTGCTGTCAAAATAGTAATAGTCGCAGCATAAGTTGCAGGACGACCTATTCCCTTTTCTTCCATAGCTTTGACCAAGCTTGCTTCTGTGTATCTTGCAGGTGGTTTTGTGAATTTTTGTTCTTCTTTAATGTTTAAAACCTTAACAGTTTCGCCTTCATTCAAAACAGGAAGTTTGCTGATTTCTTGTTTTTCATCATCTGTATATTCTTTATATACTGCTGTATATCCAGCAAATTCAAGAGTTTTGCCAACTGCTTTGAAGTTGTAATCATTTACATTGAAAGTCACATTTACATTTGAATACTCTGCATCACTCATTTGGCTGGCAATAAAACGTTCATAAATCAATTTATAAAGTCTGTAATTATCCTTTGTCAAAGAGTCCTTAACCATCTCTGGAGTCACTTGCATAGAAATAGGCCTGATGGCTTCGTGAGCATCTTGTGCGTTTTTCTTTGTGGCATAGATATTTGGTTTTTCTGGAATATAATTTTTGCCATATTTTTCAACAATAAAATCACGGCAAGCATTTTGTGCATCAGTCGAAACTCTTGTAGAGTCTGTTCTTATATAAGTAATAAGAGCAATCTTCCCCTCGCCCTTTACTTCAACGCCTTCATACAATTCTTGTGCTGAAGCAGTTGTTCTTTTCAAACTCATACCAAGTTTGTTTAACGCATCTTGTTGCATAGTGCTTGTGGTAAATGGTGCAAGAGCGTGAGATTTTGTCTTTGTCTTTTTTATTGTTTCAACAACAAAATTTTGTCCTTTGATTGCAGACAAGATTTTTTCAACTTCTTCTTTGTTTGAAATTTTGATTTTTTTGTTTTTGTAAGAAGTCAAGTTTGATTTAAACTTAATTTGGTCCTTTTCATGTTCTGCAGAAACAGTCCAATATTCTTCTGGTTTAAATTCCTGAATTTCTTTTTCTCTGTCAACAACAAGTTTCAAAGCAACAGACTGAACTCTTCCAGCAGAAAGTTTTGGAGCAATTTTCTTTGAAAGAATAGGAGAAAGTTTATAACCCACGATTCTGTCCATTACTCTTCTTGCTTGTTGAGCATTGACCAAGTTTAGGTCAATAGCTCTTGGTTCTGTCAAAGCTTTAAGAACAGCCTTCTTTGAGATTTCATTAAATTGAATACGGCATTTTGTGTTCGGATCCAATCCCAAAACATGTGCAACATGCCAAGAAATTGCTTCCCCTTCTCTATCAGGGTCGGTTGCGATCAAAACTTCATCAGCACTTGCTGCTTTTTTCTTAAGTTCGGCAATCAATTGTTTTTTGTCTGGATTATTTTCATAATGAGGTTCATAATTGTTATTCAAATCAATAGCAAACGATTTTGCTGGCAAATCTCTAATATGACCTTTTGTAGCAAAAACTTCGTAGCCACTTCCAAGATATTTTTTCAATGTATCCCTTTTTGCTGGGGCTTCAATAACAACTAATTTCAAAATTAAAACTCCTTTTCAGCACGCATAAAGCGTAATTTAGGTATAATGATATGCTATAAAAATTTATTTGTCAAATCAAAGCATAACTTTGACCCGGCAACTTTCTTATTAAACCACGAATTTCCATAGTTGTCAAACAACTATTCAAAATATTAACAGGAATTTTGGTCTTTCTTGACAAGAAATCAAAATCTTTCTCTCCGTCTGACAAGGCATCTACGATTGCTTTTTCATCAAAACTGAGTGTAATAGCCTGTTGTTTTGCGGATTTTTTCAAACCATAAAAGTCAATAATTTCATCAGCAGACAAAACACATTCTGCTTGTCCAGTCTTGATCAAATCGTTTGTAAGTTCGCTCTTAGGACTGGTAATATTTCCAGGCACAGCAAAAATGTCTTTGCCGTATTCCAAAGCATATTCTTTCGTATGAATTGTCCCGCTTTTTATGCCTGCTTCAACAATAAGCACCCCATCAGATAAACCAGCCACAATTCTGTTTCTCCTTGGGAATGTGTATCTTTTAGGCTTAAAAGATGGCGGATATTCAGAAAGAATAAGTCCCCTTTTTGCAATTTCTTGTGCCAAAGAAGTGTTTGAAGCAGGATAAATATTGCTAAAACCACTGCCAATCACAGCAATAGTTTTACCTCCAACAGCAAGCGTCTTTTTGTGAGCGATTTCATCAATTCCATAACATAACCCACTTACAACAACAAGACCACTCTGTGCAAGTTTTTCGGTAAATCTTTCAGTAATGACACGACCATAATTTGAAGGCATACGAGTCCCCACAATGGCAACAGACTTTTTGTTTACAAGTGATAGATCACCTTTTGCATACAAAATAAGTGGTCTGTCAGGCAAATCTCTCAACTTCTCTGGATAATTGTCAGAAAAAATGGTTACGATTTCTATTCCATTCTTTTGCATATTTTCGATGGAAGAATCAAGAATTCTCTTATCATAATTTTCTAAAAGTTTGTGATATTCCTCTGTTGTCAAAATGTTTAGAAGTTTGCTATTTCTCAAAACACTTTCCACAGAAAAATCTTCAAGAGAATCTAAAATACTCTCCTGTTTTTTGATTGACAATTCAAATGCTGATAAAAACACCAACAACTTATCTCTTTCTGTCAACAAACTCCCTCCCATCAAATATTCCAATATTTTCTATCTAAACTTCTATATGAAATTGCCTCTGCAATGTGCTGTGGCAAAATATTCTCTTCTCCTTCCAAATCAGCAATAGTCCTTGCAACTTTCAAAATTCTATCGTGCGCTCTTGCACTCAATTTCAAACTGTTAAAGGCCTGTTCCATCAAATTTTGACACTCTTTTGACATTTGGCAAAACTTTTTGGTTTGAGGAACGCTCATTTTAGCATTGGAAAAAGTTTTAGAATTTTTAAATCTTTCAAGCTGAATATTTCTAGCTTTGTCAACTCTCTTTTTTATATCAGCAGAACATTCTTCTTTTTGGTTTTTATTCAAATCTTTGTATGACACACTGTCAACTTCAACTTGAATGTCAATTCTGTCCATAATTGGTCCAGAAATTTTTGATAAATATTTATGTATTTGTGCTGGAGAGCATTTGCACTCTCTATCTTTTGAGCCATAGTTTCCACAAGGACAAGGATTCATACTTGCAATAAGCGTAAAACTTGCAGGATAAGTGATGGTTTGATTTGCTCTTGCAACCGTGATATAACCATCTTCCAAAGGTTGACGCAATGTTTCTATCAAGTGCCTAGAATACTCAGGAAATTCGTCCAAATAAAGCACTCCATTGTGTGCCAAACTTATTTCCCCAGGTTTACTGTGATTGCCACCACCTGTCAAACTTACAGTTGACGCGGTATGATGAGGAGTTCTGAAAGGTCTTTCTGTGATTATACCTTTCTTTAAATCAAGTTCTCCTGCTATTGAATGAATTTTTGTCACTTCCAATGCTTCTTCAAATGTCAAATCTGGAAGTATTCCTGAAAAGCACTTTGCAAGCATACTTTTCCCACTGCCTGGAGGTCCAATCATCAACACATTATGTCCACCAGCTGCAGCAATTTCCAATGCTCTTTTTGCCAATGCCTGTCCCTTTACATTTTCAAAATCTAATTTGTTTGTCGTGCATTTAAACGCTTCTTCAAAAGATTTTGTTTGCAACATAGGGATCTTTTCTTTTTCTTCTTCATTCAAAAAATCAACAACTTCTTTAAGACTTGAAAGAGCATAAATTTCCATTCCAGAAATGTATCTTGCTTCTTCACTGTTCTCTTTTGGAATAATAAACTTTGTGTAGCCCATATTTCTTGCGCTTATAAGAATAGGCAAAACACCACGAACTTTTTTGATTGAACCATCCAAAGAGAGTTCCCCGATAAAAATATAGTCCTTATAATTTTTTGTTTTGATTTGTTCTGATGCAGCCAAAATACCAACAGCTATGCCGAGGTCATATAATGGCCCTTCTTTCTTTATGTCAGCAGGTGCCAAGTTTATTGTATAATGCTTGACAGGATATTCAAAACCAGAATTTCTGATTGCAGATTTGACTCTGTCTTTAGATTCTTTGACAGCAGTATCACCAAGCCCAACTATTTCAAAATGAGGCACACCACCCACAATATCTGTTTCTATTTGAGTCAAAAACCCATCAATACCAACCAAACCAAAACTAAGAACTTTTGATAACATATCACCCTCTAAACCAATATCATAAAGTATAACAAAAAAAACAAACTAATCAAAATGTTTTGAAGTAAAACATGAAAATGACAATAAAAAAGACAAATCATAAAAATTTGTCTTTTTTTTGTTAATAGAAGATTGCTCCAAGCAAGAACGCAACAGCACAAGCAAAACAAAACAGAATCATAAACCATTTTACTATTTTGTCTTTAAGTGTTTTCTTTGCAAATTCTTTTTTGAACACAGCAACATTGTCATCAAAATATTGAGAAGTTGTCTGTTTGTTGTTTATAGTTTCCGCCCTAAAAATTGAAAATCTTTCTTCCAATTCTTTTTTAAATTCGGTGAAATACTTATAAATAAGCCAACAACCCCAAAACATAGACAACAAGAAAAGAGTGGCAAGCACAAAGTATGCAAAACCTGCCCAAACATTTACAAGCAAGGCAAAAATGCCAGCCAAAACGATAGCAATGATAGTGATTATATAAGCCATTCTTTCCTCTTTAGTTCATGATTAAATAACTGCAAAAATATAGATAACGACAATAACAACTGTTGCAACAATCCAGCAAATCAACCACCAGATATTTCTTTTTCTTCTAGTCCAATAGAATCCAAGCCAAATAGCGATGATGTAAGCCAAGCATTCACCAATAGATTGGAAAGCTGAAGCAACTTGAGGGCTATTTTCCTTGAAAATCAATCTCAAAATCAAAGCAATAGCAATGAATATAATTGCAAAGTAAGCGATGCAATCCAAGATCTTAGTTGAAGACCATGTTCTAGTAGATTTTGTTACTGTTTTTGAATTTGAGCTTGAACTTGATGATTTTTTCTTCTTTTCAGCCATTTTAAACTCCTTTTATAAATTTATATGATAAATCAATTTTAAATTGATATCATAACATTATTTAGCAGTTTCAGTAAATCTGCTTTCTCTTATGACATTGACTTTGATTTGACCAGGATATTGCATTTCATTTTCGATTTTAGCAGCAATATCTTTTGCCAAAAACATAGCCTGACTGTCAGAAATTTGTTCTGGTTTAACAATAATTCTGACTTCTCTTCCTGCTTGAACAGCATAAGATTTGTCAACACCTTCAAAACCGTTTGCGATTTCTTCAAGTTGTTGAAGACGCTTGATATAGTTTTCAAAACTATCTCTTCTAGCACCAGGTCTAGAACTTGAAATAGCATCAGCAACCTGAACAATGACAGCTTCAATAGTCTTAAATTCAACATCAAAATGGTGAGCTTCAATGCAGTGAACAACTGCTTCGCTTTCGCCATACTTTCTTGCAAGTTCCACACCGATTTGAGTGTGAGTGCCTTCCATTTCATGGTCAAGAGCCTTGCCTATATCGTGAAGCAATCCCCCACGCTTTGCAATCTTGACATTTGCACCCATTTCACTGGCAAGAAGTCCAGCAATGATTGATGTTTCAATAGAGTGTTTCAAAACATTCTGTCCA
Source organism: uncultured Eubacteriales bacterium (assembly GCA_900551855.1). Lineage (GTDB taxonomy): Bacteria > Bacillota > Clostridia > Christensenellales > UBA1242 > Caccovivens. The sequence goes on from URXM01000003.1 coordinate 130,536, forward strand.
TAACTTGTTCTGTATTTCAAACGGCCAAGCACCTTAACCAATTCAGGATTGAGATTGAAGATTCCAGTTTCATTGCAAGCTTCGTCACCAGCTTGTTTGATGATTCTGTCAACTTCTTTTTGCATTTTCTCAACAATTTCTTCAATTCTTGTTGGGTGAATTCTTCCGTCAGAAATCAACTTTTCAAGAGAAAGTCTTGCAACCTCTCTTCTTATAGGATCAAAACCAGAAATTGTAATTGTCTCTGGTGTGTCATCAACAATAAGTTCTACCCCAGTAACAGCTTCGATTGCTCTGATGTTTCTACCTTCACGCCCAATGATTCTTCCTTTCATTTCATCATTAGGAAGGGAAACAACAGAAACAGTCATTTCACTTGTTGTTTCTGTGGCACATCTTTGAAGAGCCTGCCCAATGATCCAACGAGCTTTGTTTTCGCCTTCTTCTTTGGCGTCATCTTCAATTTTCTTAACAATTACAGATGCTTCTTTTTGAGCATCGTTTTTCATATTTGCAATAAGCATATCCTTTGCTTCTTGCTTAGAAAGTTTGGCAGTTTTTTCAAGTTCTTCCAAGATTTGTGCTTTCAAATCTTCTTGTTCTTGCTTCAACTTTTCCAAATTTTCTTTCATCGAAACAACTTCTTTCTTTTCTTCGTCAAGTTGCTCGTTTTTCTTGTCTGCAGCAAGTTCTTTTTTCTCGATATACTCTTCTCTTTGATTCAAGCGTTCTTCAAGTTTAACAACTTCTGCACGTCTTTCTTTAACTTCTTGCTCAACTTCATCTTTAAGTTTTTGAGCTTGTTCTTTGCTTTCGATAATAGCTTCTTTTTTTATAGTCTTAGCTTCTGCATACGCATCTTCAATAATCTTAATAGCATTAGATTTGTTTTTTTCAATTTTTTTACTGCTATAAATTTTATATATTACCAGCCCAATGGCAAGTCCAACAAGGAATAATACAACCGATATAACCGACACGATAGCAGGAGCGACATCCAACAACATACCACTCATACTATATTCCCCTTTATAATAAGCATTGCTGCCAATATGACGAAAAACAAAAGGCAAACTTTTACTTACAAAAAGAGTTTACCTTTTTTTGAAATCTTTGTCAAACAAATTAAGAATATTTAAAAATAAAATAAATAAAACTTATTATATTAGGTATATTAAGCCCCAAAGTAAAACTCTATAAAAACTGCATAAACTCAACAAAAAAAGGCTGTAATTAAACAGCCTCTTTTGACTCGGTATCACGCTTTATTAAAATAGGTTTTTCTCCTTTTTCAATAAAATCTTTTGTGATGATAATTTTGCTATAAATTTGAGGATCAGGCAAATCAAACATAAGTTCCAACATTTTTGTTTCCATAATGGTTCTTATGCCTCTTGCGCCTGTTTTCAAAGCAATAGCTTTTTGTGCAACATAAGCGATGGCATCATCTTCAAAATCAATATCAAAACCATCGATCTTAAACATCTCTTTGTATTGTTTGATCAAAGAATTTTTAGGTTCAACCAAAATTCTCTGAAGAGCTTTGTCATCAAGGTCATCAAGCCCAGTGATGATAGGAAGTCTTCCAACAAATTCTGGAATAAGTCCAAATTTGATCAAATCATCAGGTTGAACATCTTTTGAAAAATCAATCTTTGCTTTTTCTTCTGAATTTTTTATGTTAGCGTTAAATCCAATTGCAGAAGAAGACAATCTCTTGTGAATGATATCATCAAGTCCAACAAAAGCCCCACCGCAAATAAACAAAATGTTTGTAGTGTCAATTTGGATCATTTCTTGATGAGGATGTTTTCTTCCACCTTGTGGAGGAACACTGGCAATTGTGCTTTCAATAATCTTTAAAAGTGCTTGTTGAACACCCTCGCCACCTACATCACGAGTCAAAGAACGATTTTCACTCTTTCTAGCGAGTTTATCGATTTCATCGATGTAAATAATTCCTCTTTGAGCCTTTTCAATATCATAATCAGCATTTTGAATAAGTTTCAAAAGGACATTTTCAACATCTTCGCCGACATAGCCTGCTTCTGTCAAAGTTGTGGCATCAGCACAAGCAAAAGGAACATCAAGAATTCTAGCCAAAGTTCTCACAAGCAAAGTTTTTCCAGAACCAGTAGGACCAATCATCAAAATGTTGCTTTTTTCAAGTTCAACATTTGGATTTTCAATGGCATCTTTCTCTTTGTTTTTCTTGCTTGCATTGACTTTGTTGTGTTCGTTGTAGTTTATTCTCTTATAATGATTGAAAACGGCAACAGAAAGCACTTTCTTTGCTTGTTCTTGCCCGATAACATAGTTGTCAAGGCACTTTTTTATCTCTTTTGGAGAAGGCAAAACCAAGTCTTTAAAGACTTTAAGTTTCATATTCTCTTCTTTGATAATATCAGCACATATTCTTATGCAATCATCACAGATAAAAGCATCGCCATTTGGACTGGCAATAAGTTTTTTTGCAGCCTTTTGAGGTCTGCCACAAAATGAGCAAGCACACATTTCAATATCTTTCATTCTAACCCCTTATTTTTGGTTTTTGTTTGCTTTTCTGGTGACAAAAATATTGTCAATCAATCCATATTCTTTGGCTTCTTCAGCAGACATATAATTGTCTCTGTCAGTATCTTTTTCAATTTCTTCCAAAGATTTTCCTGTGTTTTCACTAAGAATTTTGTTCAACATATTCTTAGTCTTTTTCATATGTTTTGCTTGAATTTCAATGTCACTTGCTTGCCCTTGTGTTCCACCAAGTGGTTGATGAATCATAATTTCGCTGTTAGGCAAAGCAAAACGCTTACCCTTTGCCCCACTTGAAAGCAAGAATGCTCCCATAGATGCAGCAAGACCAACGCAGATTGTAGAAACATCACACTTGATATAGTTCATTGTGTCATAAATAGCTATTCCTGCACTTACAGAGCCACCAGGGCTGTTTATATACAAGAATATATCTTTGTCAGGATTTTTCCCTTCCAAATAAATAAGTTGTGCAATGACAACATTTGCAGTTGCGTCAGTGATTTCACCTGTCAAGAAAATAATTCTATCTTCCAAAAGTCTAGAATATATATCATAGGATCTTTCACTTGCACCTGTTTGGTCAACGACCATAGGTATCAACATAAAACACCTCCATATATTTGCGCATCAAGGTAAAAGCCCAATGCTTTAAGCTGGAAAAATCTAGCAAAAAGGAAAGAAAGTAGTTTTATTCAATAACTTCAATAGTGTTGTTGTCTTTCAAGAATTTATGAAGTTTGTCAAGTAAGAGTTCGTTTTCTTTTCTAACGATTTCGTGACTGTCTTTCATACCCTTTGTAGCTTCTTCCAATTCTTTAGCAGAAACTTCGATTTTGTTTTCTTCAAGAAGTTTTCTATAGATATAACGAGTCTTAATCATCTTAAGAGTTCTTTCTTTTGCGTTAGCAAGATAATCTTTCAAGTTAGAACCTGTTTGAGCAAGGTAGTCTTCCAAAGTAACATTATATGCAGCCAAAGCATCTTTCATTCTCTTAACATCATCATTAACAGCGTTTTCTACCATAATTTCAGGGATTTCAACATTAGTATTAGCAAGCAAATATTCTCTCATGTTGTATTCAAATTCGTTTTCAAATTGCTTGTCTTTCATATCTTGAATATGAGCAGTTAAATCTTTTTTATACTCATCAACAGTTTCAAACTCTGTCGTATCAGCGACAAATTTGTCATTAAGTTCTGGCAAAGATTTTTCTCTAACATCGTTTACAACAACTTTAAACAAAGCTTTTTTGCCTTTCAATTCGTCAACTTGGTAGTTTTCAGGGAATGTAACATTAACATCAACATTATCACCCTTTTTGTGTCCAACGAGTTGATCTTCAAAAGTGTCAATAAAACTGTGAGAACCGATTTCAAGAGGATAATCTTTTGCAGCACCACCATTGAAAGCAACTCCATCAATATAGCCAGTAAAGTCAATCAAAGCATTGTCGCCATTTTTGATTTCTCTGTCAACAGAAACAAACTTTGCATTGTCTTCAAGCAAGTGATGAATTTGATGTTCAATGTCGTGTTCTGTCACTTCTTTGCTGTGAACTTTAATTGTGACACCCTTATATTTGCACAATTCAAATTCAGGAACAATTTCAAAGAATATCTTCATTTTCAAACCATCTGAAGCAGTAAAGCTTTCAAACTGAGTTGTTGGCATAGCAACAGGTTCGAGTTCTGGATTTTTGCTTAAAACTTCTTCAATAGTTTCGTTAACAAATTTTTCTACAGTATCTTCAAAGAATACACTGTCCCCATAGAGTTGTTCAATAACTTTTCTTGGAGCGTGTCCTTTTCTAAATCCTTCAATATTAAATTTGCTTTTTGTGGATTCATATACTTCTTGAACCCCTTTTTCCCATTCAACATTGTCAATAGACAAGTCAATTTCAACTTTTGTATTTTCTTTTTTTAAACTAAACATTTTTACCTCCGTTGTTTAACTGATAGATTTTAGCATATTAAAGTTTAAAAAGCAACCATTATTGACACATAACCTGTCATTTTTTGTCGAAAATATTTTTTTACTGTCTTTGTCGAAATTTGCATATAAAAAATAAACACAATCACACAAAAATTTCTCTCAAGCTCTTCAGACTCTAAAAAATAAAAAACAACAAAAAATCAATATGTTGGGAGTGTTATGCATAATACAAACAATATGTAGAAAAACACATTTAAACAACTTGTTATATTTGTTTGATTTTTTAGTATAATTTGATATAATTATAGTATGAGTAATTTGTCATATTATGAAAAGAGAGATTTAAAAAATATGCAGACAGTTGGACATTATCTTTCCAATTTGCCTGATTATTGCTATGATTTCTTCACAGGCATAGAAAACAACACCTCCAGTCTTACCCGTGTAAATTACGCCATGGATTTGAGTGTATTTTTTGATTATCTTGAGAAATATGTTTTGAGAAAGCCAAAAATGGAAATTACATTAAACGATCTCAATCAATTGCAATCAAGAAACATAGAAAACTTCCTTTCATACCTTACTTTCTATCAAAACGAAGAAAACAAAACGATAAAAAACACAGAAAGAGGCAAAGCAAGAAAACTTGCAAGTATAAGAAGTTTTTTCAAATATTTGTTCAATCACGATATGATTTCTTCGAATGTTGCCAGCAAAGTATCAACTCCAAAACTTCATAATAAAGAAATTATAAGACTAGAACAAGACGAAGTAGAAAGGATGTTGGATGCCGTTCAATCCCCTACAACCTTTACAGAACGCCAAAAAAACTACAACAAAAACACCCAAGAAAGAGATAACGCCATAGTAACCTTGTTTTTAGGGACTGGCATAAGAATTTCCGAACTTGTCGGACTTAATGTAGAAGACTTTGATTTCTCACAAAATGCTTTCAAAGTGACAAGAAAAGGTGGAAATCAAACAATTCTCTATTTCTCAAGAGAAGTTGCAGAAGCATTGCAAGAATGGTTAAGGAAAAGAGCGACTTTAAAACTTGATGAAGAAGAAAACGCTATGTTTGTCTCCCTTCAAAACAAAAGAATCTGCGTCAGAGCAGTTGAAAATCTTGTGAAAAAGTTTGCAAAAGAAGGTAGCCCATTAAAAAAGATTTCTCCGCACAAATTGCGCTCAACATTTGGCACAAATCTGTATAGAGAAACAAAAGATATTTACATTGTTGCCGATGTACTTGGTCATAAAGATGTAAACACAACAAAGAAACACTACGCAGCAATAAGCGAAGATATGAGAAAATCAGTTGCAAACATAGTAAAAATTCACAACGAAGATTAAAATCAAAAATTTATTGCATAATACTATATTTTGTAGACATATTCAAAGCATACTACACAAAATATAGTATTTTTTTAAATCATCCAATCAGCATAGACACCATAACCCTTTGTCGGATCATTCAAAAACACGTGTGTCACAGCCCCTATAATTTTTCCATCTTGAACAATAGGAGAACCACTCATTCCCTGGACTATTCCTCCTGTCATATCAAGCAATCTTTTGTCTTTCACTCTAAAAACCAAACTTTTGTCATCTGCAGATTTTTGATAATTTGCTTTTATAATTTCAATTTCATATTCTTCTCTGATCCCACTCAAACTTGAAACTATATAAGCTTTACCCATTTTGACACCAAGCCTGCCACCAAGTTTTGCAGTCAAATTCTCATCAACAAGCCCACTTACATCATTCAGCACCCCATTTATGCCAAATTTAGAGTTGTCTTCTATAGTTCCTTTACTCTTTGAGTTTGGCAGAAATATACATCTTAGTTCCCCTGGAGCATTTTTCTTACCCTTATTTATTCCAATTAAATTGCATTCATAAACATCACCGCTAGAAACAGGCACAACATTTCCACCACTAGCTTCAACAATAGGATGACCCAATGCCCCATATTCTTTGGTCTTTTTGTTTACAAAAGTAAGCGTCCCAACGCCAGTTATATCATCTTTTACCCATAAACCAAGTTTCAACTTGCCAGTAGAATCATCTTTGGTCGTTTTTACCAGAGTTTTAAGTTCTTTGTTTTTCCTTAAAAACTTGACTTCAACCTCATTCCCACTCTGCTGTAAAATGTCTTGTATTTGGTTTAGATCTTCAACATCATGACCATTTATTTGAGTTATGATATCACCTTCTTTCAAAGAAGTATCAATGTTGTTTTCTTCGCTTACTACAATAGCTCCATCAGTATAAATAGAAAGCCCAATTGGCACCCCTCCAACATAATAATCATCATCGGAAGCCAGAACAACATCAACCTTCTTAATTGGTATAAATCCAAACAGTTTAAATACAACTTCTCCCTGTTTAACCTTTTGTCCTCCAACTATCTTTTCTTTTTCATTCAGTTGAACCTTAAAAAAGTCGCCAAAAGTTTTGTTTTCATTCACCGTTTCAATGTCGTTATATTCCACCAAAAAACCATTTCCAAGCCCAATAATCTCTTGTAATGGAAAGTAGATAGAACAACACAAAAACACGACCAAAAAAACCGAGAAAAACGCAATAGAATATTTCTTCATAATCAATTATAGTCTTTGCAGAAATGTCAAAATTATGTTAAAAAAAGATTGGACAAAACATCCAATCTCCTTTTATTAAAAATTTGTTTTAAGCACAAACGAATATTTGTTTAATTCTTTCTTTAAAGCCTTATAGTTTGGACAAATTTTTTCAAGATCTTTCCAAAATTGTGGCTTGTGATTCATATGTATGCTGTGGCACAATTCGTGATAAATCACATATTCAATCAAATTCTCAGGCAAAATAAGCAATTTGAAATTTAATTTCATCTGTCTTTTACAGTTATAACTCCCCCAAATTCTCACAGAATCAGTAATTTTTATTTCATTGTATTTCAATCCTGTTTCAGAAGATAACTTATCTGCAAGTTCTTCCAACTTCCAAAACATTGACAGATAATATTTTCTTATTTCTTCTTTCTTTCCTTCAGAATCCAATTTGTCAAATTCCAATGAAATTTCCTTTGTTGAAACAAAAGGTTTCCCATTTAGGTAAATAAACTTCTCAAAATCAAAGTCAGTTGAAAAACTTTCATTATCTTTCATCCTAGCTGAAGTCTTTTTAAGCCAATTTTCTTTACTCTTCAAAAACTCTTCTATCTTTTTGTCAGATATAGTTTTAGGAACTTTCAAAACAGCATTATCACTGTCAATAACTTTCAAAACTATTGTTTTTCTTTTCTCTTTTATTAGTTTAATTTTCATAATATTATTGTAGCACTTTTGATATTAAAAATCAAACATTTTATTTTTTTCTATATATAAAAGATCATTTTGCGTATTACCACTATATATAGTATTATGTATTGCATATTACTGGAACATATTGTTATATTATGCAATAAAAATTTTTTGCATAATACCTCAATTTTGTTTGACAAAATTTGTTTATGTATTTATAATTTTCTATATAGGAGAATTGTATATGGCATTCAATTCAAATGGTCAAATTCAATATCTTGTTTTAGATAGTCTTTCATTTGGCTCAAAGTATGGTTTAGAAATAATAGAATTTATCTCCCAGAAGACTGGCGGAAGTTATATTATGAAAAAACCTACACTTTATTCTTGCTTAACAAGAATGGAGAAAAAAGGTTTGGTTTCTTCATCATATTGGGGAGAAAGCGAATTTGGTGGCAAAAGACACTACTACACCATAACAAACGAAGGTAAAAAGGTTTTAGAACAGCTTGCTCCTGAATTTGAAAATATGCAATATAAAACAGAAGAAGACTCTTCTTCTACACCAGAAACAGAAAACAAGACTGTTCAAACTGAAAACGCTGTAAACGCAGAAGAAGAAACCCAAAACAAGCCAATCTTTTTGCAACAAGACAGCATTTTCAATATGGTTAAATCTGAAGAGACAAACACTCAATCAGCTAGTCAATCCATTGACGAAGAAGAAAGTGATGTTGTAGAAAATCAAATTGATTTCTTCTCTTATCAATCACTACAACCTCCTGTTGTTGAAGACAATTACGAAACAGCAGAAGAAGTTTCAAACAATGCAGATCAAGAAGAAAGCACTGAAATCGTTGAAAATGCAGAAGAAAACAATGAACAAGATTTAGAGAAAATAAATTACTATCAAAATATACTCGAGACAAACAATTACCCTCAACAAAACGAAGAGGATCACAAAGACGATGGGAAACTTCTTGATGCAGAAGAGAAGTTGACTTTAACCCCAATGCAAGAGGAACAAAACAGAAGACTTTATGACACCTCAAGCGAACTTAAAAAATATAGAAAGAAAAAATCTTTCTCTGAAAATCAAATAGAAATGTCTGTTGTATATGAAAATGCAGAAGACAATAGAGAAATCCAAAAAGCCAGAATAGAACAGCTTAAACAATCTATGCTCAATGCAAGACAAAACGGATTTGACAATCTTCAACAACCTTCAACAAATGCTACAACATCCCAAACAACAACTGACAACTCAGACAATTTCACATATAAGAAAGAAGAAATTGCTGAAGATGTTTTGAAAGATGAAGAGAAAAAGGATGATGCAATTTTTATAACCAACCCAAGAATGGACGAGAGTCAAATTCCTATTCAAAAGAAGATTACACCACCAAACATCGAAGTAAACATTTATGATGACAATCTCCCAGCTCCAAAAAGAGACAGCAATTTAGAGCCAACTTACAAAGATATGATGGCAAAATTGTTCGAACGCAAAAAAGAGAAAGAAAAGGCTAAAGCTGATGTAATCCCTCAAACAGAAGAGAGTCAAAACTATTCTGACATGGAAAGTTTTGCAGATTACAACACATTAAAGAAATACTATGCTGGACATGGAATAGATTTCAAAGAATATAGAAAAACTTCAGTTGAAAGAAATCACAACACAAACCTTCTCAAACTAATCAGTTCTACAATTTTGCTCCTGTTGTCAGGCATTGGTTGTGGCGTTTTGTATGGAATATTAAGTGCAGTTAATTTAATCAAATCAGGCACAACATTTATGTATTATACTCTCCCTATTTTGTTCTTGGTTTATTGCATCTATACTTTGATTGTTTTCAAAGTTTCCCCAAGCAAAAAGGCAGCCATTGTCTATAATGGTGTGATAAATTGGGCAGTATTTGTTCTTGCTTCAATAGTTGTGCTCATTATAAACATAATTTGTGGCATGCAATACGAAACAATGAATCAATATTTAACTTCTTTGCTTGTCCCAATATATGGACTTTTGCTTGTTTTCCCAGTAAATTATTACATCAAAAAAATTCTTTATAAAAAATTTGCAAAATAAATGAATAAAACAAAACTTTCGGTGCAAGATATTAGTAAGTTAAGATTTCACAAACAATTTTATAAGTCTTAACTTAAAAAGTGAAAAGAGATATTTTAGTTCATAAGAACAAAACAATCATCTCTTTTCTTTTTTATTCTCAAATACTCCCCCTCACTTTACATAAAAATTATTTTACTCTTTTTAATAGTTTGATTTTTTTGATAAGATATATTAGTAAGCTTATTGCTAAATAAATTCCTACAAACAGCAAAGAAAATAAAAACACATAAAACACAGAATTCTCAAAGAACAAACATATCAAAAGTATAGCCAAACACGAAAACAAATCTCCAATCAAGATTGAAATAAGTGCTTGCCATATTTTTAAATTTGTAAATCCTGCTATCACACTTCCAGAATATACCCCAGTCAAAGGAAGAGGAATAGCCACAAAAGTTGCAAGCAACAGACACTTTTGAAAAACAGACTTTCGCTCTCCAATCTTAACAAATTTGTTTTTGAATTTGTTTTGTATTTTTGTGACAAACTTTTCATATACAAATCCTGTTGTTTTACTTTTTACAAATCTTGAAATCAAAATAACAAACAGAGCTGGGATCATGCTTCCAATAAAAGCACATAAAAATGCCAAGCCGGGAGAAAGAGCATTTTCTCCCCAAATTTGTTGAGCCATAGCAAAAGGAATAGCAACCTTGCTCTCCAAAGTAGGAATCATCGCCAATAACATTACAGCAAAGAAAACACATTCAGAAAAATTTGATGAAATGAATTCAAGCATAGGACAAACTCCATTCTATAACATTATATGAATGATATGTTTTTATAATGATAAACGCCTACAAAGTCTTCAACATCACAAAATAAAAAACAAGACACCAAATTTGGCATCTTGTATATTTTAAAATAGTTATTTATTTATAACTTTATTGCAAATTAAAAAGCTTCTTTGCATGTTCTATTGCGGTAGTTGAAACATCTTTCCCGCCATCAATAAGTCTAGCCACTTCATAAACAGCTTGATTTGTATCAAGACTATAAACTGTTGATATTGTGTTGTTATCAACAACCTGTTTTTCTACAAGCAAAAATGCATTTGCTTTTGCTGCCACAACTGGAGTGTGAGTGATACAAATGATTTGTGTATATTTAGAAATATTCTCAAGCTTTTCAGCTAATCTACCTGCTGTATGTCCACTTATACCTGAGTCGATTTCATCGAAAACTACAGTTTGAACATTCTCTTTATCAAGCATAACATTTTTGAATGCAAGCAATAATCTTGACAATTCACCACCCGATGCAGTTTTATGTAAATCTTTAATCTCTTGTCCTTTGTTTGCAGAGAACATAAATTTAACGCTGTCTACACCCTTTGCTGTGCATTCGGTCTCTTCAAATGAAACCTCAAAATTTGTCCCCTTCATTTCCAAATCTTCAAGTTGTTTTGTCAACTGCTCTTCAAGCAATTTTGCATATTTCTTTCTAACTTGAGTCAACTCCATAGAGACTTGTTTCAATGCTCTTTGTTTTTCATCTAATTCTTTTTGAAGTTTATCCAAAGTAAATTGACTGTTTTCCAATTCGTCTAATTGATTTTTACACTTATCAAGATATTGCAATATATCATCAATAGTTTTTCCATATTTTTTTGATAAGTTTTTGATCAAATCAAGTCTAGCATCAATCTTTTCAAGTTCTTTTGAATCAAAATCAGTATTTTGCTTGATAGACTCAAGAGAGTCAACTACATCTTTAATCTCATAATAACAATTTTCTATTCTGTCTCTGCAATTGTCTATGTCTTTAAAGTTAGAAAAGCCAGACAAAGAATTTTTTGCTTCGTATAACAGAGCAGAAGCATTCTCTCTTTGAGAATCAAGTTTATCCAAAGCTTCACAAACTTTCTCAAAAATGTTTTCAGCAGAAGACATAAAATCAAGCTTCTCTTTAAGTTCAACATCCTCTCCTGGAACTAAATTTGCGTTTTCAATCTCATTGATTTGAAATTCTAACAGATCTTTTGTCCTTTCTCTTTCAAGCTCATTTCCACCCAAAGCCTTAATCTTCTTTTCCGTTTCTTTCACATCTTGAAACAAAGCTTCAACTCTTGTTTTTATTTTTGATACTTCTTCTCCAGCAAATTTGTCGAGTAAAGCCAAATGATTGTTTACATTCAACAATCCAACACTGTCATGCTGACCACAAAAATCAACCATAGACTCAGAGAAATCTTTAAGCATTTTTGCTGTGGCAGGATATCCGTTTATTTTTATAGACGATTTACCATCGGTATTTAGAGTTCTGGTAATAATGAGTTCATCATCAAAATCAATGTCCATTTCTTCCAAAAATTTCTTTTCTTGTTGAGAAAGGTTTGTAAAAACGGCGTCAACTCTTAAAGAGTTCTCTCCAGAACGAATAAGATTTTTGTCAGCCTTCACCCCCAAAGAGAAATTAAGTGCATCTATAATGATACTTTTACCTGCACCAGACTGTCCAAGTATGCAATTAAATCCTTTTTGAAAATCTATAGTTTGCTTTTTAATTAAAGCAACATTATTAAGAGAGAGAGAAGCTAACATTAAACATACCCCAATAAATTTTAATTATAAAAGAGGCTACAATTTTGCCTCTTATTTTCTGAAATATTATAACATAAGTTGATTTAAAGTTACAACTGCTTCGCTGGCAAAAGTTGTTGAAGGGAAAGCGAGCATAACAGTATCATCACCATAGGTCGCACCCATAAGTTCATTTAAATTGAGTTTATCAATAAATGAACAAACACTGACACCCATTCCCTTGATTGTTTTTACAATAACCAAATTCAAAGCTGATTTAACAGAGATGACACATTCTTTAAAAATATTTATGTATTTGTTTGAAACGACTTGTTGTTCAGAACCAAGAATAGCATATTTATATTTTCCAGAACTGCTCAAGATTTTTGTCAAACCAAGTTCTTTTATATCACGAGAAATAGTTGCCTGAGTAATATCAAAATTTGCATTTTTCAATTCTCTTGCCAACTCGTCTTGAGTTTCAATTTCTTTAGTTGAGATCAATTCCAAAATTTTTGATTGTCTAGAACTTCTTGCCATTTCAAACTCCTTCAATCGCTACGCTCCGCTAAATTACGCATGTGTAGCGTTTTATGCATAAATATAAATTTATGTTTATTCATGCATTTTTGATTATTATACATTAAAATTTATAAATATGCAAGTGATTTTTGTATATTTATTCACTCATTTTTTATAAAAATATACATTTTTGCAAGTTTATAAAAATGAAATTTATAATTATAAATCAATATACATTTAAAAAAAACTCCAAAATCACACCCTACTTCAAATGCAATTATAAATATAATAATATAGACTCCCGCCACCTTCAACAAAGAGTGCCATTTTTATCAATAAAAATAAAAAAGACAGCCTACGCTGTCGTTCAATGAATTGATAACAAAAAAGTCTATAAAAAATTTATAGACTAATAATTGTTTATTTCAATAATCTCTTCACCCTTCAAAGCATCATCAACAAGTTTTTCTATGTCAAGATTCTTCTCTAAAAATTCTGCTCTTTTGATAGTTGGTCTAATTACAGGGTTCTTTGGCAAGAAAACAGTGCAACAATCTTCATAAGGCAAAATAGAAGTTTCATAAGTCCCTATCTTTCTTGAGATATCCATAATCTCTTCTTTGTCAAAAGCGATTACAGGTCTAAACACAGGAAGGTTTACAACTGCATTTGTGACCGTCATACTTTGCATAGTTTGGCTAGCCACTTGTCCAAGACTCTCACCCGTCACTATTGCTCCCAAATTGTTTGCCATGCAAATGCGTTGAGCAATTCTCATCATAATTCTTCTCATAATAGTGATCATATATTCTGGATCACAATTTTTGTGAATTTGTTCTTGGATTTCAGTAAAAGATACAATATGCAATTTGATCTTCCCGCAATATTTAGATATCAAATTTGCAAGCTCAATAACCTTCTCTTTTGCTTGAACACTTGTATAAGGATAAGAATGGAAATGAACCGCCTCTAAAGCCAAACCCCTTTTAGACATCAAGTAACCAGCAACAGGACTGTCAATACCACCAGACAATAACAACAATCCTTTACCAGCACTACCAAGAGGAAGTCCACCAGCACAGTGCAACAAATTCTTATATATATAAGTTTTGTTGTTTACTCTTATTTCAACAAAGATGGTTAATTCTGGAGTATATAGATCAACTTTCAAATCTGGATTAGAATCTAAAACAATGCCACCCAAATATTTTTCAAGATCCATAGATTTCATAGGAAAAGTTTTATCGGCTCTTTTTACTTCAACTTTAAAAGTTTTAAACCCAGAAAAGTCTAATTCGCAAATTTCTTCTTTTATATTATCCAAAGAAGTTTCGATTTCCAAGGCAGAAGCAATACCAATCAATCCAAACACCATCTGCAATCTTGAAACGATTTCCTCTTCCATCTCAACAGAAAAATCAGAAACAATAAGTCTCCCTTGAGTTTCTGTCAAAACACAATCTATACCTTTCAATTTTAAAACGATGTTGTTTTTAAGCTGTTTCAAAAATTCTCTTCTGTTTCTCCCCTTTAAAAACAACTCTCCAAATTTAAGCATTAAAACTTTTTTCATACTATGACACCCTTTGTTTAATGTTTTTATAAACTTTTACAATAATATTTCCAGCCTCTTCAATTTCTTCCAAAGATTGATAAGCATTAAAGCTTATTCTAACACTAGAAATTATATCATCTTTAGAGATTCCAATCTTTTCAAGAATACGATTCCCCGCTTTTTTAGAAGAACAAGCACTTCCAAGTCCAACAATAACTCCATTCTCATTTAAAGCATGAAGCATTGTCTCTCCCTTCACGCCAAAGAATATTAAACTTTCAATATAAGGAGAACCACCGAAATCAAGGACTTTAATCCCTTCACACTTTCCTACAACATCATTAAATTTTTCTCTCAACTCTTTTGTATGTGCAAAGTTTTTATTTACATCAATAAGTTCAACCGCTTTTTTGAATTGCATAATACCAGAAACATTTTCCGTCCCAGATCTCAGACCATATTGCTGCCCTCCACCTTGATACAATTCTTTCAAAGCACCCTTATTTTTTACATAAAGACCCGCAATTCCCTTTGGTCCATGAATTTTGTGAGCACTGAAAGAATACAAATCAATGCTTGTCTTTTGCATAGAAAAAGGGATTTTCATAAAACCTTGAACACCATCTACATGAAGTATAGCTCTTGGACAATATTTATCTTTCAATTTTGAAATAGCAGTCAAATCATTGATAGCACCTGTCTCATTGCTTACATGCATTATGCTTATCAATCTTGTTTTTTCATTCAAAGCAGCTTCAAGAGCATTCAAATCTACCTTTCCTTGACTGTCAAGAGGAATAAATTTGACTTTATATCCATCCAATTCCAACTTTTTTGCAACATTATAAACAGATGGATGTTCTCCTTCAGAAAAAACATATTCCCAATCACCATTTCTAAGACTACCCTTTGTTGCCAAATTGTTGCTTTCAGTAGCACAGCCAGTAAACAAAACATTCCCAACATTTGCACCCAATTTTTGCAAAAAGTATTTTTCAACGTCAGAAATTCTTTTAGAAACTTCCATAGATTCTACAGAAAGTGCAGAAGGATTGAAAAATCTATCACAAGAAAATTCACGATGAACATCTACACATTCATCAAACATTTTGGTTGTTCCAGCATTATCAAGATAAATCATAACTCTCCTTTATACAATATATAGTGTGTTATGCAAAACAATATTGCATAACACACACAATAAATACCAATTATATAATCACGCTCTCAATTTAGCACCATATCTAAATTCAAGACTTTTTAATACTTTTTTGATTACTGCATTGATTTCATCACCAGTCAAAGTTTTATCTTCTGACATAAACAAAATTTTGTATGCCATACTCTTCTTATTTTCTCCCAATGCATTGCTACGATAAACATCAAACAAATATACATCGTAGAAAATTTTTCCACAAGAAGATTTAATCGCATTTATCAATGATTCATTTGTGACAGCTTCATCAACAACAACAGCAATATCTCTTTCAACTACAGGAAATTTTGATATTTCTTTTGTAGAATATTTCTTCTCAGGCAAACTTGACAAATAGTCTGTGTCAAGTTCAGCATAATAAACATCTTGATTTATATCATAATTTTTCAATACAGTTTTATGAACTTTCCCAAATGAACCAACAATTGTTCCATCTTCAGCGACTATGTCAGCGCTTACACCACTGTGCAAATATGGTTCTTTTGAGCGTTCAAGTTTATACTTCAAAGATGTTCCCAAAAGCAAGTTTTCAACAACACCCTTAAGCATAAAGAAGTCATAACCACTTTCACAAACAGCAAATGAAAGACGATTGTTTTCAACAGGCAATTCTTTAAGAGGAAGTTCTTTTGGCAAATAAATTTTTCCCACTTCAAAGAATCTCAAATCTTTGTTTCCAACTGACAAATTGTATGCGATATCAAGAAGCAAAGCATGAGCCATAACCGTTCTTGCAGTAGCCATATCTTCATTGATTGGGTTAGCAATTTTAATTACATTTCTTCTTACATCATCTTTATGAAGCAACAACATATCACAAGCAGAAGCATTATAAAGAGAATAGTTTAATGTTTCATAAAAACCAGAATCAACAAGAATGTTTTTCAAATTGTTTTCAAACACCAATCTAGGTTCATATTGACCAACAGTGATAGTAGAATTTTCAAACAATCTTCCTTCCATATCATTGTAAACATCATAACCATATATTCTAATAATTTCTTCAGCAATATCATTTGCATTTTTTATATCTTCGCGAATATATGGAGGCACGCAAGTCATCACATCCCCTACAATTGTTGTCTTAATGTTCAAAGCATTCAAAATTTGTGACATCCTGTCTTTAGGTATATCAACTCCCAAAATTTTGCATACCTTTTCATAAGAAATAACAACTTTTTCTGATGTGTTTAATTTCTTGTTTGAGTTAACCTTGTCAATCACACCGTCAACAATTTCACCACAACCCAAAGTGCTTACAAAATGCAACGCTCTCTTCAAAGCGATTGAAGGCAAGTTGATATTTACACCCTTTGAATATCTTGCAGAAGAATCTGTGCTAAGCCCATATTTTTTAGCTGTCAATCTTACACTCTTCAAATCAAAAACAGCACATTCAAAAACAGTATCAGTTGTAGTGTCAGAGATACAAGAATTTACCCCACCTATAACACCAGCAATAACAACAGGCTTGTTTTTGTCAGCAATAACCATAACACTTTCATCAAGATCATAAGTTTGCCCATTCAAAACAGCAATTTTTTCACCTTTCTTTGCTTGTCTGGCAATAATCTGTTTTCCATCAATATATTTATAATCAAAAGCATGCATTGGTTGACCTTGTTCTACCAATATATAGTTTGTGATATCAACCATAGTATTGATTGTCTTAATTCCAACAGCATGCAAACGACTTCTAACCCACAAAGGAGATCGTTCCAATTTTATATTCTTAATATATGCAGCCATATATCTTGGACAATTTTCAGTTTCAATCTTAACATTTATATATTTGTTGACATCATCTCCAACAGTTTTATAAGAAACATCAAAATCTTTGAATGGTTTGTTGTAAATGGCACAAATTTCTCTTGCAATTCCTACAACACTGTTGCAATCAGGACGATTTGGTGTGACATTTATATCAAACACAACATCATTAAGAAGCAAAGCATCTTCAATTTTCGTTCCTGGGACAAAATCATTAGGCAAAATCAAGATACCATTAACTCCAGCACCCTCAAAATAGTTTTCATCAATACCCAATTCTTCTCCAGAGCAAAACATACCATCACTCTTAACACCTCTAAAGTTTGATGGTTTTATTTTTACTCCGTTGACCAAGTCAGCACCTTCCAAAGAAACAGGAACTATTGCTCCTTCAAAAACATTTGTTGCAGAAGTGATGATTTGAACAGTTTTAAATCCTACATCAACTTGACAAATTTGAAGTCTGTCTGCTTCTGGATGTTTCTCAATTTTTGTAATTTTGCTGACATAAACATCATGCAAATGTTCATTCATAAAACTCAATTCTTCTACTTCAAGTCCAGCAGAAGTAAGTTTTTCAGCAATTTCTTTTGGTGAAATATCATTTATATCTACAAAATCATTCAACCATTTATATGAAACTTTCATTTATATTCTTCTCCTTTATTATTGCATATCACACATTATATAGTGTATTATGCTTGCATACTACAACAATTTATTGATTATCTCATTTGTTTCAAAAATCTTAAATCATTTCTAAACAAGTATTTTATGTTTGGTATTCTGTTTGTAACCATAACACTTCTATCAATTCCTGGACCAAAAGCAAAACCACTATATTTTTTGCTATCGATTCCAGACATTTCCAAAATTGCAGGGTTTACAATTCCACCACCAAAGAATTCTGAATAACCAGTCCCCTTACACAATGCGCAACCTTTTCCTTGGCAAATTTGACAAGTAGCATCAATTTCAATACTTGGTTCGGTAAATGGGAAATAAGCAGGACGAACCCTCATCTTAACATTCTTTCCATAAAGTCTTACAGCCATTTCTCTAACCATAATCATAAAATCTTTCAAACCTATATTTTCATCAATTACAAGAGCTTCAAATTGATTGAAAATTGGTGAGTGAGAACTGTCGTCATCATTTCTATAAACTCTTCCAGGACAAACAATCTTGAATGGAGGCTTCATGGTTTCCATTGCCCTAACCTGTGCTGGAGAAGTGTGAGTTCTCATCAAAATATTGTCAGTAATATAGAAAGAGTCTTGCATATCTCTTGCAGGATGGTTTTTAGGTACATTCAAAGCTTCAAAATTGTGATAATCTGTTTCTATTTCTGGAGTTTGAATAACAGTAAATCCCATTTCAACACACAAATCAATAAATTTGTTGTTAAATCTTGTTAAAGGATGCAAAGCACCTCTTTTTGTCCCTTTGCTTGGTTCTGTTATATCAATCTTTTCCTTTTCCATTTCTTTTTCAAGTTCAGCATTTTCCAATTGGGCCAATTTTTCACTTAAGCTTGCTTCCAATTTTTGTCTTACTGAATTTGCCAAGCTTCCAACTTCTCTTCTATCCTCTGCAGGAACATCTTTCATTCCACGCAAAATTTGAGTAAGTTCTCCTGTCTTTCCAAGATATTTTACTCTTATCTCATCCAAAACTTTTAAATTGTCAGAGCTTTCAATTTCACTAAGCCCATTTTTTAAGATTGATTCAAGTTTTTCTTTCATACTACTCTCCTTACTTTAATAAAAAATCGCCCTAAATATTAGGACGACAAATTTATCGTGGTACCACCTAACTTCACACAAAAAGTGTCTTATTAAACAATTTACGCTTGTCAACGGCATCCCCTACACAAAGCAAAACTTCTTCAAGGAGCGACTAGAAAGTGAATTCAACTATTCAATTTTATCCAATTTCAGCAATCTTGGACTCTCTGAAAAAATTGCAATAGCCTACTGCTCTTTCATCATAGTCTTTAAAAACATATTTATTTTATCACTATACAAGTTTTAAGTCAACTAAATACCCTAAAAATTTTGACTTCTAAAACTTATATGCTAAAATACAAATATGGAAAAATATGAAAAATTTATAGTCAGGAATTCTGCTTCATTAAAAAAACAAATAATGTATTTTTATCTTAAGAGTATAGGCCTGTCAGAGAGTTATATAAGCAAATTAAGAAAACAAGAAAACTCCATTTTGTTAAATAATAAAATTGCAAATTTAAAAGCACAAATCAACGACAATGACAAAATCGAGATATTAAAAAATCCATCATCCTCCGGATCAAGCATATCGACTGTTGATTGCTCGAATTTATCAATCGTTTACGAAGATGATGATTATTTGGTTGTAAACAAGCCGCACAACTTAGCATGCATCCCTACAAAAAGCCATTATAGTGACAATCTAGGCAGTCAAATTTGCTCCTATATGCAAAGAAAAGATCCAAATTTTGTTTTAAGAATTTTAAACAGATTAGATAAAGAAACCGCTGGTTTAATTGTGATTGCAAAAAATTTGTTTGCATATAAAAACATCACAAAAATTGACAAAACCTATTATGCATTGTGCTATGGAAATTTAGATCAAAAGGAAATAACAATAAATCAGCCTATCCTAACAAAAAACATAAACGGCATTAACATAATGAAACGAGAGGTTTCTCCTTTAGGAAAAGAAGCAATAACCCATATAACTCTTATTAAAAACTATAAAGATTATTGCTTGACAAAATTCAAGTTAGAAACAGGCAGAACTCACCAAATAAGAGTCCATACTGCTTTTATACAGCACTCTCTTTTAGGAGATTCTATTTATTTCAGTAAAACTAGTAAAGAAAGCATGTCTGGAAATATTCCAAATCACACAATGCTTATATTAAAAGAAATTTCATTTCTGCATTTTAGAACAAATCAACTTTTACATTTTGAGATAGATTTCCCAAAAGAATGGCATAATTTTATAAAATAAAAAACTCACTAAATAAGTGAGCTTTTTATTGGTTAGGTTTAACTATTTGCAAGATTTAACAGAACCAGATTTCTTTCCACTGCAACATTTTGATGATTGCTTTGAACTTGAAGTTGATTCTTTAGCTGCTTCTGTGCTTGAATTTTTTGCATTCATCTTGCTTGCTTTTTTTCTACCAAACATAGTTTACCTCCCTTATTCAAGGTAATTTTACCTTGTAATAATATTTTGTTTAATAGTCAGAAAAATATTCAATAAATCAATAAAAATAAAGCATGCACAAAAAAACTTGTTGCATGCTTTATGCAAATATCAATAAAAATTTATTTAGGATAAATTATTACTTTTTGCTGTTCTTCTTAGCTTTTGCATCAGCTTCATCAAGAAGATTGTAATATTCATCAAAAACATCCATTGCAACCTTTTCGTCAGTTTCAACCATCAAAGTAGGTTCTTGACCTTCTTTCTCGTCAACATAGAAAACAATTGCTTCATCATCTTGAACATTTTCGATTTTGTCAATTGGTTTCAAAACACAATAAATTTTGTCGTTGTGAGGAATTACAGCGATTTGTTCAAATGACAATTTTTTACCATTAGAATCAACAAGAACGATTGGGTCTTTATTATCTTCATCCAAAAGGATATCGATAATGTCACGATATTCTTCTTCTTGTTCTACTTGTTTTGAAACATCTTCAATTTTTTCAATTTTTTTCTTATCCATAATAAATTCTCCTTTATTTCTTTGGATTTTCGTCAAGATAATCTTGCAGTATAATTTGAGCAGAAACTTTATCAAGAAGTTCTTTGCGTTTTTCCCATTTAATGCCCGCCTCTTTCAGATATTCTTCTGCTTCAAAAGAAGTATATCTTTCATCTTGAAAAGCGATTTTGACATTGGCAAATTTTTCCAGTTTTTGAGCAAATTCCTTTACAACCATAGACATTTCACTTTCTGTCCCATCAGCATTTAAAGGAAGTCCAATAACCACCAAATCTACGCTTTTGTCTTTTATTAAATTGGCAAAATAAAGCAAATCTTTTTCTTCTGTTTGAGTTTTATAAATATGGTCAGCACTTGCTATTGTGCCAGACAAATCTGAAAACGCAACGCCTATTCTTGCTTTACCATAATCTAAGCCCATTTTCCTTGAATACTGCATATATCACCATTCTTATTTTACTTAAATAAATCAATTTAGTCAAACATTTTATATGAAAAAAGTTCAGTTTTGAAAGTTATTTACATTCATACAAATTTTTGCCACTAGACACTGAAACCGTCAAAGGAACAACGAATTTGCAAATATTTTCCATTGTATCTTTCAAAATAGTCATAACTTGTTGAATTTCATTTTTTGGAGAATCAACAATAAGTTCGTCGTGAATTTGCAAAATGATGTGACTGTTCATTCCTTTCAATTTTTCTGCAATTTTGACCATTGCAATTTTGATCACATCAGAAGCAGTCCCCTGCAAAGGCATATTCATTGCCACCCTTTCTCCAAACTTTCTAACATTATAATTTGAAGACTTAATTTCAGGAATATGACGAATCCTGCCAAAATATGATTTAATAAAACCATTATCCTTTGCAAACTGAACATTGTTATCCATAAAAGTTTTGATCTTTGGATAGCGATCAAAATAGTTGTCAATATATTCCTTTGCTTTGTTCACAGAAGTTTTAATATTTTGAGAGAGCCCAAAATCGCTAATTCCATAAATAATACCAAAATTAACAGCTTTTGCATCTCTTCTTTGAGAAGAAGTGACTTCATCGACTGGAACTTTAAATATTTCACTTGCAGTTTTTGTATGAATATCGATCCCGTGTTTGTAAGCATCAATCATACTTGTTTCATCAGCAAGATTTGCCAACAATCTCAACTCAATTTGACTGTAATCTGCAGATATAATTTCTCCATCAGAATATTTTGAGATAAATATCTTTCTTAAATTTTTCCCTTCTTCATTTCTGGTAGGAATGTTCTGCATATTTGGTTCAGAACTAGACAATCTACCAGTTGAAGTCAAAGTTTGATTAAATATTGTATGAATAACAGGTCCATCGTTTTTGCAAATGTTTTTATAAACATTTACATAAGTGCTTACAAGTTTGCTGATTTTTCTATATTCAATAATCAGTTCGACAATTTCGTGTTGCCACCTTATATCATCAAGAATGGCAAAATTTGTTGATTGTTTTTTGTTGTTAAATGATTTAAGCCCTAACTTATCAAACAAAATATGTGCGACTTGTTTTGGAGAATTTATATTAAAAGTTTCCCCAGCTAGTTCATAAATTTTTACAGTCAAAGAAGAAAGTTCTTCATCATATTTTTTGCTTAATTCATCAAGCATATTTTCGTCAACTTTAAAACCTTCTTCTTCCATACTTGCCAAAACTCTCACAAGTGGAATTTCTATGTCAGTATAAACACTGTCAACTTTTTGTTCGACAAGCTGTTTCTCAAGTTCAGTTTTCAAATTTATATAATCTTGCACTTCTGGATCAGGCAATTTTGGAAGTCCAGCAAACAAAACATATCTTGCAATATCTATATCAAAGAAATTGTTAAGCTTTATGCCAAGTTTATCAAAGATCTTCATATCACTTTTGGAGCTGTTTGTTATTTTGATAACATTTTCACTTTCAAAAATTGGTCTTAAAATCTTTAAAACTTCATTGAAATCAATTGCAACAGAAAATAAATCAATTTCCTTTTTTACATAAAAAACTTCATTGCCATTTACAGCAAACTCCATTTTTTTCAAATCATAACATAAACAATTTTTTATGTTGTTCTTAAAATTTTCAACTTGAGACAAATCTTCAAAGACTGTTCGTTTAACTTCGTTTTTGTTTGTTCTGACACCCTCGCCGAACAAATCTTTACGATTCATCAAACTTCTAAAATCCCATTCTTCAAAGAAATCTCTCACAGCTTGAGAAAATGGAAATTCATATTTGCAGTTTTCTATATCAAAATCAATTTCACAATCGGTTTTTATTGTTGCCAAAGTCTTTGACATATAAGCCGAATCTTTGCCAGTAATCAATTTCTCTTTCAATTTGCCAGTCACATTGTCAATTTGTTGATAGACACCATCAAGTGTTTGATATTTTTCAAGCAATGAGAGTGCAGTTTTTTCTCCAACACCTGCCACACCAGGAATATTGTCTGAAGCATCACCCATCAACGCTTTTAAATCAATAATGCCAGCAGGTTTCAATTTGTATTTGTCAAATAAATTTTTCTCATCAAAAATTTCAATTTCTGTGACACCTTTTCTTGTAAGCCAAACTGAAGTGTTATCATCAATGAGTTGAAACAAATCTCTATCTCCAGAAACTAAAATATTTTGATTTTGAGAATGTTTAGCGACTGTGCCAATAATATCATCAGCTTCAATTCCAGCAAATTCAAAAATTTTAATTCCCATAATTTGCAACATCTGTTTAATCACAGGAAATTGAGCAAGAAGATCAGGAGGAGTTTCTTTTCTTGTCCCCTTATAATCTTTGTATATTTCATTTCTAAAAGTTTGTCTTGCGTGGTCAAAAGCCACAGCAAAATAATCAGGTTTTTGTTCTACAATAAGTTTGACAATCAAATTTGCAAAGCCAAAAACTGCTCCAGAAGGCTGTTTGTTTCTATTAGATAAATAGGGCATTGCGTAAAATGCCCTATTTGCCAAACTATTGCCATCAACAATAATTATTTTTTTCACTTATAACCTATAAAACAACAACTAGCAAATCATTTTCAATGTGTTTACAATTGTTTCTGTAGTTGTGTCGTCTGATGGGTTAAACAAATTATAGAAGAAGTCTGGAGCAACCAAAACAATGATGTAAGCAACAATTGCAACAATCAAAACTATAAAGAAAGCTGTTTTGAGAGGACTTCCTGCAAAATTTACAAGAGCGAAACAGAAGATAATTGCCACTCCACCAAATCTTACAATAAAGTCAAACACTTGTGTAAACCAACCCATATCTGGATTCCAAGCTGTTTCGTCCATAACTTTGTCCATTGACAAGAATACGATATAAACAATAGACAAAATTGACAAGATTGTATACAAAACTTTTTTCATACCTATCTCCTTTTATATCTTGAATTATAATAGCATAAAAATTCAATAATTTCAAGTAAATTTCAAAATTCTGTTTATAAAACACAAAAATGCAAAAATGCAATAAAAAAAAGTTGCACAAAAATTTATGCAACTTTTTGTATATTTATACATAATTATAATTATTTATTCATTTTGTTTATCTTCAACAGAACCGTTTTCTTCATCTATACTTTCTGTTTTTTCATCTTCTTCCAAACTGTCATTTTGTTGGTCATCTCCAGAATTTTTGTTGTTGTCACCATTCATAGTCACAACACCCAAGACAACCAAAATCCCTGCAACAGACATGACGCAATCTTCAACAATTTGGTTTTCAATTTGAAACCCAAAAATTCTGCCAAAAGCATTCAATAATATTATCAGTGCACCCGAAAAACTTACCCAAAAACTATAAGTTTTCATTTTATTAAAGAAGTTCTTCATATTCATCTCCACTTTTCAAATAATCTTTTATATCAGAAATATCTTGCTTCACATCGTCCAAAATTTGAAGATGAGAAGTAAGTTGTTCTATTGTTTGTTGATATTTTGTTTCTCTTTTAGAGCTGTCTTTAAGTTGATAGCAAAACAACCAAACAAACAAAACAGCAAAGACACCATTGCTGACAACAATGCTGATAATTTCCTTCCAAATATCCATTTAGTTTTTGTCCTTTTGTGATTTCAATAAATTTTTCATTGTTTTATAATCCCCCATTTTATAGAAAAAAGATTTATTAAAAAACTTAATTTTATCGAAATATTTTACAATCATAACACAACATCAAAAACAATCATTGGTTTACAAATTTCACATTTTTCAGCATCTGTAAAGAAAGAAAATTGAAAATTCTTCCCATAAACACAAACTGGCAAGCGTTGTTCTTTGTCACTGCCAGAGAAAGAATAAACTTTTGTTTCTTCATCAGATTTGATTTCAACATTGCAATCATACAAAGTATTTATAATTATTTCTTTAATTTTTTTCTCTTTTGACTTATAGCCAAGGTCCGTCTCAAATGACTTCCATTTTTTCTCATTGTTATTTGTAAATGTTTTTCCATCAATAGTCAACTCTCCAATTTGTTGTTTGTAATTGTTATAAAAACAAGCACACAATTTGCTCATATAAGGATTGTCAACAGCCAAAATTTTTCTTATGTCGACTCCCCTATAAACATTGAGCGAAAAGTTGTCAATATCAATTTCAAACAAAACATTATTGACAAAGTTTGACTCTTCACAACCAATTTGTTGATCATCACTAAAGTTGTGTTTTGTGGCAATGTAATATTTTCCATTCAAACAAGCAGAAGAACAATTTGAGTTATCCAAATTTTTGAAATAATCATCATATTGTTCTGCAACTTTGCTTACTGTGTTTCCATTGAATGTGTAAAGTCCATCACGAGTCATAAAAAACACTTTATCGCCACAAACACAGACAGAGTTCTCATAAATTTTTGAAGAAGAAGTGTAAAGATGAGTAAAAGAAAAATCATCTTTGGAAGTATAAATAGAGATTTTTGTAATGCCATATTCTCTGAATAAATATACATAATCATTAAACGCAACAAGTTTTGTAAAAGAGCCCCTATTATCCAAAAATTCAATAGCAGAACTTTCTTCATCAGACCATTCTTTCAAATTTAAATTTGTTGTGTAAATAAGAGTGTTACGGTTTGTGTTTGTAATTCCAAAGAAGTTGTCATAATGTACAACCCCAGAAATAAGTGCCGGAACATCAGGATAGAAGCCTTCTCCATATGCGGCAGTGTAAAGCATACCCTCTTCAGTAAAAAACAAAGTGCAATCAGTGTTCTCAATTCTGTATTGACACTGAAAGGTAGGATAACTTGAAAGTTTGTTTGATTTTGACCAAACAATACCTTCATATTCATCAATCATAGGCACGCCCCACAAATAGTTTGTGGAGTCAATCATAAGCAAGTTATACACATAAGCTTCTATATCTGAGTTATACCATCTATCCAGCCAAATTCCGTCAATTTCATCAATCTTTTCAGCAAAATTATATCCATGGCAATTTTCGAGGTCGTCAGCAGAAGCTGGGACTTGCAAATCTCTAAATCCCAGCCCTGTCTTCAACGCCCCATCATTGACAGTAAGATTGTAATATTCTTTGCATTCGTTAGGTTTTGACACCAAATCATCCTGGTTGGACACAACTCCATTTGCGAAGATAGAAAAGACAATATCTTTTTGAGAAGTCTTTTTATGTTTTTTTATATTTTTATAAAAGATCAAATCCAACTTCTCCTAGGCAAGATATGTTCTCCTCGCCTTCTGCTAAGCACAAAAAGGCTTTCTTTAAATCTATCTTCCCAAATTTCCGCATCCTCACTCAAGCCATCAATAAGCAAAAATTCACTTGCCACCCCATAAGCATAAACTCTGCCACTCAAGCCATTAAACATCTCGACATCATCAGACAGGGTTTTGTTTTCTGGAAGATAACTATAAACAATGCTTTTTGCGTGTCCGCTTATTTCCATATAATTTGGAAACAACTTAAACCTTAAAGAGCAACCGAAACGATTTTTAACTTCATAAACATTTACAACTTGTTTATTTAGTTCTGAAAAATTCAAGATAGAATCTTTCACATCAATTTCTTCCTTGGTTATAAATGGCAAATAATCGCTTGCTATTTCTTGATTGACAAGATTGAAGCATCTTATCATAATGTCAAGCTTTTCTTGCTCCCTGCTTGTATAACTCACTTCTTCTGTGGCATTAAGTTTTGACAATATTTCTCTTTCACCAACAAATTCACAAACCAATTTAATTATATCTTTAACTGTCATACATTTTCTCCTTAAAGTCATTTAAAATTTGATTGACTTTTTGTTTTTCCAACTTACGATTTTCATCTTCCATTTCTTTAAACAATTTGTCACTGTTTTGGACTCTTGTTTTCAAAGTGTATAGATATGCTCTCTCATCAAGTTGATCAAAAGGAAATGTAAGGCAATAAGTGTATCTCCCCTGCGAATGATTGTGCAGTTCAAACTTATGCTTATCCAAGTTGTAAATAACAAAATAATCTTTATCAATGGTCTTTATCCTTTGAATAATATCAAGGCAATCACTTTCAATTTCAAATGACTTTTTCATACAGTTTTCCTTTTAAAAATATTAAGACTGAACAGTTGTAGGTATATTCTTGCAATAAGCAACACCAGAAGGTTTATGGCAAAGGAGTTCTGTATATTTAACCAAAGTTGCACTGTAAGCAGGCTTTGATTGATGTTGTTTAAGAACTCTGCCAGATTCATCTTCCAACCATTTCCAATCACCAAGTTCATAGAACATAAAGTCATCAGTGTTAAGGAAATAACATTCTCCTGATGCAATATGATTTGTTGGAACAAGAGGAATACCAAAGTGAGTAATAACTTTAGTTCCATCTTCCAAAGTTGTGTAATCAACATTCTTGCTGTAAAGAGTCATATATTTGTGATACAATCTCTTCAAATCGTAAGAACAGTTGATAAAGTTTACATTTGTTCCTGCTTTTTCAAGGTCATCAATTATCTTTTGAACATATTCTTCATCAAAAGCATCTGTTGGTTGAGCAGTGTAAGTTTTTGCGTTCATAATTGGATAATCGGCTCTGTTTACACCATACAATGTTTCATTTGAAATAATACCTTTAAGCCCGATAATATCATTTCCTTTTGAGTTGTGCAAATAAAGTTTATAACCTGTCACAGCAGTTTTTTCTGCTGGCAAATTCCAAGCAATAACGCCAGAAGATTTGTCAACATTCTTTACATAAACATTAGAAGCAAACAATGTTTCTCCATTGTAAACATCAACATACATTCCTGGAGCAACAGCTTCTGTGTTGTCAACTGTCACAACAGAGTCAGAAACAGTAATAGTTGCAAGACAACCAGTTCCGTCTCCATAAATCATTCTTGAAAGATTGAAAATGCTTGCTTTAAGAAGAGAATCCATCCCATCTTGAAGAAGGTTAACAAAAGAATTTACATCACTTGAAGAGCATCTAACAGCTTTGTCGCTTATTTCAAATCTTCCATAAAGGTTTTTAAGTGGAGCAACAAAAGACAAATATGGTGTGTCAACTCCGTCTGGAAGATCACTTGTTTCTGTTCCAGCCATAATTCCACCATTGATGCCAATTGGTGCCACAACCCTAACTTCTTTTCCTACAATATTTCTTGTACTTCTTTTAATTCTACTAAAAAGCGGATTTGTTTTTGTGTTGATTTGGTCAGCAATAACTCCCAAATAAACATCTTTAAGCACATTTTCCGCACTACTTAATGTTATCATTCAATTTCTCCTTTTCTTATGACAACAAATCAAGGACAATCTTTTTTGCCTGTTCAAAACTATCTGGTTTTGGGGCAACCGTTTTGGTCACCCTTTCGCCAGAGTTAGAGGACATAACAATTGGAGTTTTTTGTTCTTGAAGTTGTTTCATATAATCTTCGATTACTAAATTTTTTAATTCATTATCTTTTAAGATTAGATCTTGCACGATAGGTTCTTTTGCTTTGTTTGGACCAGACAATTTTTCATAAAGCATTTCTGCCCAAACTTTGTCAAAGCAAGAGTCATCGTTTTTTAGACTTTCGTTTTGTGTTGCACGAGATTTGATTTCATCTGCATACAAAACCGCCTCCTGATTTTTTGAAAGGAATGTTTTAAATTTGTCTTCCATATTGTTTGAAGAAGATTTTTCTGACATTTTTTCTTTCTCCAAAGCAGAAAGTCTTTGGCTTTTGCGAGTAAATTCTGCTTGCAAGTTGTTATAAGCCTCATATAAGTCTTCAACACTCTTAAATTTTCCAACGGGAACGCCCCTTTCAGCTTCACTTAAATTGGCTTCATTTTCACTTTCTTGCAAAACTTGCTCAGAGGAGCCATTTTCATTTTCTTCAACATCGTTTGAAGTTTCAATGTTTTGTGGTTGTTCCTCTAAAATATCTTTTTCTTCCATATTATTCTCCTTTTTTCAAAGCTTCTTTGTGTGCTTTTATATGTTTTAAGAAGATTTCTTCTATCTTCTTGTCCACTTCTCCTGCATACACAACTTTAAGCATATACGCAATATGTTGATTGATATGCAAAGAATGGTCATCAATTTCTTTTACTTCCACACTTTGCCCTTCATTCATTTTGCTGTTTTCTGTGTCAGCATTTTTGATATGTAAATCACTCAAATCAACAGAAGTATCCCATACACCAAAACCAATGTTTTCCATAATTTTTGCTTTCATTGATTTTGTGATGTTTCCATTCTCATCAGATAGAAGTCCCTTGTCTAACAATTCAAAAATCATATTTCTGCGTTGAGATAATGTGTCATTGTTTTCATTGTCAGTGTCAAATTGAACATCATCACTTGAAATATCATTTCCCTTGAAATAAAACGCATCAAGCTCACCATTTTCTCCAACAATTTTCATAAGTCTTGGGAATGTGGCAAATTGCTTATAAAGCCTCAAAATTTGTTTTGCAATGGTCTTAATTGCAGACTTTATGCTGTCGGTTGTAAATTTAAGTCTGGTTTCATTTTCATCAATCAAAAGTTCAAGAGCAACCCCACTCATACTTGCAGAGACATTGTCCATACTTCCAATTTCACTAGTTCCACTTATTGTAGAAAACTCTTTAAGCAACTTTTCTTCTTCTTTTTCAAAGTCAGAAGGCACTTGTTCTCCACCCAAAAATTGTGGAGCCGTTGCACCTTGTCTATAAACCAAAATTTTGCCCGGAGCCAAGCCTTCTTCTTCCAAATTGTCAATGTCAACACTTCCATCTTCAACTGCGAGCACACCAAGTGTCAAACGATTGATATATTCGTGTTTTCTGTTCTTTACAGCGTTGTAAGCTCTTTGGATAGGAATAAGTCTGTTTATCATGCTTACGCCCCAGAAAGAGCCAATTTCTTCATTGCATATCTGTCTAACAAATGGGAATTCTCTCTTTCCATCTATTCCGTTGACATAAGGAAGTTCTCCATCATAAACAAGTTGATCTCCTGCAACGATAATCAATCTTCCATCAGGATAATTTTCATTAGGTCTTACATATTTTTCAAGCACAATAGCACTGTCTTTTCTCACTGTTTCAATCAAACCAGTGGCAAGTCCAGAATATCCAAGCCCACCCAAAGAAGATGTTATACCATCAAGAGAATAAACATTTATGTCTTTGCCTTCTACATCGACACCATACATTTGTTTTATTTCAGTGACGGTATAGGCTCTTGCATGAATCAAACTCTGACAATCATCAAGATTTTCATGAGTGGCAGAATCAGGATAGATTTCAAATGGAGAACACACAGAAATGTCAACATCTCCTGTCTTAATTTTTTTGCCATCATCTTCCAAAGCAATCACTTGACCAAGGTTGGAATTCCAAGAAATTTTATAAAAACTTGTTCCACAAATTTCACTCCACTTTGTGGCTTGATTGATTTTTGCAGTCAAGTTCATTTTTCCGTAAACAGCATCTAAAACCTTTTTGCCAACTTTTGCAGTGTATATGTCTTCTTCCTCATTTGTTGAAGGAACAACCTGAATCCTTGGAGTTATCTTTGAAAGTTTGGACAATCTTATATCAATCAAAGGTGCAATGTGATTGAATACCTCTCTTTCTTGCCAAAAATATTGCTTGTCAATTTCTCTGACAAATCCGCCATAACCAACATCGCAGTATTGATTACCCATATAAAAATTCATATTAAGTTGCCATTGACTGTCAAAACCTTTTCTTGCTCTCACTCTGCTTTCAAAGTCTTCCAAAGTCTCTTTGACAACTGCATCAATCTTTTTCTCTTTCATACTCTCTCCTTTTTCTCTCTTTTGCGTTTGAATGGTGCATCAATAGCTTTTGGCACACAAACTTTAGAAAAACATTCATACATCTTTTTCATGCAGTCTTCACAAAACACCAAATCTCGCCTTATAAAACCTTTTGTGCTGAAACTGTATTTTGCCAAATTTTTGCACCCATAGAAGTCGCATTTGAGTTGATTTTTACAAATCTCCATTTTCATTTTCTTCTGTCTCCTTTTCTTTTAAAAGTTGCAAAAGCCTGTCGCGTTCTTTGATAAGTTCTTTGTCAGTCATATGTGAAATTTCGTCATCATATAGACTTGATTGTTCCAGCAAAAATCTCAAAGCACTTATATCTGGAGGATTAAACTTTTTAGTAATTTTTCTTTTAGACAAAATTGATTGACCATTCTCATCGGTTGTGTATTCTTCAACAATTTCATCACTTTCATATCCCAACGCTTTTTTCAATAAAGCATCTTTGATTTGTTCTTCATCCACTTCATCACCTTTCGTTTGCAACTTTTGTGAAAATTTTATTAAGGAAAAATCGGTAATTCAATGAAATATGTCAAAATTTTATTTGGACTAAACATTAACAAAAATCTTCAAAAAAAATACAATGTAATTGTAGAGGAGAAAAATGAAAGATATATTAACATTCAAGAATGTAAATTATTTTTATCAAACAAAAAATGATGAAATCTTTGCATTAAACAACATAAACTTCAACATAGAAAACGAATCATTTGCTTCTCTTGTAGGTCCAAGTGGATGCGGAAAAACGACAATACTCTCCCTGACAGCAGGACTTTTGTCCCCTTCTTCAGGAGAAATTTTGCTTGATGGAGAAAGTAAAATAGATACAAAAAAAATAGGTTATATGTTCCAAAAAGACCATCTGTTTGAATGGCGAACAGTTTGGAAAAATATAACCATTGGCATAGAAATTCAAAAGCCAAAAAACAAAGAAGAAAAACTTGCTTTTGCTGAAGAATTGTTAAAAAAATACGATTTATATAATTTTAGAAATCAAAAACCTCGTTCTTTAAGCGGTGGAATGCGTCAAAGAGTTGCGCTTATAAGGACACTTGCATTAGAGCCAAAATTACTGCTTCTTGATGAGCCATTTTCGGCGCTTGATTTTCAAACAAGATTATCTGTCTGTGACGATGTTTATGAAATCATCAAAAGTGAGAAAAAGACAGCACTGCTTGTCACACACGATATTTCAGAAGCAATATCAATGTCAGACAAGATAATAGTTTTGTCATCTCGACCAGCAACAGTAAAAGACAACATAATCCTAAATTTAGAAGGCAAAACGCCTTTAAAAAAGCGAGAAGCGCCAGGTTTTGCTGGACTATTTGATAAGATATGGAGAGAACTTACAAATGAGAAAAAAGAAGAAACAGATCAACTTTTCTAAGTCGCATAAAGCATATGTCAGACGACTTAAAAGAGACAAATTTATAATAATATTTTTCAGAATTTTTGTTTTAGTTGCCTTTTTAGGATTGTGGGAACTTTTGACTTATTGCAATGTTTTAGATCCATTTTTTGTCAGCAGTCCATCACGAATAATCTCACAAATCGGCACTTTGGCACACAACGGAACACTTCTCACGCACAGTTGGATAACGCTTTACGAAACACTTATTGGTTTTGCAATAGCGACATTTTTAGGCTATTTAATCGCCGTTCTTCTATGGTGGAATGAGAGGGTAAGAAAGATATTTGAGCCATATATAGTTGTGCTTAATTCTTTGCCAAAAATCGCTCTCGGGCCTGTGATTATACTTTGGGTAGGCTCGGGAACAAACGCCATTATATTGATGTGTGTACTTATCTGCATAGTCATCACAACAATGAGTATGCTGTCTGCATTTTTGTCAGTAGAAGAAGGGAAAATTCTACTTCTAAAATCAATGCATGCAAACAAATTTCAAATTTTGTTTAAACTAATCTTGCCAAATTCCATGCCAGAATTTATATCAGTTTTGAAGATAAATGTAGGTATGAGTTGGGTAGGAAGCATAATGGGAGAATACCTGACAAGCAAAGCTGGACTTGGTTATTTAATTGTCTATGGTGGGCAAATTTTCAAAATAGATTTGGTTATGGCATCAACAACAATTTTGTGCATACTCGCCTATGGAATGTATTTCTTAGTCAGTCTTCTTGAAAAGAGATATTCTCACTCAAAGTAGCAATTTGTGATCACTTTTTGACAAATCGTTTTCACCTGTTGCAAAAGCGTATAAAATCATATAAACCAAAATAAAAATACCAAGCACACTACAAATAGGATATAGAAAAGAAACTATTTGAGAAAATCCCAATCCACTTATCAAGAACGGGATCAAAACAGAAATCAAAGAAACAACAACTTCATTTTTAAATATGTTTTCAAAGAAAGATTTCAATGTCAAACATTGAGAAATCAAGGTTGTGAAACACCCAACAAGAACAACAATGTATGCCAAAACAAACATAAAAGAATTGTTTTTTGTAAGATACAAGAAAGGCATTTCACTTACAAAACTTTCTGTGTTTTGTTGCAAAACAAAATTTCCCAGCATCAAAAAGACCAACAATAGAAGCGTAGAAAACAGACTTGCAAAAAAGGTCTGTTTTTTTGTTAATCCATCACCCACCTTTGCAATAACAAGACCACTCATAGAAGTGTTTAAAGCAACATAAAGCGGACAATATAAAAATCCCGCCCACGAGTTTGTTTCAAAAGAAAAGTTTGAAGAAATTGAAAGTGCATAAAATAAAACAATCAAAAAAATGATAGAAGTTGTTGGCATCAAAATCAGATTTAATTTTTCAAAACCTTTAAGACCTTTGAAAGTGATAATTACGCAAACCAAAATTAGCCCAACAAGAGAAGCAATATAAAGCCAACTTGGAAGATATTCAAAAAGACTTTTTATCCCAGCAAACATAGACGCACAAAAAATGAGAGAAATAAAAGCAACAACCCAATTTATAAGTTTAGATTTATCCAAAAATTTTGATATCTCTTTGCCATAATTCAAGAAAAAATAAAATAATAAAAAAAAGAAAAATCCAGCAATCAAAATATAGAGATAAGACAACACCCCAAAACGACTAAAAAAGACCATAATTTCTTTACCACTGGAAAAGCCAGAACCCACAACAGTGCCAAAAATCAAAAAAACAACGACAAAAACTTTGAACATATTAAATTATATTATTATATTTTGTCTTTAATGTCATATTTGCGACAAAAATAAGCACACTAAAATTATGAAACAATCGACACTGATATATGTAATGATTTTTTTGTTGATATCAGCACTTTTTGCTTGTATTTTGCCATACCCCATTTTTTCAAATTACAACAACATAACAGAAAAAAATGCTTTTGACATCAACAATTATAAAGAAATTGAGCTATCAAACAGCACCGACCAACCAAGTTCGATTTTAGATTTGGAATGGTTTGAAGAAATAGAATGCCTGCTCCCTATTGACAGTGAATTTGAGATGATAGATTTAAACACCGAACAAACAATTTGTGTAGTTAGAACAGGAGGAAAAAATCACGCAGATATAGAGCCAAAAGAAGAAAAGGATTATGAAATTTTGCAAGATATTTATCAAAAAAATTGGACTTGGAATAGGCGCCCAGTCCTTGTAAAAATAAACGATTTTTCTTATCTTCCAGCAAGTTTGGCTGGGTATCCACACGGCTATTCAAACACAAACAACACTGGACATTTTTGCCTTCACTTTAAAAATTCAAAAATGCACGGAACAAACAGAATTGATGACCAGCATCAAAAAAATGTAAATTATGCAAAAGAAATTGGATCACAATTTTTAAACAAAGATTTTTAAATGCTTGTCTTTTTTAATAGTATGTGTTAAACTCAAACGAGTGGAAAAACCATGTTTTATTGGACTAAAGAAGAAAAAATTGTATTACCGATAGCACTTTTGATTATTGTTATAATTTCAACAATAGTCTGTTTTTTAACTCGCAAACAAAATGAAACCATCAAAAAAATACCGCTAATGATCATTTCAGTCACAATGCTGATATTGGAAGTAATTAAACAAAGTTTAAGCATAAAAGATGGTTATTCATATTGGTCAATTCCGCTTCATTTTTGCAGTTTATTTATGTATTTTTTCACAATAGCAAGTTTTTTCAAAGGAAAGCTTGGAGAATTTGGGAAAGTAATGTCCCTTGTTTGCGCTACATACTTTATTGTGTTGTTCTATTTTAACCCAAGCTCTGTAATAGGAAATTCATCAGCAGATGTATTCGCCTCTTTTGGAAGTTTTCATACTTGGACATATCATCATTTGATTATTTTATTTTTATTTATATTTATTGGATCAAATATTTATAAACCTAAAAAGATTGATTTTTTATATGCAACATTAGGAATTGCAATTTACGGAATAGTTGCAATACCAATGGCACACATATTAGATGTAAACTTCTGCAATTTATTAAGTAGCAACATTCCATTTATGGAAGCGTTGAGATTGTCAACAGGACAAGTTTTCTACACTTTTGTAATGCTGGTAGTTGGTATTGGTGGAGTAAACATTGTTGTTTTAATAGCAAATATTATTCAATACATAATAAACAGACAAAAAGAAAAAAACAAACCTTTCAACAAAATCATGAAAGTATTAACCACAGAATTATAAAAAAGACTTAGAAATTTCTAAGTCTTTTTATTTTTTTCTACCAGTGCATAATTGTCGCCAATCTTACACCATTTATTTTGTTTAGCCAATTAGATTTTTCAGAACCAGACTTTGTAATAATTTTACCATTATCTAGACTTGAACCCAAATTTCTTGTCCAATAATTTACATAGTCTTCACTAGTGCATCCCAAAATATAGCAAACCAAATCAGTCCCCTTAGCAGCAGCACTAGCGAAGTTTGAAGAATAAACCTCTTCAACAGAAGCAACCCAAGGCTTAGTCGCATCATAAAACACATCATAGTCAATCATAACTTTATCCTGCTGTCCCATTGTACCAAATCTCTCATAATAAATAGTCCACATATCTGAATATGCATTCATAAATGAGTTTAAAGAGTCTACCATAGAATACAAATCGCTATCTGTAAATCCCCAACCTTCTTTTACAGCACTTAAATCACTTTCAACGGCACCAAGAGTCAAGATTTTATCGCTTAAAGCAACATCATTAAGGTTCAATCCCATTGCACTTACAATTTGATCTTCTGATATTGAGAAGGCATTAGAATATGTATATTTGTTCCATTTTGCCACATCTCTTTCAAAAGTCAAAGAATCATCTGAAATTCTCAAATAACCAAATTTAAATTTATATGTTGCACCATCGGCAATATATCCAAAATTGAAAACGACATAAATTGTTGTATAACTTCCAGAATTGAATTGTAATTTTATTTCCCCAGAACTGCTTTGAGTTGGAAGTTCACAATAACTCAAACTTTTTGATTTGCAATCGTCATTGGAAGGACTGCTAGACAAGACCATAAACGCCAAGCCATTATAACCTGACAATGATGTATAATTAGGCACAGAATAATTCAATTTTAAAGTATAATTTGTGTTAGCCCTAACATTTATCGCCTGCCCAATAATTTCCCATCCACCAGAAGTTGTGATAGACAAATTGGTAGCAAAATCGGTCATTTTCCATCTTATAG
The DNA here is from genome assembly GCA_900551855.1 of uncultured Eubacteriales bacterium. Taxonomy (GTDB): domain Bacteria; phylum Bacillota; class Clostridia; order Christensenellales; family UBA1242; genus Caccovivens. The sequence continues at coordinate 167,665 of URXM01000003.1, forward strand.
GTTCGACTTTAAACCACCTGTTATTTAATTGTACAAATTTAGTCCCAGAAGGAGCATCAGCCACAGCATTAAAAGAAAAAGAGCAGTAAGAATTAACTTACTGCTCTCTTTGTATAATTAAATAGTTTCTCGAACAATCGTTATCTCGTTCACTTTTTGGGTGATTCCT
>URXM01000004.1 GCA_900551855.1 uncultured Eubacteriales bacterium
TTAAAGTGGCACGCGAGCTGGGTTCAGAACGTCGTGAGACAGTTCGGTCCCTATCTATCGTGGGCGTAGGATATTTGAGAGGGGTTGCTCCTAGTACGAGAGGACCGGAGTGAACGCACCGATGGTGCACCAGTTGTCACGCCAGTGGCACAGCTGGGTAGCTATGTGCGGTTGAGATAAACGCTGAAAGCATCTAAGCGTGAAACTTGCCTCAAGATTAGATATCCCATAACATAAGTTAGTAAGACCCCTTGCAGACCACAAGGTTGATAGGTCGCATGTGTAAGCATAGCAATGTGTGTAGCTGAGCGATACTAATAGGTCGAGGGCTTAATCACGGATTTAAGTGAAATTTTAAGCCATGCTAATTTGAAAAATCAAATTGCTTAAATTTCCATTTTTGCTTCCTTCTAAGTGTGTAGTTGTCAGAGAACTTGAATCTCTGTTTGAATATTGTCACTATCCTATCCTCCTTTTTTATATTTAGACAATATTCAAAATAATTTGATAATATCATTGACTTTTTAAAAGTAAAATGTTATTATACCATAGCCGGTGGCGATAGAGAGAAGGTCCACCTGTTCTCATCCCGAACACAGAAGTTAAGCTTCTCATCGTCGAAAATACTTGGCTGGTGACGGCCCGGAAAGATAGAACACTGCCGGTTAATCATTAAAGCATCCGCATGAGGGTGCTTTTTTGTTTTTAATTTACAATTTATAGTGCTATAATATTAGAGTAAGAGGAAATAACAAATGAATAAATTATTGATTTTCCCTACTGATACTGTCTATGGCATTGGATGTGGAATTTTTGACAAAAAGAATATTGATAAGATATATGAAATAAAACATAGACCAAGAAGTAAACCACTTGCATGTCTTTGTGCAAACTTAAAGCAAATTCAAAGCATTGCTTACATTGGAGAGAAAGAACAAAAGATTATAGAAAAACTTATGCCAGGGGCTTTGACAATCATTTTGAAAGCAAAGGAAGAAGTAAAGAATGTCACTGGGTTTGATACAATTGGCGTAAGAATTCCAAATTCAAAAACTGCTCAAAAGATTTTGCTTGAAAATGGTCCTATGCTTACAACTTCTGTAAATGAATCTGAAAAAGTGCCTTTAAACAATTATGAAGAGATTTATGAAAGATATAATAATGTTGTCGATAAGATTTACCCTTCAAACGAGCCAAGTTCTTCTATTTCATCAACGGTTGTCAGCTTACTAAAGGGCGAAGTTCAGATTTTGAGAGAGGGACAGATTAAACTTGATGACATAAAAAACATAATTGCCTATTGACTTGCTAAATGTTTTCTATTATAATAATTGCAAGGATAAAATTATGTTAAAGATAGATTACGAATTTATAGAAAAAGCTAGAAATGATTATAAAACCCACGAAATACGTGCTTTGAATTTTCAAGGGACATTGACTTATTTGAGAGATTTGTCTCGTGATGTTGGGATAGAAGTGTTTTTAGGTAAAGAAGGAAACGATTGTTTCTTTTTTACAGGTGGTGGATACGCCATTGCAAAGATTGATGAAAATCTTTTAGAAGCAAAGTATTATACTAAAACTAAATTTTATGATGTTATTGCAAGATACATGGCTTCAGATAAAGAGTATATCGATCATATGCCTATTACACTTTTTAATAAAGAATTTTGCAAAAAATATTCAGAATATTATAAGAAAAATCTTTTTAAAGAGCTTTATTCAAATTCAAAATTAACATTGGCAGAAAAAAAGAAAATTTTTAAAACAGACACGAAAAAAATAGACGCCAAATTGAAAAAGAATAATAAGACTAAAAACAGATATAGCCCAGAAAGAGCTAAATAGGAAAGGTAAAAAGTATTGAAAAATCAATACTTTTTATTTTTTTTGTATTGACAAGGCGTTTTTTTAATGTTATATTATCTGGGTCGAATTTCAGACTTTAAATAAAAAATAAGGGAGGTCAAACAAAAAATGATATATATAAAGTCTAAAAATTTTAATTTATATAGTGAGTTATGCGTTTGACCTTTTAGAATATACAAGATAAAATGGACTTTCGTATAACATCACAAAGAGGAGTGTATGAAAGAAGAAATTTTAAAAGAAAAAAAGACAAAACCAAACATTGGTATGTATTTAAAAAGATTTAAGGGCGTTATTTCTGTTTACATACTTTTGACTTTAATTTCTTGTGCTTGTGATATTTTCTTAACAATTATTTTGGCTAATACCATTGAAATCATTACACAAAATTTGTTTCAAAAAGCTATTCTTTATATGCTTATTATTATAGGAATTTCTATTGTTCAAAGATTGTGTTGGTATTTTAACAATTTGGTTTATTTTAAGTATTCAAATAAAATCATGTCTTTGTTGAATTTGGACCTTGCTAAACAAGCATTTAAATTAAATTCAAAGACTTACAATGATCATGACACTGGGACTTTTGTTCAGCGTATAGTTGAAGATCCTGCTCAAATTGTGGATAATTTGGCGAACTTGGTCGATATGATTATGTCAATTATTACGGCTTTTATTATGCTTGTTTACATAACGACATTGAATGCTTGGATCTCTTTAGCACTTGTTGTTTTGGGCGTTGTAGCTGGAGTTATCGAATATAAGCGTGTTAAAGTTCGCCGTAAAAACAGATGGGCTGTTAGACTCAAAAATGACAAAGTAAACTCTCTTACCACAGAGATTGTAAGAAGTGAAAAAGATATAAAATCTTTGGGTTTGGAAGAAAAACTTTCAGAAGTTTCAAAATCTTATTATGAAGATTACCGCAATAAAAGATACAAAATGGATATTGTCGATTGCAACTTCTGGTCAACGAGAAATTTTATCATTTCAATAGGCTCATTTGCAGTGCTTCTTCTTGGCGTTTATTTGATGGATAAAGGTTTGCTCACTTTGGCATCATTTATGATTGTTTATGCAAATCGTAATTCGTTATGGAATGTAGTTTACAACGCAGGAAATCTTGCAAATACATTTGTAAATATTAAGGTTTGTCATAAGAGAATGTTTTCACTTTTTGATGAAGATGAGTTTGTGACAGAACATTTTGGAACGGTTTCTGCAAAAAATTTGACTGGAGAAATTGAGTTTCGCAATGTTGGTTTTACATTTAGGGAATATGAATATGTTGATGTTTCAGCAGATGCAAATAAGAAAAATAAAAAGAAGAAAAATGCAAAACGAGAGAAAAAACTTGTATCGGAAAACAAAATTTTTGACAATTTATCATTTAAAATCCATCCAAACACAACTGTTGCATTTGTTGGGAAGAGTGGAAGTGGTAAATCAACAATTTTAAATTTGATTAGCAAAATGTATGAGGCTGATTCAGGTGAAGTGCTTATTGATGGAATTGACATAAAAGACCTTGACAAAGAAACTTTGAGAAGCACAATTTCTTTGGTTAATCAATTTCCATACATATTTGATATGACTATAAAAGACAATCTACTTTTGTCAAAAGCGGATGCGACAGACGAAGAAATTTGGGAAGCAATCAAAAAAGCATCACTTGAAGAATTTGTAAAGAGTTTGCCTAAAGGTATTGATACAAGAGTTGGAGAAAGTGGAATCAAATTGTCTGGCGGGCAAAAACAGCGTTTGGCAATTGCTAGAGCATTGTTGAGAAATTCTAACATCATTATTTTTGATGAAAGCACAAGTTCGCTTGACAACTTCGCACAGGGGGGAAATCAAAAAGAGTATTGATGGATTGAAAGGTAAAAGCACAATTGTTATTGTTGCACACAGGCTTTCAACAATCAGAGATGCTGACAAAATCTTCTTTTTGGACGAAGGAAAGATTATTGATACAGGAACTTTTGAAGAACTTTTCAACAAAAATGAAAAATTTAGAAATATGTTTTTGGCAGAAAATGTATAAAAAAACGCACTTCGGTGCGTTTTTTTTGTTATTGACAATAAAAATATTTGATGTTATAATTTGCTTGGAGAATGAATATGAGACAAATTTATGATGGTCATTGTTATAACAAAATCAAGTGTTGCAACCTTGAAGAAGTTATTGATGACATAAAAGATGGAGAATGGTTTAGAACTGACAGCATGGATTGGTATTATAGAAGTGTTCCTTTTGAGACAAGAAACAATGTTCCTGTGCCAAGTTCTTTGTTTTTGCTTCGTAGAGTTTTGGTTACGAGTGCAACTACAAAATATACTTATTTTTACAACATAGAACAAGATGACAACACAACTTTGAAAATTTACACAAAAACTGCACTTGAAGACAAAATTTGTCAAGAGTTGAAAAGTTTAAGAAGAGATGTAAGCTCAAAAACAGTAACCCCTGCTTCTGTGAAAAAACTTATCAATTATTTGAATGCTATACCACAAGAATTCTTTTTGAGAGAAGGGTTTGGAGATAAAGTTAAAGAAGCATTAAAGATAGGCTCTGGCTATAAAGGTAAAAAATTGATGATTGAAAACAAATTGGTTGGAGATATCATTGATGAAAAAGTGGCAAAGGCTGAAAAAGATGATGCCGATGCTTCTGCAAAATTGCAAATTGTTTATGAAGAGTTGCAAACAAAAAGATTAAATTCAGACAAAAATAAGACAAAATAAGAAATTAAATTTTTTAATTTCTTAATTTTTTTTATAAAAAATGTTGACATAATAATTCATATTTGATAAAATATGTCTCGTAACCGTTGATATTCCTCAGTAGCTCAGCGGTGGAGCAGGCGGCTGTTAACCGCAAGGTCGTAGGTTCAAATCCTACCTGAGGAGCCAAAAAAATGTAATCTCCATTTTGGAGATTATTTTTTTTAATTTCTTTAATAGTAAATGTTTGGATCTGCTATTATGTTTCTATTATAATTAATAAAAATTAATAATTAAAAAATCTAAAAATATTCATTATGTCGAATAAAGCAATATACCTATTGATTTTTTTGAAAGGATATGTTATAATATATATTGAAGATGCAGTATTCTAGTCAGTTAAATCACTAGGAAGACGAAGTAATAGCGTCGAGAGGCATATCGATGAAGTTTCTGGTGCATGCCTTGGTTGCCCAAACTGGGGCAGGTGCTGGAAGTTAAGATTTTTGGGCAGGTTGTAATGGCATATAACTGTCGACCCAATTATCGCGGAGACCTAACAGGGTGAATCTCACTCTCTAGGGAAAGAACCTGTATTGCGGTAAAAGCTGTGTGCAGTGTAGCCTGCTTTGAGTGGGTATATGGGAATTAAGCGTTAAGACATTTCTTTGTGTCGGCCAACACAAAGTTATGGCGGCTTATGAAACTGTACCTGCAAAAAAAGAGAATAGTTGATTGGCTGTCAAGGAAAACTTCTAGACTGTTGCAATCTTGCAAGCAAAGATAGGATTATAGTGTGTTCTGAGTGGCGATTCGGTGATATTGTCTTGCTTAAAAGGAAACTGCTCATATGGCGACATTGAGTGCGAGAATGGGAAATCCGACCGAACCTATGACACAAGGTTTACTAATTTTGCTGTCTTCAATAGAGCCTAATAAGGGCTCTATTTTTGGTATATTTCTTAATTTGTTTTTAACAATAAATTAAGTTTAGTTATAGGAGTTATATAAAATGGAAGGCCCCAAAAGAGGCAAAAAAAATCAATCTAAATACAAAAAATATTTTCATTGGCCACTGATAGCATTTATTTTGTCAATCACTTTGTCCATGGCATTTGGTGTGCTCAGTGAAGTCGCACTTAATGGTGCAAACATTTTCATCGCGATTGCAGTTATTATTGTATTTTTGATTATCTCAATTATTACTGATATGATTGGTGTTGCTGTTACGGCGTGTGATATCAAAAACTTTAGAGCAATGGCTGCAAAAAAAGTCCGTGGTTCAAAAGAAGCTATAATGCTTAAAAAGAACGCTGACAGAGTTTCAAGTATCTTTGCTGATATATTGGGAGATATTTGTTCTATCTTGAGTGGTGCCGCTGGTGCTGTTGTTGCAAGTTCGCTTATCACAAAAAATATGACTGACTTTGTTGGAGTTATTGTTGCTTCTCTTGTTTCTGCTGTTATTGCTGCTTTGATTATTTCTGGTAAAGCTCTTATGAAAAAATATTCAATGGAGCATGCCGATGGAATTATTTTGATTTTAGGGAAGATATTGAGTATATTTCATATTTCAAGAAAATCTAAAAATAAATCAAATAAAAACAAGAAAAAATCAAATAAAAAAGATAAATTAGAAAAAACTGAAGAAACAGAAGAAAATAATCAAACTGAAAGCAATGAAGAAAAAATAGTTGACGCTTCTACAGAAAATGAAAGTGTGGAAGAGGAAAATGATGAAAATAAAAAAGACATCTCATAACTTGAAATGTCTTTTTTTATTGGTCGGAGTGATGAGATTTGAACTCATGGTTTCATGGTCCCGAACCATGCGCGTTGCCTCTGCGCTACACTCCGTTGTGCTCTTTTATTTTAACATTATATTTTTTATTTTCAAATAAAATTATTATTCAAATAAATATAATCAAATATATTTTATTTATTTAATTTTTCAAAAAAATACGATTTATTTTAATTTTTTTACGAAAAATGACGAAAATTATTGCAATTTTAGCAAAAACGCATATTGACTTCTGATATATGGCAAGTTATAATAATATTAGGAGTAGATAGAAAATGATTAAAGATAAAGAGACAATTATAAATTGGCAAGTAGAATATGAGAGACCATTTAAGGGGCTTTTGAAATCACTTGGAAACACTATACACGATAATAGAATATATAAAATTTACTGTTCTGGCAAAGCTGTCGTTGAATTGTCAGAGAAATTTAAGTTTGTGGCAAAAATAGAAAAAGATGAAGATGGAAAGAAAAAAGCGTTGATGACAAATGCCGATCTTGAAAAAGTTATTGATTATACAATAAGAACTGTTGGACACGACTTTTTTGTTCATGATGGCGTGGCAAATGATGTTATCAAACAACTCGTTGAAGACAATTTGAAAGGAATAAAAATAAATGACTTTGTTTTAAATCAAGTGTCTGCTGATATGAAAATTGATGAAAAAAATGGAAAAACGGTTGATAAATTTGTTGTTTTACACGATAAAAGAAAAGAAAATATAAGAGAATTTGGTTTTGATCCATTTATAGAATGTAATGAAATGCCAGATCCACCTGTTGTTCCAGAGTTTGATGATTTTGATGATGAAGATGTAAAAGAAAAATAGTCCGCTATGGACTATTTTTTTATCGGCTAATTTAAAGTTTGTTTGTTTATCGTTTTATTATATTAGTGAGAAAAATTAGAAGTTTTTGATTTGCTTTATATATGATTCTTTATCTTTATTTATTATTTATATATAAGTATTGGCTGAGGATAGTCATGGGAATTTTGGGGCAATTATTCAAAGAAAAATTTTTGCAAACTTTTTATTTTTCTTTTGGAAATCTGTTGACAACGGACTCTTTGTTTGCTATAATACAAGTGCTGTTATTTATGGGAGGAAGTACAAGGTTACTTATGTCATACAAGCGACATTAAGAAAATTTGTATGGACCAGAGTTTCGGCCTTGATGCCGGGGCGACCAAAATGACATTTTTTTAAGTCAAGCAGCATGACACACGCGGGGTAGTGTTCGACATGTAATGAATGTTGGTTGTGGGAACCAACCTTGTTACTAAAACTTGATTCCCGATTGAAAAAATGCAACATTTTTGGATGAGTTAATACAGGAGGTATATAAAAGAAAATATGGCAACACAAAAAATGAGAATTAAACTTAGAGCCTATGAACACACACTTATTGACGAAGCTTGCAAGAGAATTATTGAAACTGCTGGCAAGAACGGCGCAAAAGTTTCTGGGCCTATTCCACTTCCAACAGACAGAGAAGTGGTAACTGTGATTCGTTCTCCACACAAGGATAAAGATTCAAGAGAACAATTTGAAAGCAAAACCCACAAAAGATTGATTGATATTTATAATCCAAACGCTAAAGCAATCGACGCTCTTATGAAGCTTGAATTGCCTGCAGGCGTTGAGATTAACATCAAACTGTAAGGAGGTAAAGAGAAGTGAAAGCGATATTAGGTAAAAAACTCGGTATGACACAAGTCTTTACTGACGAAGGTTTGGTTATACCTGTTACTGTTGTTGAAGCTGGTCCTATGACAGTTGTTCAAAAGAAGACAACAGAAGTTGATGGTTATAATGCATATGTTTGTGCATTTGACCAAAAGAAGAAAAATGTTACAAAACCACAAAAAGGTATTTTCGACAAGGCAAAGGTTGAACCTTTCAAAGTTTTGAGAGAATTTGCTCTTGACGGAGAATTGGAAGTTGGTTCAGTTGTTAAAGCTGACATCTTCAATGAAAAAGACAAAGTTGACGTAATGGGAATTACAAAGGGACACGGATTTTCTGGCGTTATCAAAAGATGGAATCAACATAGACTTAAGATGACTCACGGTACTGGACCTGTTCACAGAGAAGTTGGTTCTATGAGTGCGAACTCAACACCATCTAGAGTTTTCAAGAACAAACACATGCCTGGACAATACGGAAACGAAAGAGTTACCATTCAGAATTTGGAAATTGTTAAAGTCGATGCAGATAGAAACTTACTTTTGATTAAGGGTAATGTTCCAGGTAGCAAAGGTGCAATCCTTACTATCAGACAATCTGTTAAGAAATAATGAAGGAGAACGGAAATGGCAAAGGTTAAAGTTTATAATATGAAAGCCGAAGAAGTTGGATCAATTTCTTTGAAAAACGACGTTTTCGGTGTTGAATATAACGAGCCTCTTATCCATGAAGTAATTGTTGCTTACAACGCTAACCAAAGACAGGGGAACAAAAGCACTCTTACAAGAAGTGAAGTTAGAGGACATGCTGCTAAGCCTTACAGACAAAAAGGAACAGGTAGGGCAAGACAAGGTTCTACAAAAGGACCACAATTCATCGGTGGTGGAGTTGTGTTTGCTCCAAAGCCAAGAGACTTTTCAAAGAAAGTCAACAAACAAGCAAAGAGAACAGCTCTCTTGTCAGCACTTAGTCAAAAACTTGCTCAAAAAGAAATTACAGTTCTTGACAAGTTTGAAATTGAAAGTGCAAAAACAAAAGATGCTCAAAGATTTTTGGATGCTTTCAAGTTTGATGGTTCAGTTTTGGTTGTTTCTTCAAACAATTCTGAAAAAGAACTTAAAGCTACAAACAACATTCCAAATCTTAGCACAGTCAATGTTGAACTCTTAAACACATACGATGTTGTTTCAAACAAAAATGTTGTTTTGACAGAGTCTGCAGTTAAATTCTTAGAGGAGGCAAACGCATAATGGAAGCTAATGAAATCATTATCAGACCACTTCTTACAGAAAAAAGTTACGCTGGAATCCAAAACAAAATATACAGTTTTGTTGTAAACAAAAAAGCAAACAAGGTTGAAATTGCTCACGCAGTTGAAACAATGTTCAATGTTGAAGTGGCAAAAGTTAACACATGTATTGTTAAAGGACATGAAAAATCACAAAACACAAAACAAGGAAGAACAGTTGGTAAAACAAGTGATTACAAAAAAGCAATTGTTACACTTACTGAAAAATCTAAACCAATTGCATTCTTCGAAAGTTTATCTTAATTAGGAGGAGAAAATGGCTATTATAAAAAGTAATCCAACTTCAGCCGGAAGAAGATTCTATTCAAAACTTTCGACAGAAGAATTGACAAAGAAAGAACCTGAAAAGTCTCTCCTTGCTGTTAAGAAAAAACATGCTGGAAGAAACGCACAAGGTAAAATCACTGTTCGTCATCAAGGTGGCGGAAACAGACAGAAGTATCGTATTATCGACTTCAAAAGAAACAAAGACAACATTCCTGCAAAGGTTGTTGCAATTGAATATGATCCAAACAGAACAGCTTACATCGCACTCCTTTCTTATAAAGATGGAGAAAAGAGATACATCATCGCTCCTGTAGGACTTAAAGTTGGTGATGTTCTTATGAGCGGAAGCGGAGTTGAAATCAAAGTTGGAAATAACCTTCCACTTTCTGATATCCCTGTTGGTTCACTTATTCACAACATTGAACTCGAACCAAAAAGAGGCGGACAACTTGCTCGTTCTGCTGGTGCAGAAGTTCAACTTATGGCTAAGGAAGGCAAATATGCAACACTTAGACTTCCATCAGGCGAAATGAGAAAAGTTCTTCTCACTTGCCGTGCAACAATCGGTACTGTTGGAAATCTTGACCATGAACTTGTTTCTATTGGTAAAGCTGGTAGAACAAGACATATGGGAATTCGTCCAACCGTTCGTGGTGTTGTTATGAACCCTAACGATCACCCACATGGTGGTGGTGAAGGTAAGAGCCCTGTTGGTATGGCATCACCTGTTACACCTTGGGGTAAACCTGCACTTGGACTTAAGACTAGAAAGAAGAAAAATAAATCTAACCGTTTGATGGTTAAGAGAATAAATTAAGGAGGATGGCCTAAATGAGTAGAGAAATGAAAAAACCTTATGTAAGTGCTAGACTTATGAAAAAGGTTAATGAAATGGCTGAAAGTGGTGTTAAGAAACCTATCAAAACTTGGTCAAGATCATCAACAATCTATCCAGAATTTGTAGGATTTACATTTGCTGTTCACAATGGCAAAAAACACATCCCAGTTTATGTTACTGCTGACATGGTAGGTCATAAACTTGGTGAATTCTCTTTGACAAGAACCTTCAAAGGACATGCGGGACAAAAACAAGCCGCAAAATTGAGTAATTAAGGAGTAAAGAGATGGCTACAAGAATAAGACAAAAGGCTGAAAAAAGAGCCGCTAACAAAGACAATCGTCCTTATGCTGTTGCAAAAGATATTCGTATGAGTTCATCAAAAGTTAGAATCGTTCTTGACAACATTAGAGGAAAGAAAGCAAATGAAGCTGTTGCAATTCTCAGTTATATGCCACAAGCTGGCGCTGCTGAATCTTTGAAAGTTTTGAAGAGTGCAATTGCAAACGCTGAAAACAACAAAGGACTTTCTTCTGACAATCTTTATGTTGCAGAATGTTATTCAACTCCTGGCTCAATTATGAAGAGAATTTCTTTCAGAGCAAGAGGAAGAGCAGATAGAATTTTGAAAAAAACTTGTCATATTACAATAATCCTTGACGAGTTGAAGGAGGCAAAATAATGGGGCAGAAAGTTAATCCATTGGGACTTAGAATTGGAATCAATAAAGATTGGCAATCAACTTGGTATGCCAACAAACAAAATTTTGCCGCTAATCTTAAAGAAGACCATGATATTAGAGCTTTCTTTGAGAAAAAACATGCAAGTTCAGGAATTTCAGAAGTTCAAATTAAAAGAACTGAAAACAAACTTGAAATTGACATTTACACAGGCAAACCTGGTATGATTATCGGAACAAAGGGTGCTGGAATTGAAGCTATAAAGAAAGATTTGAACAAAATCGTTCGTCCTGTAAAATCTCTTGTGTTGAATGTTAAAGAAGTTAAAAAACCAGACCTTAACGCACAACTTGTTGCAGATTCAATCGCTGTTCAACTTGAAAAGCGTGTTCAATGGAGAAGAGCTTTGAAACAAGCTATGCAAAGAGTTATGAAGGCTGGAGCTAAAGGTTGCAAGGTTCAAGTAAGTGGTGTTATCGACGGAGCTAACACAATGGCTAGAACTGAAAAGTATATGGAAGGATCTCTTCCACTTCATACTCTTCGTGCTGACATTGATTATGCTACAGCAGCTGCTTATACAAACTACGGAAAACTTGGAATCAAATGCTGGATTTATAAAGGCGAGATTTTGTCTAAACAACCTATAAAGGAGGACAAAAACAATGTTAATGCCTAAGAGAGTTAAAAGAAGAAAGGTTATGCGTGGAAGAATGACCGGTAAGGCTTTGAGAGGAAACACTCTTGCTTATGGTACTTACGGAATCATCGCTACAGAACCTTGTTGGATTAAATCTAACCAAATTGAAGCTGCTCGTATCGCTCTTACAAGATACATTAAACGTGGCGGAAAAGTTTGGATTAAGATTTTCCCAGATAAACCTGTTACTAAAAAACCTGCTGAAACTCGTATGGGTTCTGGTAAAGGAAATCCTGAGTTTTGGGTTGCAGTCGTAAAACCTGGCAGAGTACTTTTTGAAATCGAAGGTATTTCTGAAGCTGACGCTAAAGAAGCACTTAGACTTGCTGGACACAAACTTCCTTGCAAGACAAAGTTCATCAAAAAGGAATCAGCCATAGAAGGTGGTGAGAAGAATGAAGAATGAAGAAATTAGAACTCTTTCTCTTGAAAAGTTAAACGCAAGACTTAAAGAACTTAAAAATGAACTCTTTAATCTTCGTTTTTCACATGCTACTAGAAATTTGGCAAACCCTCTTGCAATTAGAAATGTAAGAAAAGAAATTGCCAGAGTTCAAACTGCTATCAGAGAAAAGGAAATAGCAAATGGAGGAAACAACGATGGAACAAAGTAGAAATTTAAGAAATACAAGACAAGGTGTAGTTGTTAGTGCTGGAAGCATGGACAAGACTGTCGTTGTTAAGGTTACTTACAGAGTTAAGGATCCAAAAATTAAAAAAGTCGTTCAAAAAACAAAAAAATTCAAAGCACACGATGAAAACAACGAATGTGGAATCGGCGATACAGTTCTTATTATGGAAACTCGTCCACTTTCAAAAGAAAAATATCACAGAGTTGTTAAAATCGTAGAAAAAGCGAAATAGGAGGAGAGATATGGTACAACCTCAAACAAGACTTAAAGTTGCTGACAACACAGGCGCTAAAGAAATTATGTGTATCAGAGTTCTTGGCGGTTCTTTTAGAAGAAGTGGTAATATCGGTGATGTTATTGTTGCTTCTGTTAAAAAGGCAATCCCTGGTGGCAGTGTAAAGAAAGGTGATGTTGTTAAAGCAGTTATTGTTAGAACTACCAAAGGTTTGAACAGAGCTGATGGTTCTCATATCCGTTTCGATGACAATGCCGCAGTTATTATTGACAATCAAAAACAACCAAAAGGCACTCGTGTGTTTGGACCAATTGCAAGAGAACTTCGTGATAAAGGTTACATGAAAATTATTTCTCTCGCACCAGAAGTTATTTAAAAGGAGAGCATCGTAAAATGAGTATATCAGTTAAGAAAGGCGATACCGTTTTGGTTATCACTGGAAAAGATAAAGGTAAAACCGGTAAAGTTTTGGATGTTTTCCCAAAAGATAACAAGGTTTTGGTTGACGGTGTCAACATTGTAACAAAACACAAGAAAGCAAGAAAACAAAACGAAAAGAGCGAAATCGTTAAGAAAACAACTCCTATTGAAGTTTCAAACGTTATGGTTGTTTGCGGAACTTGTGGAAAAGCAACAAGAGTTGCTCACAAAGAAATCAATGGAAAGAAAGTTAGAGTTTGCAAAAAATGTTCAGCTTCTCTTGACAAAGAATTCGTAAAAGCAACAAAAAAAGAAGCAAAGAAGAACATTGCTTCTGCAAAAGTTGAAGAACCTGCTAAAACAACAAAGAAAGCAACTTCAACAAAGAAAGCTAAAACAGAAAAAACTGTTGAAGCAAAAACAACTAAAAAGTCGACAAAAGAACCTTCTGCTAAAACAGAAGCATAAGGTGGTGAAAGATGAAAGAACAAAACCAAACAGCAAAACGCTATAAAGAAGAAATTGTTCCAGCTCTTATCAAAGAGTTTGGATACAAAAATATTAACGAAGTTCCAAAGCTTGTTAAAATCGTTTTGAATATGGGACTTGGTGATGTTAAAGACAATTCAAAGAGCTTGAATACTGCTATTGACGAATTGACTTTGATCGCTGGTCAAAAACCTGTTGCTACAAAAGCTAAGAAAGCTATTTCAAACTTTAAAGTTAGAGCAGGAATGAAAGTTGGAGCAAAAGTTACTCTTCGTGGAAAGAGAATGTATGAATTCTTTGACAGACTTGTTGGGATTGCCCTTCCAAGAGTGAGAGACTTCAGAGGAATTTCTGATAAGTCTTTTGACGGAAGAGGGAATTATTCTATGGGAATCAAAGAACAACTTATTTTCCCTGAAATTTCTTATGATAAAGTAGAAAAAATCAGAGGACTTGATATATCTTTTATTACCACTGCAAAAACAGATGCAGAATCAAAAGCACTTTTGAAGGCACTTGGTTTGCCTTTTGCTAGATAGGAGGAAAGTTCAATGGCTAAGAAATCATTAATTGCAAAACAAAAAAGAACACCTAAGTATAAAACAAGAGAATATACTCGTTGCTCTATCTGTGGCAGACCTCACGCTGTGCTTCGTAAATATGGCATTTGCAGAATTTGTTTTAGAGAAATGGCTAACCGCGGGGAAATTCCTGGCGTGAAAAAGTCAAGTTGGTAAGGAGGGAATTATGTTTGTTACTGACCCAATTGCAGATATGTTGACTCGTCTTAGAAATGCTATAAGTGCAAAACACAAGACTGTTGAAATCCCTGCATCAAGAGAAAAATTAGAAATTATTAAGATACTTTTGGACGAAGGTTATATTTCAGAATACAAACTTGTTGACGCTGGTTCATTCAAAAATATTCAAGTCACACTTAAATATGATGAAGAAGGACAAAGCGTTATCCAAGGTTTGAAGAGAATTTCAAAACCTGGTCTTCGTATTTATTCTGACAAAGACAATCTTCCAAAGGTTATAAGCGGGCTTGGAATTGCCATTATTTCAACAAACAAAGGTATCGTAACTGATAAAGTTGCAAGAAGCTTGAATGTTGGTGGCGAAGTTCTCGCTTATGTATGGTAGGAGGTGCATAATGTCAAGAATAGGAAATAAACCAGTTTTACTTGAAAATGGTGCTTCTTTTGCCAGAAATGGAGATGAAGTTGTCGTTACTGGACCAAAGGGAACTTTGAAACAAGTAATTGACAAAGGTGTCAAAACAGAAGTTAAAGGAAATGAAGTTCACTTCACTTATGAAAATGAAGAACTCAACGACAAGCAAGGTCTTTACAGAGCACTTGTTCACAATATGGTTATTGGCGTAACAAAGGGCTGGGATAAGAAACTTGTTATCGCTGGTGTTGGTTATAAAGCTCAAGTTTCAGGAAATAAACTTGTTATGGGACTTGGCTATTCTCATCCAGTTGAAGTTGAAATTCCTTCTGATTTGAAAGTAACTTGTCCATCAGTTACTGAAATTGTTGTTTCAGGTACTGATAGACATAAAGTTGGACAATTTTGCGCAGTTATCAGAAGCAAAAGACCTTACGAACCTTATCATGGTTATGGAATTCACTGCGAAGGCGAAACTTTGATAAGAAAAGTTGGTAAAGCTGCTGGTAAGGGCAAGAAGTAGGAGGAGAGTAAGAAATGATTACTGTTAAAGATAAGAACAAAGACAGAGTTGTTCGTCATAAAAGAGTAAGAAAAACAGTTGTTGGAACAACTGAAAGACCAAGACTTAATGTTTACAGAAGTCTTAACAATATCTATGCTCAAATCATTGATGACTCAAAGGGTGTTACACTTGCTTCTGCTTCTACTCTTGACAAAGAAGTCGCTGAAATGATTAAAGATAAGACAAAAACTGAAGCTGCTAGAATTGTTGGCGAAGTTATTGGCAAAAGAGCAAAAGATAAGAAAATCAAAGAAGTCGTTTTTGATAGAGGTGGATATCTCTACACAGGACGAGTTCAAGCAGTCGCTGATGGTGCAAGAGCATCAGGACTCAAGTTTTAGGAGGAAGTCATGGCTGAAGAAATTAAGAATAAAAAAGAAGATAGACCTCAAAAAAACAACCGTCGTGAAAGACCTGTTAAAGTTGACGATGGTATGGACAAAAGACTTGTTCATGTTCGTCGTGTAACAAAGGTTGTTAAAGGTGGTAGAACCATGCGTTTCTCCGCTCTTGTTGTTATTGGTGATGGCAAGGGCAGTGTTGGAATGGGCATTGGTAAAGCTAATGAAGTTCCAAACGCTATTGATAAGGCAACAGTTGTTGCTAAGAAAAATATGAAGAAAGTTGCTATTGTTGAAGGAACTATTCCTCACGAAACAGTAGGAAAGTTCAGCACAACAAAGATCTCTATGCTTCCTGCTGAAGAAGGTCACGGAGTTATTGCCGGTGGTGCTGCGAGAGCAGTTTTGGAAGTTGCTGGCGTTAAGAACATCGTAACAAAGATTCACGGTTCAACAAACAGAATCAATGTTGTTAGAGCAACTATGAATGGGCTTCTTTCTCTTAGAACAAGAGAAGAAATTGCTGCACGTCGTGGCAAAAAGCCTGAGGAAATTTAATCGGAGGGCGTCATGAAAAAAGAAAAAACATTGAAAGTTACTTGGGTTAGAAGTGCTATTGGTTACAACAAAAACCAAATGAAAATCTTGGAAGCCCTTGGTTTCAAAAAACTTAATCAAACTAGAATATTGCCAGACAACGAGAGTATTCGTGGAAGTTTGTTCCATGTAAGACATCTTGTTGAAGTGGTTGAAGAGTAAGGAGGGAACTATGAAATTAGAAAATCTTAAACCTGCCGAAGGCTCTACAACTAAAAAAGTTAGAGTTGGTCGTGGTATCGGCTCTGGACTTGGTAAAACTTCTGGAAAAGGGACAAAAGGTCAATGGTCTAGAAGTGGTGGCGGAGTTAAACCTGGATTTGAAGGCGGAAACATTCCTCTTGTAAGAAAAATCCCTATTCGTGGTTTTAACAATGCAAACTACAAAAAAGTTTATGCTACTGTAAATGTTGGAGATTTAGAAATTTTCGAACCAAACACAGTTATTACAGAAGAGCTTTTGTATGAATACAGAGTTGTTGGGAAAAGAGCTCCTTATGGACTCAAAGTTCTTGGAAATGGAGAGATAACAAAACCTCTTACAATCAAGGCTAAAAAAGCAACAAAATCTGCTATTGAAAAAATTGAAAAAGCAGGTGGAAAAATCGAAATAGAGGAGTAATCTATGTTTAAGACTCTTGTAAATGCTTTTAAAATCAAAGATTTGAGAAAGAAAATTCTCATTACTTTAGGCTTACTCATACTTTTCAGAGTAGGTTGTGCATTGGTCTGCCCTGGATTTGATTTGTCTGGTGCAATCAATGATAGCAATTCTGATGGGGTTACTTTCTTCTCATTGATGAACTTGCTTAGTGGTGATGCGTTGTCAAATGGTTCTATTTTGGCGCTTGGTGTTTCACCTTACATCACTGCTTCAATTGTCATTCAGTTGCTTACTGTTGCAATTCCTTCTCTTGAAAGATTGTCAAAACAAGGCGAAGATGGAAGAAGAAAGATCACTTTCTACACCAGAATTTGTGCTTTGGTTTTGGCACTTGCACAAGCAATCGGTATTGTTGTTTCATTTAAAGATTACATCGCTACAAACTTGAATATGCCTACATGGTTGATCGCAACAGGTATTGTTTTGATCTTGACCGCTGGTGGTATGTTTACTGTTTGGCTTGGCGAAAAAATAACACAACTTGGTGTTGGAAATGGTATGAGTTTGCTTATTTTCGTTGGTATCATTTCATCTTCTGCATCAGGTATTTCAAGTGCTATCTCTCAAGTTGGAGACAACATTGAAAATCTTTGGATGATCATCATCTATCTCGTTGCTTTGGTATTGATTTTCGGACTTATCGTTTTCATCGATTCGTCAGAAAGAAGAGTTGGTGTAAAATATGCAAAGCAAATTAAGGGAAGAAAAATGTATGGTGGACAAGATACATTCATTCCAATCAAATTGAATGCTTCTGGAGTTATGCCAATCATTTTTGCAACTTCTCTTTTGACTTTACCACAACTTATTATGAGTATTTTCTGGCCAAACTCAGATGCTTATTATTGGTATCAAAACTATATGGGAACTAACTCTTGGGTTTACATTGTGTTGCTTGCTATTCTTATTTTTGCATTTGCTTTCTTCTATGCTCAAATCACATTTGACACAGATGATATTTCAAGAAGGATGCAACAACAAGGTGGATTTATCCCTGGAATTAGACCTGGTAAAACAACATCTGATTATCTTAGAAAAATCTCTAAGAGAATTACATTGTTTGGTGCAGTGTTCTTAGCATTTATCGCGTTGGTTCCATCTTTGGCTTTCAAAGCTATTGATGATTCAACCCTTGCAAGTCTTATCAATGCATTCAGCACAACAGGACTTATGATTATCGTTTCTGTTGCTTTGGAATTTGATAAGAGTTTGGAAGCTCAAATGCTTATGAGAAACTATAAAGGATTTTTAAACTAATCACGGAGGTTTGAATTATGAATTTAATTCTTCTCGGTGCTCCATTTTCTGGAAAGGGAACCCTTGCAAGAAATATTGTTGCAGACTTTGGTCTTACACAAATTTCTACGGGTGACCTTTTCCGTGAAAATATTAAAAATGGAACAAAAGTTGGGAAATTGGCAAAAAGTTATATGGACAAAGGTCAACTTGTTCCAGACAGTGTTACTATTGCTATGCTTAAAGAAAGAATTTCTAAAGATGACTGCAAGAAAGGATTCATTCTTGATGGTTTTCCTAGAACTCTTGAACAAGCTAAAGCTTTGGAAGATATAGCAAAAATTGATGCTGTTATTGAATTGGATGTCTCGTTTGACGAAATCAGACGTAGATGTTTGGGTAGAAGAACATGTAGTAAATGTGGTGAGATTTACAACACCTCTACCTATGATAAACCTACTTGCAAGTTATGCGGTTCACCACTGTTCCAAAGAGATGACGATAATTTGGAAACAGTTAACAATCGTCTGGAAGTGTATGAAAAAATGACAGCACCACTCATAGACTTCTACGCTGATAGGTTGTTTGTTGTAGATGGTGGAATTTCTCCTCAAGCAACATACGAACCTGTAAAAAACTTTTTGAAAGGGAGAATATAAGTTGATTCAGAAAACACCTGCAGAAATTGTATTGATCAAAAAAGCATGTGAACTCACTCGTGACGCTCTTATATACGCCAAAAGCCTTATAAAGCCAGGAGTTTCTACTTATGATATTGACAAATCCATAGAAAAGTTTATAATAAATAGTGGTGGTTCGCCTGCCTGTCTTGGTTACGAAGGCTTTCCGGCTGCAACATGCATATCAGTCAATGATATGGTTGTTCATGGCATTCCAAACAAAGACACGATTTTGAAAGAAGGCGATATTGTCAGCGTTGACTTGGTTGTCGCTTATAAAGGCTACCACGGAGATGCTGCAAGGACTTTCCCTGTCGGCGAGATTAGCGAAGAAAAGAAAAAACTTATAAGAGTTACCAAAGAATGTTTCTTCAAAGGTATTGAAAACATTAGAGTTGGCGACAGACTTGGAAAACTTTCTCACGCTATTCAAGTTCATGCAGAGAGCAACGGATTCTCGGTTGTCCGTGAACTTTGTGGACATGGAATTGGTCGTAGAATGCATGAAGCTCCATCTGTTCTTAACTACGGTAAAGAAACTGATGGTCCTGTTATTGCAGAAAATGCCGTACTTGCTATTGAGCCTATGATAAATGCTGGCAAGAAGGAAATTGGTATGTTGAGTGATGGTTGGGGGATTGTTACTCGCGATGGCAAACCTTCTGCTCATTATGAAAATACCGTTCTTTTCACTAGAAGTGGTCCTCAAATTTTGACCTTGGAGACTGATGATGAATTTGCAAAAAGGTGATATTGTTGTTGCCACAGCAGGAAAAGAAAAAAATCAAATTTTTGTCGTTTCTGATATTGATGACAAGTATTGTTATTTAGTTGATGGAAAAAGACTTAAATTGACTAAACCGAAGAAAAAAAGCCTGAAACATGTCCAGAAGGCTTCCAAAATTGGGTTTGATGCGCAGAAACTCAAATCTGGACAAGAAAATGTCAATGCGGAAATTAGAGAAATTTTAAAAGAAAGGAGCCTTATATGTCTAAAGAAGATGTAATTGAATTCGATGGAGTCGTTACAGAAGTTTTGCCTAGTATGACCTTTAAAGTTACGCTTTCAAATGGTCATGTTATTACAGCTTACATTTCTGGTAAACTTAGACAAAATTTCATCAGAATTATTGAAGGCGACAAAGTTAAAATTGAAATGAGTCCGTATGACCTCTCTAAAGGAAGAATTACTTGGAGAGAAAAGGGTTAAAAAGGAGCAAAAAATGAAAGTCAGAGCATCGGTTAAACCAATGTGTGATAAATGTAAAGTTATCAAAAGGAACGGAAAAGTTATGGTTATTTGCTCAAAGAGCAAAAAACATAAACAAACTCAAGGCTAATATCTTGATTTGTTCTTAAGATAAATTATATTTAACAAACAAAAATTAAAAAGGGCAATGCCCCTCAAAAGGAGACAAAAATAATGGCAAGAATTGCTGGTGTTGACCTTCCAAGAGAAAAAAGATTGGAATATGGTTTGACTTATATTTACGGAATTGGCGTTGAAACTTCTAGAAATATCTGCAAAGAAACTGGAATTTCTATGGACACTCGTGTTAAAGATTTGACAGAAGACCAAGTTGCTAAACTTCGTAACTATATCGAACACAATCTCATCGTTGAAGGTGAACTTAAATCTAAAGTTAGTATGAACATCAAAAAACTTAGTGAAATTGGATGTTATCGTGGTATTCGCCACAGAAAAGGACTTCCTGTTCGTGGACAAAGTACAAAAAACAATGCTAGAACAAGAAAGGGTCCAAAGAAAATTGTTAGCGGAAGCGCTAAGAAAGGTAAGTAAGAGGTGTGAACAATGGCAAACGTAAAAACTACAGCAGGTAAGAAAAAAACTGTTAAGACCAGAAAAAGAGTAAGTAGAAACATTGAAAAAGGTCAAGTTCATATCACGACCTCTTTCAACAACAACATTATCGTGTTTACAGATATGGAAGGTAATGTTATTTCTTCATGCTCATCTGGCAGACTTGGACTTAAAGGTTCCAAAAAAAGCACTCCATTTGCTGCTCAAACTTGTGTTGAAACAGCAGGTAAAGTTGCTCTTGACAACGGAATGAAGTCTGTTGAAGTGTATGTTAAAGGACCAGGAAACGGTAGAGAAAGTGCAATCCGTTGCCTTTCAACTCTTGGTTTCAATGTAACACTTATTAAGGATGTTTCTCCAATCGCTCATAACGGTTGTAGACCTCCAAAGAGAAGAAGAGTTTAAAAGGAGAATAAAAAATGGCAAGAACTATTGAACCTGATTGCCGTCAATGTAGAAGAGAAGGACGTAAACTTTTCCTTAAAGGTGAAAGATGTACAACAAAGAAATGTGCTATGGAAAGAAGACCAGTTATCCCTGGACAACATGGTGCATCAAGAAAAAGAGTTACTGAATACGGACTTCAACTTCGTGAAAAACAAAAAGTTAAGAGAATGTACGGTATATTGGAAAAACAATTTAGAAAATATTACGAAGATGCTGTTAAGATGAAGGGTGTTACAGGTGAAAACATGTTATCCCTTATTGAAAGAAGACTCGACAATGTTATCTACAGAATGGGTATTGGAGCTTCAAGAGCAGAATGTCGTCAAATCGTTAACCATGGACAAATTTGTGTTAATGGAAAACGCGTTACGATTGCATCTTACAGAGTTAAAGTTGGTGATGTAATCACAATCAAAGAAAACAAACAACAACTTGATATGTTTAAAGACCTTAAAGGTATGAAGATTGTTATGCCAAAATGGTTGGAATTTAACACAGAAACTTTAACTGGAAAAATACTTGCTCTTCCTGCAAGAGAAGATATTGATACAGACATCAAAGAACAACTTATTGTCGAATCATATTCAAGATAATATTAGGGGGATTTAATATGATGGAAATGGAAAAACCTAGAATCACTTGTGAAGAAACAGATGGTGGAAATTTTGCTAGATTTGTGGTTGAACCTCTTGAAAAAGGTTACGGAATCACTCTTGGAAACTGCATGAGAAGAACACTTCTCTCATCACTTCCTGGATCTGCAGTTATCGCTTTTAGAATTGCAGGCGTTGCACACGAATTTTCAACTATCCGTGGAATTACAGAAGATGTTGTTGACATCGTTTTGAATTTGAAGTGCTTGGCTGTTAAATGTACAAACCAAGACAGAGATTTCGTAACATATTTAAAAATAAGAAAAAATACACCAGGAGAAGTTACTGCAAAGGATTTTGAACCAAATGATCAAGTTCAAGTTTTGAATCCTGACCTTCACATCTGCACAATGGATGAAGGTGCTGTATTAGACCTTGATGTTATGATTGGAAATGGCCGTGGGTATGTTTCTAGTGAAGACAACAAAAACAAATTCGACAACATTGACTTTATTGCAGTTGACAGTATTTTCTCACCTGTAAAGAAAGTTAACTTCAATGTTGACGCAACTAGAGTTGGACAAAGCATTGACTTTGACAAATTGACTCTTGAAGTAACAACAAACGGAACAACATCTGCAAGAGAAATCGTTGCACTTGCTGGAAAGATTATCAACGAACACGTTAATTTGTTTATTGAACTTTGTTCAGAAATGAGCAATATGTCAATTTTGGTTTCAAAAGAAGAAGATAAACAAGTGAAACTTATGGAACTTCCTATCGAAGAAATGGATCTCTCAGTCCGTTCTTACAACTGCTTAAAGAGAGCAGGAATTAATACAATTCAAGACCTTCTTAAAAAATCTAAGAGCGATATGTTTAAAGTTCGTAATCTTGGAGCTAAGTCGGTTGAAGAAGTTATACAAAAACTTGAAAGTTATGGATTCAGTCTTCGTAAAGAAGAAGAGTAATTCAGTTTTTGTAGTATAACAGATTGAAAAATAATATTGTTTAAGACAATACAAATAATTTGGGTAATACCCTAAAAGGAGCGCTATTATGGCTAACGATAAATTAGGCAGACCATCAAAAGAAAGAGATGCAATGCTTCGTGGACAAGTTTCTTCTCTTCTTTGGAACGGCAAGATTGAAACAACTTTAGCAAAAGCTAAATCAACTGCTAGATGTGCTGAAAAGATTTTGACACTTGCTATCAATTCTTATGAAGACACAGTTAAGGTTGTAAAAGATGTTAAGGGTGCTGATGGAAAGAAAGTTAAGACAGAAGTTCTTAATGACGGACCTAAGAAACTTGCTGCAAGAAGAAAAATTATGAGCTATGTTTATGATTTGCAGGAACAAAGAAAACCTAAAGAATCAATCACTGCATATCAAGCACGTATTGAAGGAATCAATCACCCAATCGTTGAAAAGATTTTCAATGTTTATGCACCAAAATATGCTGAAAGAGCTAAGACAGCTGGACAAGGTGGTGGATATACAAGAATCACAAAACTTGGACTTCGTCGTGGTGATGCATCTGAAATGGCTTTGGTAGAATTAATTTAATTTTAGTATTTAATTTAAATAAAAACCTATTTAATAAAAGTATATTTATTGGTAGGTTTTTATTTTTTATTATATTTTTAATAAATATTTTAATTATTTTTTTAATTATTAAGAAAAAAAACTAAATTTAATTTTATTTAAAAATATTAAAAACATTTAAGTCTTCGATAAATACTGATGTTTAGAGATTTGATAAAAAATATTTAATTTGAGAAAAAATAATAAAAAATATCAAAAAAAACAGTATTTTTATTAAAAAATATGGTTTTTTATTTAATTTATTAAAATTATTATAAATAATTATTATTTTTATTTTTTATTTAATTATTTTATATTTTCACAATTTATTATGCTGGCATATATATAAATATGTTTGAAGAATTTGAATTTTTGAAAGATGCAGACTTATCAAACTTTTCAACTATGAAGACAGGAGGAAAAGCAAAATACATTGTTTTCCCAAAAAATGTCAAAGAGTTGATTAAGATTTTGAGAATTATCAAAAAGAACAAGTTGAAGTATTATGTTGTTGGAAATGGTAGCAACATTCTTTTTCGTGATGAGGGCTATGATGGTGTTTTGATTAGTCTAAAACATTTTAACAAAATTGAGATAGATGATGTGTATGTAAATGTAGGTGCTGGGACAAATCTTTTTTATCTTAATCATTTTTTGCAAAAGAATGGACTAGGTGGACTTGAATGGTCGTACGGCATTCCTGCAACATTGGGCGGACTTATTGCAAACAATGGCGGTTGCTTTGGACATGAAATATGTGAATTTGTTGAAGAAGTGATAGTTTTGCAAAAGATGAAAGCTTTTGTTTTATCAAAAGATGAAATTGATTTTTCTTATAGATTTTCAAGTTTGAAAGATAATTTTATTATTTTGTGTGCAAAATTGAAACTTAAAAAAGAAGATCCTGAGATTATTAAAAATAATATGATCAATTTTTTAGAGAAAAAGAGAAAACTTCAACCTTGTGAGTTCCCTTCACTTGGTAGTATCTTCAAAAAAAGAATTGTTGGTGATGAGATTTTGTATCCAGCTAAATTGATTGACAATCTAGGGCTAAAAGGTGTTAAAATAGGAGGAGCAGAAATCTCTACAAAACACGCGGGATTTATAATCAATGTTGGTGGAGCAAAGACCCAAGATGTTGTTGATTTGATTGAATATATAGAGAAAAAATTGGCAGAAATTGGTGTAAATGCAGAAAAAGAGATTATCATTTTGTAAGGAGGATAATTATGAATAAGTGGGACAAGCGTTTTATGGATCTTACAGAACAAATTGCCACTTGGTCAAGTTGTTTGCGTAGACAAGTTGGTGCAATTATTGTGAAAGATAAAAGAATTATGACAACTGGTTATAATGGTGCTCCTGCTGGTGTTAAAACTTGCGTAGAAAGAGGTAAGTGTTTAAGGGAAGAATTACATATTCCAAGTGGGACGCATGCAGAAACTTGTTATGCCGCTCATGCAGAACAAAACGCAATTATTCAAGCAGCAAGGGAAGGGTTAAGCCTTAAGGGGTGCAAACTCTACTGCACACATCAACCTTGTGTTGTTTGCGCAAAAATGATAATAAATGCCGGAATTAAAGAAGTTATTTACAAAGAAGGCTATCCTGATGAATTTTCTGTGAAGATTTTAAGTGAAGCTGGGGTAAAACTAACTAGATTTGATGAATTGGAAAAAGAGGATAAAGAATGAAAGCAGTTATTCAAATTGTTGGACAAGCAACATTGTCTGTTGATAACAAACTTATCTCTCAAATAAAAAGAGGAATGGTGGTTTATTTTTGTGTTGAAAAAGGCGATAATGAAGAAAAATTACCTTTTTTTGCAAAAAAATTGGCAAATTTACGCATTTTTCCTGATGAAAATGGAAAAACAAATCTTTCTGTGAATGACATTTCTGGAGAAATTTTGCTTGTTTCTCAATTTACCTTGGCAGGAGATTGTGAGCATGGCAATCGTCCAAGTTTTATTAATGCAGAACTTCCAGAAAGAGCTAATGAAATGTATTTAAAACTTGCAAAAATTCTTGAAAATGAATACAAATTGCCTGTTAAACTTGGTGTTTTTGGTGCTGATATGACAATTATGCAAGAAAATAAAGGTCCTTTTACAATTATTTTAGAGAAATAGAACAACATATTAAAAAGACTTTTACATTTTGTTGTAAAGTCTTTTTTATGCTTGTAAAAAAGTGATATAATTGATATTATATTATTAAGGAGATAATATATGCTTTTATACGGAGATTATCATACACATACATTATATTCAAGGCATCATCACGGCAAAGGAACTGTTTTGGAAAACGCTTCTGTTGCAGCTGATAAGGGATTGAAACAAATTGCCATTACTGACCATGGGTTTAATCACGAGTTTTTTGGCATTAGAAGAAAAAATATTCCTAGTCTTCAAGAAGATATTTTAAACGCAAAAGAAATAACTGGCGTTGATATTTTGCTTGGGGTAGAAGCAAATTTGATTTCTCTTGACGGAGATGTTGATGTCAGAGAAAGTGATTATGAATTTTTGGATATCTTTTTGATGGGATATCACAAAATGGTGCATACTTGTTCTATGAAAGACAAATTTTTGCTTTGTTGGGCAAATAATATTGGAAAACACTTTGGAGAAAGCAAAGAGAGAACAAACAGAAATACTACTGCTCTTTTGAAGGCTCTTGACAAATATCCAATTGATATAATTACACATTTGAATTATGGTTTCCAGACAGACACAATCGCGATTGCAAAAATGGCAAAACAAAAAGGTATTTATGTTGAACTGAATGGGAAAAGAATAAATTTTACAGAAGATGAAATCAAAATTATGACTGCAGAAGGGGTGAAGTTTATTGTAAACTCTGATGCTCACACTCCAGACAGAGTAGGTGAAGTCAATAATGGACTTAATTTGATTTATAAATATGATATTCCACTTTCACAGGTTGTAAATATTGATAAATTGCCAAAATTTCACAAGAAAAGAGGAAACTAATGAGTTTTTCAAGGGAATCAAAGGAAGAGATTTTAAAGACTGAAATAGAGGACGACACTGCTGCCCTTGCTTTTTTGTCGGGGCTTATTCATTCTTGTGGAGAAATTGAGAAAAGCAACAACAAAATTTTTATTAAAATTGTTTCTGATGTTGAAAAATTGTTTACATATTGTCAAAAATTGATAAAAAGGCTTTATGGAGATGATATAGAACCTGAAATTTCTGAAAACTACAACATAAACAAAAATACTTTTTATGAAATCTCTTTTGAAGTTGAAAAATTTAAACAACTTCTTTTGGATGTTGGAGTTATTGATTTTTCTGATGGGCTCTCTTTCAATTTTGACATTGACAAAAATTTGTTGTTGGAAGATGAAACTCGCAGAGCTTTTATAAAAGGTGTTTACATTGGCTCTAGCACTTCAAGTATCAAACTTTCAAGTGATACAACTCAAAGTTGTGGCTCGGGTTATCACATGGAATTTGTTTCACGAAGTCATAATTTTCTGCTTGAATTTTCTAGCATCTTGGCTGAATACAACATTATTGGGAAAATTTTTGAAAGAAAAAACTCTTATGTGCTTTATATAAAAGATGTAAACACAATTCAAGATTTGTTGGCACTTATTGGGGCAAATGAGAGTGTGCTTAAACTCAGCAATGAGATTGTCACAAGAGAGTTGAGAAACAAAGTAAACAGACAGGTTAATTGCATAAATGCAAACATAAACAAAACTGTGGAAGCAAGTTTGAAGCAGGTTAATGCAATCAACACAATTATAAATACTGTTGGACTTGAAAGTTTGCCAGAAGACTTGCAGGAAGTTGCAGTTTTGAGGCTGGCTAATCAAGAGGAAAGTTTGGACGAACTTTTAAAATTGTCTACAATTAAACTTACTAGGTCTGGTCTTAATCACAGATTCAGAAAAATTATTAAAATTGCTAACGCTTTGGAGGAATGATGAAAGATTTTGTTCATTTGCATGTTCACACTGAATTTTCGCTTTTGGATGGTATTGCAAGAGTTAACAAATTGGTAGACATAACAAAAGAAAGAGGTTACAGTGCTGTGGCCATTACTGACCATGGGAATATGTATGGAACTTTACAATTTTTTGAGGAATGTATTAAGGCTGGCATCAAACCTATTATTGGTTGTGAATTTTATATTTGCAACGACTTACATAAAAAACAAGGTAAAGATGACATTGGTCATATTATTTTGTTGGCTAAAAACAACAAAGGTTATCACAACCTTATGAAAATGAACGAAATCGCTTTCTGTGAAGGATTTTATTACAAACCAAGAATTGACTATGACACATTGGCGAAATATAGTGAAGGTGTCATTTGTCTTTCTGCTTGTCTTGCGGGGCATATCCCTTCTCTTATTTTGCAAAGGAGATATGATGAGGCAGATGCTTTGGCGCTTAAGCTTAAAGGTATGTTTGCTGAAGGTGATTTTTATCTTGAAATTCAAAACCACAATTTACCAGAACAAAAAATAGTCAATCAATATTTGGCAGAGATGTCAAAGAAGTTTAACATCAAAATGGTTGCGACAAACGATGTGCACTATCTTTATAAAGAAGATGCAGAAATGCAAGATGTTTTGATGTGTGTGCAAATGGGAAAATATCTTGACGACACTGACAGATTGAAGTTTTCTACTGATGAGTTTTATTTGAAAACTTATGATGAAATGATGGAGGCAATGCAGGGCTTTGAAGAAGCTGTTGAAAACACTCTTGAAATTGCTGCAAAATGTGATATCACTATTCAAACTAAATCTTTGGGAGAAATACCTTCTGTTGATGCAAAATACAAACTTCCTGCATCAAAAAACTACATCCCTGTTTACAAAACTACAACAGGTGAGGAGCCTTATGAGTTTTTGAGAAGAATTTCTTATGAGGGTTTGTATAAAAAATATAAGAATGTGACTCAAGAACTTATAGACAGACTTGAAATGGAACTTGGCATTGTTAAAGAACAAGGCTTTGTTGAATATTTCTTGATCGTTTGGGATTATATCAACTATGCTGAAAGTCAGGGCATTCCTGTTGGACCAGGAAGAGGAAGCGGGGCTGGAAGTTTGGTTGCATACTGCTCGGGAATTACTAAAATTGACCCGATCAGATATAATTTGTTCTTTGAAAGATTTATCAACAAAGAGCGTGTTTCCATGCCGGACTTTGATGTTGACTTCTGTATGGACAGACGTGGGGAAGTTATTGAATACGTAAAGAGAAGATATGGCGAAGATCATGTTGCTGGTATTGGAACTTTTGGTTGTATGCAGGCAAAAAATGCCATTCGTGATGTTGGCAGAGTTTTGAGAATTCCAAATCCTGATGTTATTAAGTTGACAAAACTTATTCCAAATAAATTGCCTGAAGGTATCAAAAAACCTCCTGTGCTTAAGTATTATTTTGGAACAACAAACAAGCCAGAAAATGAAAAGTATATAATTCCGGAATTAAGGGAATTGTATGATAATGATGAAAACATCAAAAGAATTGCTGACATGGCTATCAAACTTGAAGGTGTGCCAAGAAACACATCTCAACACGCTTGTGGTATTTTGATTGCACCAGAACCTGTTGCAAACTTTGTGCCTGTTGCAAAAACAGACAATGAGCGTGTGACTCAATATAGTATGATTGAGCTTGAGCACCTTGGACTTTTGAAAATGGACTTCCTTGGTCTGAGAACTTTGACAGACATCAAGAAGGCGTGTGATTATATCTATCAAAACTATGGAAAGAAAATTGATTTCTATAACATGAGTTATGATGATCCAAAAGTGTTTGAAATGTTGGCTGAAGGCAAAACCGATGCGGTTTTCCAACTTGAAAGTGCTGGGTTTAAGAAGTTTATGAAAGAACTTAAACCAACCTGTTTGGAAGACATTATCGCGGGAGTTTCCCTTTATCGTCCAGGTCCTATGGACTCTATTCCAAAGTTTGTCAGAAACAAACAACATCCTGATGAAGTTGTGTATGATGACCCTTGTCTTGAAAACATTTTGGACGTTACTTACGGCTGTATTGTTTATCAAGAACAGGTTATGAAGATTGTTCAGGTTATGGCTGGCTACAGTTTGGGACAAGCTGACAACATTCGTCGTATTATGGGTAAGAAACAAGTTGATAAAATTGACAAGGAAAGAGAAAAGTTTATCAATGGTTGGGAAGATCCAGAAGGCAAAAAGAGCATCCCTGGAGCGATTAAACTTGGGCATGATCCAAAAGTCGCTGACAAAATCTTCAATGAAATGAAGGAATTTGCGAAATACGCGTTCAACAAATCTCACGCTGCTGCTTATGCTCATGTAACTTATCAAACAGCATATTTGAAATATTATTATGAAACAGAATTTATCACTGCTATTTTAAATGACAGAATTGCCAATGCCGATGACATAAAGAAATATGTTTCTTTTGCTCGTAGTGAAGGAATTCAAGTTTTGCCACCAGATGTAAACAAAAGTACAACATATTTCAATGTTGAAAACAAAGCAATCCGTTTTGGACTTGGCGGTTTGAAACATGTTGGAACTGCTTTGACCGACAACATTATAAAAGAAAGAGAAGAAAACGGAGAATATAAGAGTTTTGATGATTTTATCACTCGTGCAGTCAATGTCGGCGTAAACAAAAAGGCAATTGAATGTCTTATTTTGAGTGGTGCGTTTGACGCTTTTGGTCATTCTCGTTCTCAATATATGGCAGTTTATGAAAAACTTGTTGAAAGAGCAGTAAAAGACAAGAAGAGTAATCAACTTGGTCAATTGTCTTTCTTTGGTGAAGACAAACTTGTAGATACAACTGACTATCCTGATATCAAAGAATTCAACAAGAAAACTTTGCTTAAATATGAAAGAGATATTATTGGTGTCTATATGTCAGGTCACCCATTGCAAGATTATGTTAAGAGATTTGACAATTACACTTTGACATCTGATATGCTTACATCAAATGTTGAAGATGAAGTTTCTGAAGATGATGATTTTTCTGAAGAAAAAGAAAATACAGAAAGCACTTTGCAAGATGGACAGCCTTTTGTTTGTGGAGGAATTATCACAGAAGTAAACAAAAAACGTTCTAAGAGTGGAAGAGAAATGTGCTATATGAAATTGGAAGATTTGAAAGGCACAATTGAAATTACATTCTTTTCAAACGCATTTTCTAAATACAGAAACATAATTGAAGAAGACAATCTTGTCACCGTCAAAGGCAGAATAAACATTCGTGATGGAATGCCTCCATCTGCTGTCGGTGAAGTTGTGATTTTGTGGAAAGATGAGGAAGAAAATTCTTCCAAACCTAAACCAAAACAAAGATTATGTTTGCGTTTTGACACAAAAAATCCTGATATATACAGCAAAGTTAAAAATTCTATTGCTTCATATCCAGGAGAAACCCAAGTTGTCATAAAGTGTGTTTCTTCAAACAAAGTGTTCAATTATCAACAACAAGTTAGAATCAACAATTATTTGATAAACGAATTGAGCGGAATTATAGGTAGCGAAAATATTGTAGTACAATAAAGGATATTTATGAAAATATTAGTTTTAGCAAGTGGTGGCGATGCACCAGGAATGAACAGATTTATGTGGGAGATATACAGAAAGTTTAAGAAAAATGTATATTTTGCTTTTGCCGGCTTTACTGGGCTTGTAAATGGTCAAATTTTTCCTTTGTCTGAAGTGATTGACAAATCAAAAAGAAATTGTGCTGGCATTGTGACGAAATCTTCTAGATGTCCAGAATTTAAACAGGCAAAATACTTCAATATGGGTTTGGAATTTGCAAAAAAATTTGATGCAGTTGTTATTCTTGGCGGAAATGGTTCTGAAAAAGGAGCAAAAAGGCTTTTTGAAAATGGCGTAAACACAATTTTTGTGCCTGGAACCATTGACAACGATGTTGATGATTGTTTTTACAGCATAGGCTTTTCTACTGCTGTGAAAGAAGCGGTCTATTCTGTAAACAACACTATGCCAAGCATAGATGCCTTCTTGAATGCTTGCCTATTTGAAGTTATGGGCAGAGAGGATAGTGCAATATGCAGAGAAGTCGGAAAGCAAGTTAACGCTGACTATATGGTTGTTGATGAAAAATCTTTGGATTTTGAAAAAATGAAAAATGTTATTCTTAAAAAATACATTGCTTCAAGCAGTGCAAAAATTATTGTAAGAGAAAACATTATGAACATCACAGAAATCGCTTCCAAACTCAACGAAATGCTTGGAATGAACATCGTTAAAACTCAAATTGTTGGAAGAACTCAAAGGGGAGGTAAGCCAACAAAAGAAGAATTGTCTATGGCTGTTAAGTTTGCAAAAGAGACAATTAGATGCATAAAGACAAAAGTTTTGGGCGTTAGAGTTTTGGCAGACAAAAACAAAAAAATTATTGTTGAAGAATTCAAATAAAAGAAGTCAAATTGACTTCTTTTTTATTGTTGTTATCCAAGCAATATTTCACAGTAAGTTTGTTTGATAAGAGAAGAAAAAGTTTGTGTTTGAGTGTCATAATTTTCACTTATCAAATTTGAGAGATAATCATTTGTTTTTGTCAGTGTGCTTTGTAATTTTTTCAAATTATCATCTTTGGTATCTTTGAAATATGTGTCAAAATTTGCTTTGATTGAAACATTGTTTGAATATATTGTGTTGCACTCTATCTTTGCTTTTGTTTTGTCAAAAACACTTGTGTCCAGACTTATCGCGACATCATAAAGATTTTTGAAGGTTTCAACTGATGATTTTATGCCGTTTGAAAGCATAGTCTTTTCATCGGCTGTGAAATTGCCTTCTATTTGAATTGTATCAAGTGTTATTGTCAAAATTTCTGCTTCTATGCCGTTTGTTTTCAAGTTGTTTTTTACAAGTTCGGCATCGTTATAATTTTCATAAATGCTGGCAATAAGATAAAAATTCCCATCTTTTTCATAAATGTATCCAGCACCATTTTGAGATTGCAAATTTTCTTTTTGTGAAGTAAGATCATTTTCTGATGTTGAACTTGCCATTGAAATTGCATACAAATTTTGTGAATCACTGGACACAACAGAAGTGTATTGAAACAAACTTGAAGTGACTATTGCGGTTGAAATCAAATAGCCACAAGATATGCACGAACAAATTGCGACAACAAAAATAAAAAATGAAAGAACAGAAAACTTTTTCATAATTCTATTATATTTTTATTGTTTTTGACATATACCTTTCAAAGCAAATTGAATTAAATCGAAAATTGTTTTTAATTTCAAAAAAACTTTGCTATAATTATTGATATGAGAAACATTTTTAAATTTTTTAACAGAAAACCTAAAATAGGAATTGCTTTTGGTGGAGGCGGAGCCAGAGGTTTTTCTCACATTGGTGTAATCAAAGCTTTAAATGAATTTGGTCTTGATTTTGACTATGTTGCAGGGACAAGTGTTGGCAGTATTATGGGTGCTGCTTATGCAGCGGGATTGAATTGGAAAGAAATTTATGATATTGCAAAAAAAGTCAAAGTAAAAGATATTAGAACAAACAAGATATTTTTTATGCCTTCAAAAACTGATGGCATTGAAAATTTGATGAAAGAAACTTTTGGAGATATAAACATAGAAGAATTGAAAAAACCTTTTTCTGCTGTGGCTGTTGATATCAAATCTACAAAAGAAGTTTGCATAAGTCATGGAAATCTTGCAAAAGCGGTTGCTGGAAGTTGTTGCGTGCCTGGATTTTTTCAACCAGTTGAGTTTGGTGACAGACTTCTTTGTGATGGTGGATTGCAAAATACAATTCCTGCAAATATCCCTAGATATTTTGATTGTGATTATGTGATCGCTGTTGACTGCAACAGCACAAGAACATACGGCACTGACAGTTCTAAAGTGCTTGATGTTTTGGGGTGTTCTATCAGAATTTTGATGAAAAGTAATGCTGTTAAAGGCTATATGTGCTCTGATGTTATGATTGCGTCAGACAACAGACGCTTCAAATCTACAAAACTTGAAGGGCTTGATGAAATGGTTGAAGAGGGTTATAAAAATGCTATTGATATGATGCCTCAAATTATGAAAGTTTTTCAAAACAAAATGCCAAAGAAAAAATTTAAAGAAATTGATAAGGATGAAATTGATTTTATTTAATGAAAAATTTAAAAAGCAAATTTAATAGCATAAAAGAAAATGACATTATAAAGTCATTTTTTATCATTATTTATGTGATTATTTGTTTGCTACTTTTTATAAATCAATACAACATTCAATATCTTGCCAGTGGGTTTTCTGCCGTCGACAACAAAAATTTGCAAGTTTATTTTTTGGATGTTGGGCAAGCCTCATCAACTGTTGTTGTGCTTCCAAATGATATGGTTATGGTGATTGACACGGGAAGTTCTGACAGCGAAAGAGATTTTATTGAAAGCGTAAACACAATTTTAGCAAGGAATAAAATAAATCAAATTGATTATTTAATTTTGACACATTCTGACGAAGACCATGTCGGTGGAGCAGAGATTTTGCTAAAAGAATATCAAGTTTACAACATTTTTCGTCCCAAAATTTTGTCTGTAAGTGCAAGTGAGATCACAAATGAAGATTATCAAATTGTGACAACTCAAATTTATCAAGATGTAATCACGGCAGTTTATGAAGAGCCAAATTGTGTTGTTGAATTTATTGATGACAAGTCGATTATGGCGGGTAATGATACATACATAAATTTTTATGCCTGCAAACAAAATAGTTATGTGGAGACGAATGATTATTCTCCATTTATCAATCTTATTTATCAAAATAAATCATTTTTGTTTTGCGGAGATGCTTCGCAAGACAGAGAAGAAGAATTGATTGAATTTGTTCAAAACAATGATATAACTTTGAATGTAGATTTTTTGCTGGTTGGACATCATGGTTCGAAATACAGCACAAGCAGTGAATTTTTGTCTTTAATAAATCCTAAATATGCATTTGTAAGTGCAGGAGATTCTCTTCATCCTTCAAATGAAGTTATTGAGCGATTGAAAGATTTTGGTGTGGCAGAGATTTATTGCACAAAAATTGATGGAATGATAGGTGTTGGAGTAGATGGCGAAGGACAATTTGTGATTAAGACAATGAATGTTTTTGTTGATGTTCCTTTGATTTTTGTGCTGTTTTCGTGTTTGTTTTTCTATCTTTATCCTTTTATAAACAAGTTGGGGTTGAATAAAAGAAAAAATGGTTATCTTGAAATCAAGAATTTAATTCAATAAAAATAATTTATTATGTGTGTTGAATTATCAAAAAAATTTTGTATTAGCAAAAGTTTGTGATAAAATAATCTTATGGATATAAGAGATTTCAACAAAATTGTAATAGTATCTCTTTGTGATAGATTTTCCAAAAATTTAGGAAAGAAACTATCTCAAAATTTAGGCATGATTTTTTGCGACACTAAAGAACTGATTGAATATGAACTTATAGACAAAAAAGCAATCAAAAAACTTTGCACAAAAGAATATTTGGACAAATTGGAAAAATCTGTTTTTGCACACATTGCTTCATTTGAAAATGTTGTTGTGGCGATTGGTTATGACTATTTTGTTCATAACATAAATATATTAAAAGAGAAAAGTTTGATCGTTTTTGTTGATTTGCCTAAAAAATATGTAAAAGAAAAAAGCAATATTGTTGAATTTTTGGCTTATGATGACAGAAAGGAAATATTAAAAAAAATGGCAACACTTACTGTCAGTGTTAGAAATACAGAAACAGATTTTGTTTGTAGAAAAGTTCTCAATGAACTTGGAGGATTGTTATGAATATAAATCAAAAAGCATTAAATTATTTGAAAGCTCTTTCAGCTGAAACTATTACAAATGCCAAATCAGGGCATTTGGGTGTATCCTTGGGAGCATCTTCAATTTTGTTTGCACTCTTTAAAGATCACTACAATTTTGATGTTTCTGACACAGACTTTTTAAACAGAGACAGACTTGTTTTGTCTGCAGGTCACGCAAGTGCACTCTACTACAGTTTGCTTTCTATGTTTGGTTTCAATGTTTCTCTTCAAGACTTGAAAGAATTTAGAAAGTATGGGTCAAAGACTCCAGGACATCCTGAATATAGGGTGACTGAAGGAGTTGAAGTCTCAACTGGTCCTCTTGGTCAGGGCGTGGCAAATGCTGTTGGTATGGCAATTGCAGAAGCTGTTATGGAAGAGCGTTTCAATACTGTTGGGTTTGACATAATAAACAACTATACTTATTGCTTTGTTGGTGATGGTTGTTTGATGGAAGGTGTCGCAATGGAAGCGGTTAGCCTTGCAGGGAATTTGAAACTCAACAAATTGATTTTGTTGTATGACAGCAACGAAGTGACAATTGATGGTTCTTTGAGTTTGGCTAACAGAGAAAATGTTGCAAAGAAATTTGCTGCTATGGGTTGGAATGTTATTAAAGTAGCCAGAGGGAACAGTTATTGGTGGTGCTCTAAGGCTATTGGAAGAGCAAAGAAAAGCAAAAAACCTACAATCATAATCTTCAACACAACTATTGGTATTGGCACACAAAAAGAAGGGACTTCTGCTGTGCATGCAGCTGTGCTTTCTGAAGAAGAACTTGCAACATTCAAAGAAAACTTGAAAGTTAAAGAAAGTTTTTATATTCCAGGAGATGTGAGAGAACTTTGTATGGCAAGCACAAGAAGAGGCAAACTCAACCACGAAAAATGGAATCAAAACCTTGCTATGTATTCTAGCACTCATCCAGAGCTTTATAAATCTTTGACAAACTTCTTTGACAGAAAGAAAATCAATTTCGAAAGAATAATCAAAAACATATCAAAATATGATGGTCAAAGCACAAGAAAAATCAATCACTATGCATTGAGTGAATTGGCTTATCAATGTCCACAACTTATTGGAGGAACTGCCGATGTTGGACCTTCAACAATGGCTTGCATTGATAATGCCGGAAATTTTTCTGCAGGTTATAGAAGAGGCAAAAACATTCATTTTGGTGTAAGAGAACACGCAATGTCTGGCATTTGCAACGGAATTGCTCTTTATGAAGATTTTATCACTTTCGATTCAACTTTCTTGGCTTTTGCAAATTATGCTATTCCTTCTCTTCGTATGCGTTCTATGATGAAACTTCCTGTTATGTCTTTCTTTACTCACGACTCTTTGGCTGTTGGGCAAGATGGACCTTCTCATCAACCTATTGAACAATTGACTCAACTTAGAGCTATTGTTGGAAACACAATTTATCGTCCTTGTGATTACAAAGAATTGGTTGCTGGGTATTACACTTGTGTCAGAGGGTATAGACCGGTTGCCTTTGCTTTGTCAAGGCAGGATATCCCTCACATTGAAGGGACTTCTTATGATGGAGCATTGCTTGGTGGCTATCTCATTCAAAACAATTCTTCAAAACCTGATATAGTTTTGGTTGCAAGTGGTGCAGAAGTTGATTTGGCAGTTAAAACGGCAAAAGAATTGAGCAAAAAATATCAAGTCAATGTTGTTTCTATGCCTTCTATTGAAGTTTTTGAACAACAAACAAATGGCTATAAAAACAAAATCATTTGCAAAGATGCTTCTTTGGTTGTTGGAATTGAAGCAAGCAATGACACAAAATGGTTGAAAGTTTTGGGTGAAAAGGGAGTATTCTTTGGAGTTAACCAATATATGTGCAGTGGAAACGGCGAAGAAGTTATGGCAAAAGCTGGATTTACTGTTAAGAATTTGGTTAAATTTGTTGAGTCAAAAATGAAAACTCAAAAATAGATATATTGATACACATTTTGACAAATTTCGATTTTTATCATAATCCTCACAAATATATAATAGAAATATATTGTGAGGATTTTTTATGTTTAAAAGAAAAAGTATTGTTTTAAGTGATGTTTCAAACAGTTCAAATAAAAAAGCAGTTCTATCATTGGAAGAAGACGGCGTAGGCATCAGAGGAACACTTAGATTGTATAATTTCCCTTTTGATTTATCTGGAATTTCTTCACTTGGTTTTTATGTTGATCAAAAGGTTTATAAAGCTGGGTTAACCTATAAATCTCATATGCTGTATGAGTTTTTTATCTCATTGAAAGACATTCCTCAAAAATTTTCTTGTGCAGTGGTAAACTTTCAAAATGCAGTTGCCACTCCTATTTTGTATGGATCAAGTGAAGGAAATAACGAAAACATTTATGGTGATATAATAAGTCAAATATCAAAAGACAGTTCTGTAAGCAACACAAAAAAGACACTGGACAGTTATGGCGTTGATTTTGATGAAGATGAAAAAAAACAAATAGAAAAAGATATTGATATGTCACTTTGCAATGCTTGTGGAAACTGCGCAGATTGTGTGTATAAAAAATATTTTTACGCCAATAATTCTGAAAACGAAGTGGAGACAACAAGCACAACAAAATCTGAAGAAAAAATAGATTTAAAAAATGAGAATGAAGAAAAAGAACAACCAAAGCAAGAAGAAGATGAAATTGTTTTCTTTGACAGATTGAAACCTCAGATTGATAAACTTTTTGAAAAAAATCCAATAGAGGACAATCTTCAGAAACTTATCCCAAATTCAAAATGGGTTAAGGTCGAATATGAAGATGATGGAGACTTTTATGTCTTTGGACTGCTATATGATGAAAAAGAAAATGTCAAATATGTTTGCTATGGTGTGCCTGCTGTGTTTGAAGAAGAAGCCCCAAAAGAGCTCTCAGGATATCCAATTTGGTTGCCTCTTGACAAAGAAAACTCAAATGGTTTTGGATATTGGCTGACTTATCAAGATGCAATGACAGGAGAACCTGTTAAGGCAATTCTTGACTGATGAGGTGTAAATGAAAATTTTTGCATGGATAATTTTATCTATAATCATTTTTATTATCTTTGGCTTAATTTATTATTTAGTTGTTGGTGAAATATTATTTCGCAATTTCTTTTCAAGAAAAAGCACAACTAAAAGGATTTTCAATAAAAACATTAAAAATTTGATAAATGAACACAAAATAGATTTATGTTGGTGGGAGAAAGTAAAATTTTCTAGAATTGAAATTAAAAGTTTTGACCAGCTGACTTTGGTAGGTTATTATCACGATGCTGGATCTGACAAAACAGTTGTTATTGTTCATGGTTTTGGTGGAAGTCATGAAGAGATGCAACCATATTGCAAATTTTTTTATGAAAAAAATTTTAATGTACTTGCTGTTGACAACAGAGCTCATGGGGAAAGCGAAGGCAAATGCATAGGATTTGGTTGGCTTGACAGAAAAGATATTGCGTCATGGATTCAATATTTAAATTCAAAGCAACCAAACAACAAAATTTTGCTCTTTGGACTTTCAATGGGAGCCACTGCAGTTTGTTGTGTTGCCGGAGAAAAATTGCCAACGAATGTTTGTGCCGTTATTTCAGATTGTGCTTTCGACAATGCCAATAAGCAAATTGATTTTGTCATGAGAGACAAAAAAATTGTGTTAAAATTGTTCAAGAAACACTTGTTTGGTTATACCAAAAGAATCCACGGATTTGATATCTATCAAGCTGATGCAATAAAACAGGTAAAAAACACTAAAATACCAATTTTGTATATACATGGCAAAGAAGATTATTATGTACCAATCGAAAACATGATTAACCTTTACAACTCCACACCAGAAAATTTAAGACAAAAATATCTTGTTGATGATGCAGGTCATGCCATGAGTTACGCGGTTGCTGGCGTATTGTATGAGAAAAAAATAAGCGACTTTTTAAAAAGTCGCACTAATTTATAATTATTTAGCCATTATTTTTTTAATATAAAAATATTCACTTGTTTTCAGATCTGTGAAAGCAGGATATTTGTT
Source organism: uncultured Eubacteriales bacterium (assembly GCA_900551855.1). GTDB lineage: Bacteria > Bacillota > Clostridia > Christensenellales > UBA1242 > Caccovivens. Next base: position 39,205 of record URXM01000004.1, read on the forward strand.
TGTGTAGAAAGCAACTTGTTTACAACTGCCAAAATGAATAGTTCTTTTTTCATTTCTTATATCAACTATAAAATTCATGCAAATATAAACAGTTAGTTGTCTTGTTGGGAAAAATATTTGATATGAATTCGAAGTAGAAGTGTCTGATATGTCATATTCAAAAATCCCATAATCATTGCTAGCCTGAAAATAAACTTTCAAATATTTATAAGTCATTAAGTCAGGGAAAATCTCAATTGTTCCGGTGCCACCTTTAATTCCACTTGCATATCCAAGATTTATGTTTGCATCTTCGCTTGAACAATCATAGAGGGTGATCCAATCATCATTTTGAGATGGTTGAGATTCTCCTGTTTCTCCACCTGTACTAGTACCGCTGTTTGATGCTTTTGTCAAATATGATAATTGTTTTTTTATTTCATCTATTTCTGCTTCCAATAAATCTAAACTTGCCATAAAAAACTCCTTTTGTCATCATTGTAGATTTCAAAAGGAGATTTTTCAATTTTTTATGTCATTTTTATTTTGTTTTATGCTTTTTAATCTTCACTTTTTTGTTTTTCATAAACAGCCAAGCAAAAATGATACCAAGTAAAGCAATAATAATTATTATACATGTTATTATAATTGGATTTATTCCATCAGGAGCAATATTCTCGGATTTAAGATATCCATACAACACTTGATTTTCATAAACAAAAGAGATCGCATTGTATTCTTCTTTGCCATTGAATCCTTCATATAAAAAAATTCTTTCGCCTTTATCTAAAGATATATCACTTTCAACCATCTCATTGTCTTGTTTGAAATAAACTTTACAAGCACTGTTTGTTTGAGCGTTAAAACTTGGAATCGCTGTGATAACATTGTTTTTTGGAGTTAATAAGTCTGCCAAAACATAACCATCAAGTTGATTGTATGTTATTTTATAAAAGACAAAATCGTCGCTCATATATTCTTTAGGAAGATCATTTTCCATTTCTATATAAACTTCTTCATTGTGATTTACTTGTCCCAACTTGTTTGATGTTATATCAGCATTTTTAAACACAGAAGCATAATTTGCAGTAACAACATATACAGATTGATTTTCTTGAGCATAAACAAAGTTAGGCGCAATTAAGGTTGCACCAAACATAAGAACAAACAAAAAAATTACAGCAAGTTTTTTCATATCAATATTAAACAATATTTTGTTTACAAAGTCAAGTTAAGCATAATATGATTTTTGTTATATTGTCCAATGCTGTTTAATAAGATATAAAGAGGGGATATGTTTTTAACATTAAAAAAAAGAACGTTAATATTATTTGTTTGCTTAATCATATTTTTCACAAGCGTTGTTTCTTTTGCTGTAATAAAAACTTCCATTATGCCAAAGCCTGAACATTGCATAGTCATCGATGCGGGACATGGTGGAAGAGATGGTGGGGCCGTTGGAACTTCAACAGGTATTACTGAAAGTGAACTAAACTTAAAGTATGCACTGCAACTTCAAAGTTTGTGCGAAGATTTTGATATTGGAGTGGTGATGACAAGAAGTAGTATGAATGGATTATATGATGAGAATGCTTCAAACAAAAAGAAAAGTGAAATGGAAAAAAGAAAAAAAATTATAAATGAAAGCAATGCAGACTTGATGATCAGTATTCATATGAACAGTTTTCCATTGCCTTCGTTGCAAGGGGCATATGTGTTTTATGCAAAGGGGAGTGATAAAGCGTTTGAACTGGCAAAGTCAGTTCAAAATGCACTATGTTTATCATTTGAAACAGCAAGAAAAAGTGTTTCAGTCGGAGATTATTTTGTTTTAAATTATTCAAATATTCCTGCAATACTAATAGAATGTGGCTTTTTGTCTAATCCACAAGAAGAGATAAAATTACAAAACAATGAATATTGTAAAAACTTCTGTTATTCAGTTCTTGCAGGTATTATATCTTATTTTAAAATGTAATAAAAAAAAGATATATCGTTTTCAGATATATCTTTTTTAAAAATTAATTTTGCTTTTTATTTTTCTTTGCAACTATAATTGCAATTGTAATAGCTGCTATAACAATAATTAATCCAATTATTGAAAGGACAATTATCAGGGTTTTGTTATTTGAATCTGGGGTAGTAGGATCTACAGGATTAGAAGGATCAGTAGGATCAGATGGATCAGTTGGTGTTTCAATATAGCCTTGATGAATTGTTTGGTTAGAATGTTCTGAGGTCAGTGTTTGTGTGTTTGAATTATTATAAATATAATTTTCTCCCAATTCAATTTCAATACCATCAGCAATTTCAGGGGCAACAATGGTGTCAAAATTGCTATTAGATAACATATTATCAATATTTACACTTTCAGATATTTTAAACTTACTATCATCGCCACCTAAAACCAATATAGTTCCAGTTATGGTTTTTGTTCCTGCAAAAACCTTGATTATTTCATCTGTAGTGTAAGTTTCAACCTCTTCTTGTAATTGAGCAGTAAAGCCACTTGCAGAAATTTGTGTATTTATAAATTCTTTTATTTCATCTTCTGTATATAAGCTTCCATCTTCTTTTGGAGGTAAGTTAAAAGAAGATGGGTTTTCATTAATAAGATCAACAAGGTCGCTGAATGTAGCACTTGCATCTTCCATTGATAAGATTGCAAATTCGTCATAGGTTATAGGTATATTATGTTTAAGTTCAATGAGTGAAGAGATAATATTAATTTTTATTAATTTATATACTTGTTCAGAGTTTTCTTTAAATTGAGTCATCAAAGATTCGTCTAATTGAATCATTATTGGAATAATGTTGTCAATGGTATAAGGTTTTCCATTCAATGTTTCTGGCAACTTGTTTTTAGTGGAACTTAAACCATTATAATATTCTACAAACTCATCTAAGTATTGATTTATTAAAGCATCTCTTGTTTCATGTTCTCTTTTTACCGTTGTAAATTCATATAAATTAATTATATATGATCTTGAAGATGATGGTTGATTATAGTAGTCATTAAGTTCTTCTGGTGTTAAGATTGTAATGTTTTCACTTTGTGCCATTTGTTTAAGAAGTTGTTGCAATTCCTCGGCTGTATAATCTGTTCCATCTTCTTTTTTAGAAAGACCAAAATCTTCTGGATTTTGATTGATTAAAACAACCAATTAATCAAATGATGTCAATTGTCCTTCAGTTTCAAGAACAGTTATATCATCAAAAGTTAAAGGAATTTTATATCCAATGCCTAGCAAATTATATATAATTTCTACTTTAACCATAGCATAAGTGCCTTCAGGGTTATTTTGATACATTTGTTGTATAGTAGAATTATTCAAAATCATATATTCAGTTATGTCTTCTATAGTCCAAGCATCACCATTGTTAGAAAGAGGAATATCGTAAGAATCTAAATAAGGTAAAACTTTACCAGAATGAGCTAATAAGAAATTAATTTCTTCTTCACGGTTATTAAAACTTATATAATCTGTTTGATATTGATATGCTAAGTCTAGGTCTTCATTTCTTACTATTTCAATATTTTTTGTTTGTTCATCTTTAGTCAACTCTTTTTGTATATATAATTCAATTTCAATTTTAGTATAAGGTTCTCCGTTTTCTTTGGCTGTAAGTCCAAATTCAGAAGGATTATTATTTACAGCATTTACGAAATCATCAAGTGTCAAGCAAGAAAAGTTTGTCATTGATCCAACCATTTCATCATAAGAAACAGGGAAAAGTGTGTCGTTATACATTACTTGTAATTCTAGTGCAACTAATACAATTTGATATTTTGCTATTGTTAATTGGTCTTCAGGAGAAAAAGCTGAAAAATCATCACCAAACAAATTGTTTTCAATAGCCCACTCAGCAGCATCATCAAGAGTCCATTTATTTCCATTATTTGTGGTTGGAATATTCATATCTTGAGAATTTGCAAAAGGTATTAGTTTTTCGTTTATTAAATAATCTATATATTCATTTCTTTTTTCAAATGATAGTGATATACTTTTGCTAAACATATTCTGCATATTTGTAACATTGCTTGTATCTAAGCCTGACAAATCTACATAGGCAAGGTTTGGACAATTATAAAACATAAAACTGATATCTGTAGGTTTAACATTATCAAAGAAGTTTCCAAAATCAACAGAAATTAGATTCTTGCAATTTGCAAACATATAAGACAAATCTTTAATTTCAGAAGTAATGCCTGTGATATTATTTAAACTTATGTATTTGCATGGTAAATTATCAAACATATGACTATAATCATTTAAGTTGATGTATTGATCATAATTGAATTGATCATATTCAGGGAATTGTTTTGCTGTATCAAGTAATTTGTTTATAAATTCATCAATATAAGATAAGTCAAGTCCGTCAATAATAAGTTGATTAAAATTTATAGTTGTTTGATATTCTTCTAAGCCGTTACCTTCTTCATTGAAACTTTGTAAAATAGGTTCTTTATAATTTATAATTAATTCACAGGTGCAGGTGTGAGTTACTTGATAAAGCATTTCTCCAGTTTCATATTCACCACTTTCAATAACTTGAGAATCATTTCTTATAAAGGTTAAACCAGTTGTATCATTAACAGTTTCTCTTGAAATTTCTCCACTTCTTGAATCAACTTTCCAAATTTCTCCTACAATTTCTGCACCTTCGGCATTTTTATAAATTGATTTATATTCAGTTATAGTATATGTTGCTGTAACTGGCGTTGTAATTACCGAGAAACAACAAGAAGGAAGATTTGGGTCATAATAATATTCTCCATCTGGATATGAATTCGCAAGACTCCAACATCCACAACGATAGTTTAAATCTACTTCTGCAATACCACATGAACAGTTTGTGTTGTCATGAAATAAATCATATTGTGATATTAAGAATAAAGGTGAACTGTTTGAAAAAAGATAACTATGCGTTGGTAATATAGGATTTAATTGATCTACATTATCTACTTGTGTTGCACTAAAAAACAATCCAGCGACATAATAAAGTTCTTGCATATAATAAATAGAATTCATAGGATTATTAGAAATGCTAGCAAGTATACCACTATCAGATGTTGATATCGTATTTGTATCAAAAATTAAATCTACAGTATTATTATTTGTTTTTGCAACATAAATGCCGAATGCTTTTAAGGAAGCTAGGTCTAACGTAGTTGTCACAGCAGATTCAGGATTACTTTGAATAGTTCCTGTTACAAGTTCTCTACCATCTATATATTTATTGACATCATTTGTATAGATCAACTTATCTATGTCAAAGTTGTAATCTACAACAGACACCACCCTTTGTTGTCCGCAACCAAAAAACAATGTAGAAAATAAGATACATAAAGAAACAAAAGCAATCATTATAAATGTTTTAACTTTTGTCATTTTATAATTAGTTTCCATTTTACTCCCCCTTTTTCTTTTACTTTAACATTTACAAAAAGCTGATGTCAATTAATAAAGACTTATTGTTCATACATAATTTAATAAAAATATTAAAATAAATATAATTTAATTTAAAAATATAAATATATGTTTATTTATATAATGTGAATTTTTACAATCAATATGTATAATATTTTTTTTAAAAAGGGTCTTTTATTTTAGAAAATAATATAATATAACCAAATTATGGAAATAAAGGCAATATTAAAATTAGAAAAAAAATATTTAAAACATTGAGTTATTGGGTGTTCTTCATCAGAAAACTCTCAAACGGGAGAATACTTGGCAAACAGTGTTCAAAAATCTTTAAATCAAAATATTGATTATGCAAAAGCGACAGCCAAAGTTGGAGATTATTTTATTTTGAATTGCACCGACACACCAAGTATTTTGATTGAATGTGGTTTTTTGTCAAATCCTGAAGAGGAAAAATTGTTGCAAGATAAAGAATATATGCAAAAATTTTGTTATCAAATTTTATGTGGCTTGCTGATGTTTGAACAATTTAAATAAAATAGAAAAAGGATAGTACTTTTTACTATCCTTTTTAAATTTTACATCTCAATTTTTTATAGATATTTTGATTTGTTTTTATGTGTTTTTTCTCTATCTTTATATGATTGTTCAGTTTTAAATCTTTTATATCTATTGTCTTTATTTTTATGATATTCTGAAGTGTAGCTAAGAGGAAAACAACCTTTATATAAAAATGTGTTGTAGTATTTTGCAAGTATATCTGCATTCGCTTTGTCTGAACATTCAAAAGATGGTTTTTCAAAATTTTTTGTCAAATTGGTGCTACCAGAAACTGTCCTTGAATATCTGTCAGCATATGAAATTTTAAATTTTATTGATTTGCCAATAGTTGTGACAATTGTGTTGTTTGATATAACTGCAACATTATTGTCTGAAACAGAATATTTTCTTCCGTCCATGAAGTCTTCAAGTGGGATTTTAACTCTCATATTTTCTTTTGTGACAACAATCAAATTGTCATCAATGATTGAGCGAATTGTTCCTTCAAAGATTTCGTTGATGTGATCTTCTGCATATATTGCCAAAGCAAGTTCTTCTATTGTTCTGCTTGTTTTGTCAACTTCATCTTCTCTTGAAGAAGTTATATGTGCCATATTGTTTACATATTCTTTTGAAAGAGGTTGCATATCAATTGAAGAAAGATTCTTTTCTTTCAATTTTTCGTTCCATTCACATTTCATTGCATACTGAATGATGAGGTCTGGAAATCTTCTTATTCCTGAAGTGAAATGTGAATAGTAATCAAGACCTAAAGCATTGTGACAACCAAGGTCATCCATAATCTCTTGAGTATCTGGATTTATTGGGTGAGGTACAGGAGTATATTTTGCTTTATCAAGGCAAGTCTTTGCAACTTCACTTACGATCTCTTCGTATTCTGAGCCTTTGAAATAATTTAAGATTTTTTGAAGAGAAGCATTTGTTCCATCCCATTCCATATCACAATCAAGGCAATCAATCAAACCATTGAATTTGTTGATCTTAAATTCTGATGAGAGCCCATGAGTTCTATACAAAACATTTGCACCAGTCTTGTATGCTTGCTCTGCAACAAACTCGTTTGCGTTTATCATCAATGCTTCAATAAGTTCCATTGAAGGTAAATGTTTTTTCTGTTCAATTCTTTCTATTTTTTCTTGATCCTTGTCAAGATAGAACTGAACTTCATCATTTGAATTTAATCTTAAAGTTTGTCCTCTGCGCAATCTCTTCCATACTGCCTCTGAGGCTTTCAAGTTGAAGATCAAAGATTGAACTAGGTCGGTTGGTTGAACGCTTTTGTGAGTAGATTTGCTTGTGTTTAATGAAATTAAGAAATCTTCATTGATGTTTTCTTTTTTGTATTCATCCAAAATGTTTTGAACTTCATTATAACTAAATTTTCTCTTGCTGTTGATCACTGCTTGCATAACTTCGCCAGAAATTACATTGCCAGTTTTTGGATCAATAGTTGTTTTGATACACATTGTCAAACGGTCTTCGTTTGGATTCAAAGAACAAATGCCACTTGCTATTTTATGTGGGAGCATATCAAAAGCTCCAAGAAGTGTGTAAAGTGTGAAGTCTTTTTCAGCAGCATCGTTCCAAATTGGAGAAAATGGTCTTATGTATTGTGTGACATCGGCAATTGCAGCATATGTGACAATGTTTCCATTCTTATCAATTTCAGAATAAACTGCATCGTCCATGTCTTGACAGTCAAATGGGTCAATAGTGCAGAAAGATTTTGCTCTCAAGTCGACATAAGTAGGCTTTGTTGGATCAATGGCCTCTGGATTGATAGGTTCGTTTTCTTTGATGAGATTGATTGATGCTAAGTCTACCTTTGTAGGGATTTTCGCAAGTTGTGCTTCTCCTTCTGGAGAAAGAGGCTTGTCAGCATTTATGGCATGTGCGTGAGCACGAACATATTCTTTTAAAGAAGAAATTGAACCAAAAACCTTGTCAATTGTACAGAAATGTCCATCATTATTTATGGTTGCAGTGACAATTTTACCAAAAGCTTCTTTGGTAACAGCATTGTTTAAAACAAGATATTTATTTGTTATGACTCCGTATGTGGATTGTTCATAAAAGTAAATTTCGCCTGTTTCTTTGTCTTTGCTTATAAATCCAAGAACTTTTGTTGGAGGGTTGATACAATCTATGACTTTGATTTCTTTGTTTTGATTTATCAAAAGTTCTACTGTTGCATTGTTCCTTGCACTAGGAATTGCTTGAATAGAATAGCTTGTGTTTGTTTCTTTAACATATACAGAAGCAGAATGTCTGCTCAAAGCATAATATATACCTGATATTCTTTGAACAGATTCTTTTCCGTTTTGTGCCTTTTGATCGGTATTTTGTGGAACGGTATCAAAAATAAGAACTGTTGTATTGCCTTTTTTAATTTGTTTTACACCATTCTTTTCAAGGGAAATGAGTGCAGATTTAATTTTATTTCTGGAAATTCCGCCTCCAATACGCTTTTTGCATAGTTCTACAAAGGTCGTAAAATCAAGTTCTCCTGTTGTAGAATCTTTTTGTTCTTTTACAAAAATTTCAAAAACTTTTGATGATAAACTTTCTTTCTTTGGCATAATCCACCTTCTGAGTTTAGTATAACACACTGCAATTATGTAAGTCAATACTGAGTTTATTTTAAAATATAGTATCTTACAAAAAAGAATAAATATCGACCTTTTTATATAAATTTCTAAATATGAAAATTTTGTCGGCTGAATTACAATCAAAATAGGAGTTTTTATGAAATTAAACATCAATAAATATTTCTTATTTTTTTTGCAGTTTGTGATTTTTTTAGGGTTGTTTTTTGTCCTTTTTAATGCCAGTATAAATTATGTAATTTTTCCTTTTGCATTTGGAATGTTTTTTGCTCTTGCATGGGCGAATCAAAAAGTTTGGTTGTTGGTGCCTGCATACATAGTTGCAGGAGCAATATACCAGCCAACAATGGAATTCGCCATTTGTATGCTTGTTTGCATTTTTTGTTTGATTGTGCCATATTTCATTCACATTTTATGCAAAAAGAATATGAGGAAATGGGAATTTGCAGTTTTTGCAATTTTAAGTCAAACTGCCAATGTAGTATTTGACATAATCTCTGGATTTTCACCAATTTTGTCTTGCGTAAGCATCCTTCTTGGAGTTTTGTTTATGTATGCGTGCATAAATGTTTTTGAAGCAATAATAATTAGGGGGTTTACAAACAAGCTGACAATTTTGGAAATAATTTCACTTTTTACAATAATCGCAGCAATTTGCAGTGGACTTGTTATGCTCAACATCGAAAATTTCAGTTTTTTAAAATTGTTTATGAGTTTTGTTTTGCTTGTTTTTGCATTTTGCTCTACACCACTTTTGACATTGCTCGTGGCTTCAATAGGTGGAATAGGCTCTTTGATTGCTACAAACAATCCAATTTATGTTGCACCTTTCATTATCTGGGCATTGGTGATTTTGTTGTTTAAGAAACGATTCAGAATTTTTATGGTAGTATCTTTGGTCTGCATTGAACTTGTCATTGGATATTATTTCAATCTTTATCCAACTTTTGGTTATATTGAAATTTTGCCGGTAGCAATTTCGTGTTTAGTCTTCTTGTGCTTGTCAAAACAAGTTTGCAATGAAATTGCAGTAATTTTCAATCTTTCAAAAGATAGATTGGCAATGAAAAATGTTGTAAACAGAAATAGAGAAATTTTGCATAGGCGTTTAGGAAATTTGTCAGAAATTTTCAACGAGATGAATATTATTTACAGAAACATGCTCAAACAAGGTATGACACTTGATGAAGTAAAATCGTTGCTAGAACAAGAGATAACGGACAAAATTTGTTCTTTTTGTCCAGAAAGGAATCATTGTCATAGGACATTTGCAGAAAGCACAAAACAGGTGTTTGACGAGCTTATCACAATATCATACGAAAAAGGAAAAGCAACATTGCTGGATATCCCTTCTTATCTTACTTCAAGATGCAAACAGACGAATGCAATTTTGGGAAGCATAAACACTTTGACAGGGCAGTATAAAAAATATATGAGCATGGTTCACGATGTAGATACAAGCAAACTGATAATTGCCGAACAACTTTTGGGGATTTCTAAAATAATGGGTGGACTTTCACAAGAAGTTGAATCAAGCGTATCTTTTGACACAACAAGAGAAAACAAAATTTTAGATGAACTGACTTATTACAATATCATTTGCATTGATGTTGTGGTGTTTGAAAAAGATGTATGGACACAAATGGCATCTGTTGTTGTCAGAAATGGCGATAGCGAAAAACCAAGAATTGTCGATGTTGTCAGCAAGGTATGTGGAAGCAAAATGGCGGTGTTTGAAAGTTATCCTTGTTCCAGACCTGGTTATACGGTCGTAAATTTGAAGACTGCACCAAAATATGATTGTTTGTTTGGTGTGAGTCAAAAGACAAAAAATGGTTCAAAGATGAGTGGGGACACATACAGCATTGTCAAACTTGATGGAGATAAAATTTTGTTTGCAATAAGTGACGGAATGGGAAGCGGAGAAAAAGCTGGGCAAACAAGCGAACTTTCAATCAGTTTGGTAGAAAATTTTTACAAAGCTGGTTTTGACAACGATCTGATTCTCTCAACCGTAAACAAACTTTTGGCGCTTCATAAAGAAGAAATTTTCAGTGCTCTTGACATTGCCATTGTTGACGAAAAAAATGGACTTGTAGATTTTATCAAAATGGCATCACCAAAGTCTTACATCTTAAATGAAGATCAATGCCAAACAATAGAGGCAGGTGCTTTGCCTATGGGCATTGTTGAAGAGACAAAACCTTTGATCAAAAAACAAGTTATCAGTGCAAAAGATTTTGTGATTTTGATATCAGATGGCATAAGCGACAGTTTTGAAAATGATGAAGAACTTAAAGAATGTATCAAGTCAATTAAGACAAAAAATCCACAAGAGTTTGCTGACGAACTTTTAGAGAGAGCACTTGCTTGCAACAATGGATATGCAGTTGATGATATGACTGTGATTGTGGTAAAAATTTTAGATTTTTAAAAATTGTTAAAAAATATTCAAAAAATCAACAAAAAATGCCTTAAAAAAGCATTTTTTTTGAAAAACATATTGTTTTTTATTGAATTTTTTTGTATACTATGCCTAGAAAACAGAGGAATAAAATGGAAAAAATATTAGATTTTATCAAAAAATACAATTTAATAAAACCAGGAGAAGTGATTGGTGTTGGTGTTTCTGGCGGGATTGACTCTATGTGTTTGCTCCACTTTTTAAATGAAAACAGACAGTTGCTTGACATTGAGGTTGTGGCAATTCATATCAATCACGGCATCAGAGAAGAAAGTTTTGATGAAGCAAGATTTGTTATGCAAAAATGCAAAGAAATGGGAGTCAGAGTTTATAAATTTACTATTGATTCTCCAAAGATTGCAAAGGACAAAAAGATAAGCATTGAAACTGCTGCAAGAGAGGGAAGGTATGGTGTTTTTGATGCTTTGGTGAAAAAAGACATTGTTGATAAAATTGCTCTTGCTCATCATCAAAGTGATCAAGCAGAAACAATTTTGATGCACATATTCAGAGGTTGTGGCGTTTCTGGTGCAAGAGGAATGGAACCAATTAGGGACAACATTTATATCAGACCTATGCTTCCCGTTTCTAAAGAAGAGATAAATGAATATGCTTCTTTAAACAATATTGAATATGTTGAAGATGAAAGCAACAATGACACTTCTTATGCAAGAAATTATGTAAGAAATGTCATTATGAAAGATATTTTGAAAAAATGGCCAAATGCTATCGAATCAATAAACAATTTTGCTAGTGCTGTAAGTGATGATGATGATTATATAAAATCTATTCTTGACATAAACTCTTTGCTCGTTGATGAAAAAATTGTTCAAATGCCTTGCAGTTATTTTTATGGAAGTAGTTCTATTTACAGCCGTATCGTTTTCAAAGCATTGTCACTCATAGGTGTGAAAAAAGACATTGAAAGAAAACACATTGAAATGATAAAAGACCTTGCTGTAAATCTTGAAAATGGCAAAAAAATAAAACTTCCTTATGATATTACAGTAAGCAAAGAATACAATTATCTCACTTTTGAAAACAATTATGTTGAAAAACCAAAAATGAACAGGGTGTTGAAGTGTGAAGAGTTTGATGCACCAAATTATGGAACAGTGGCAGTAAAAAGAGTAAAGGCTGACAAAATGAATGAGACAGACGCTCTTTATTTTGACTATCGAAAAGTGCCAAAAGATGCAAGATGGAGATATCGTGAAGAAGGCGATATGTTTGAAAAGTTTGGAGGCGGAAGTAAAAAACTGAAATCTTTCTTGATTGACAAAAAGATTCCTGTTCGCTTGAGAGATTACATCCCTGTGCTTGCAAGTGAAAATGAAGTGTATGTGATTGCTGGTGTTGCTATCAGTGAAAAAGTTAGAGTTGATGCTGGTGTGCCTACTTGCTTTAAGATAACAGTAAAAAAATAAATCTTGGAAACATTCCAAGATTTATTTTTTGTTTAGCTGTTTTTATAATGTAAAACTATAAACATTTCTCAATGGTTCTCTTGTGACAAAACCATATTTTGCGCATGCACTTTCAAACAAAACATATACTTTTCCATCAACAAGTTCAATTTCTTCACTCATGCAAGGAGCTTCCAAATCTTTTACAAGATCTTTATTTTCCAAAACAAAAAGTGGGATGTCTGTTTCATTATATGTGAATTTTCTCTCAACAGAGTTTAAATCAATTGTGTTTGTATATGTGTATATATGAGAATTAGGTAAAGAGTAAGATGTTGAGATGACAATGTTTTCATCTGTCACTACCATACCTTGAACCAAAGAAGGAGTAGAAAGAGCCATAATTGGAGTTGTTGATTTTACGCCAGTTGTTTGAGTATCGTCAATTTCATAACAAAAACTTACAGCTTTGTTTATTGAACCATCACTTGTTTCAATAAAATGATTTTCTGGAGTGTCATAACTTCCATCTCTATGAAATTCTCCAATCCAAAGGTAATTGTTGTTTTTATCTACTGTGACAAAATCGGCACCATTGTTTGAAGTAAAAGAATCTACAAGTTTTATAGCCTTTCCATTTTCAACTTCAATCACATCTTTAAAATAAAACACATTTACAGTTCCATCTCCTACAAGCCAGAAATAATATTCGTCTGTTGCAATTCCGCCGGCATGACCTGTGTATGCTCCATCAGGAGTGTTTAATGTGAAATATTTTATTGTTTTGCCTGTTTTCGCATCAACTGTGTAAATTCTTGAAGCAGAATCATCATTCATATATCCAGAAACAAAAAACATGTCCATATAATCAGAATAGCAAATACCTTGTGGAGTAAACCCTTCGCTTAGACCAGGAATTTCAAATTCTGCCTTTGCTTCTGCATAAAATTTTCCATAAGAATCACCAAAATACCAAAAAGTGACAAAAATGCCCAAAACGGCAAATATGCAAGCAACAACAATGGTAGTTATCTTTTTAGATTTGCTCATAGTTATCCTCCAATTTGCTCTCTTAATAATAAAAGTTTATCATTATTTTTTTGAGAGTGTCAAACAATTACACGAAAAAGTTGTTTGCTGTCAAGATTTTAAATTGATTATATTTTGTCTGTTTTTGTTTTGTAATATTTTCTAAATATAGTAAAATAAACTTATATGGAGGATAGAATGAAAATTGTTATTACTGCGGAAAGCACAATAGACCTTCCAAAAGAATTGCTGGATAAATACAACATCAAGACAATTCCTTATATGGTTCTTTTGGGAGATAAAGATTATAAAGATGGAGAAATCTTGCCAACAGAAATTTTTGATTTTGTTGACAAAAACAAAATTTTGCCAAAGACTTCAGCAATAAACAAACAAAGATATGAAGAGTTTTTTAAAAGTCAACTTGAAAATTATGATGCAGTGATTCATTTTTGCTTGTCAGGAGCAATAACAAGTTCTTGTCAAAACGCAAAAGATGCTGCAAAAGAGCTTGGAAATGTTTATATAGTTGATAGTCAATCTCTTTCAACAGGCATTGCTCTTCTTGCAATTTATGCAAAAGAATTGGTTGACAGGGGACTTCATGCGGAAGAAGTTTACAAAAAAGTATGTGAAAGAATACCAAGTGTTCAAGCAAGTTTTGTTTTGAAAAAACTTGAATATTTGTATAAAGGCGGTAGATGTTCTGCTCTTGCTTATTTTGGAGCAAACCTTATGCAAATAAGACCACAAATCATTCTTAAAGATGGCAAAATGGGTGTCCATAGAAAATATCGTGGGAATATGGATAAAGTTGTTGCACTTTATTGCAAAGACACTTTGGCAGAATTCAATAATCCTGATTTGGATGTGGCTTTTGTGACTTATACCACAGCAACACCAGAAATGGTTAAAGCAGCAAAAGATGCAGTGATTGCAAGAGGCTTTAAAACTGTTTACGAAACAAGGGCTGGCGCAACGATTTCTAGCCATTGTGGAGAAAACACTCTTGGGATTTTGTACATGAACGATGGAACAGAAGGACATTAAAAGATTGGAAACAATCTTTTTTTGTTGCATTTATTTTTTGATTTTACACATCATAGAAATATGAAAAAACGAAAAAAGAAAAATTATTATCAAAGCCAAAATGATCCATTGGGATCTTACACAGGAAATCCGTCAAATCAATTTGAAGAACCTGTGCAAGACGCCGATGATTTGTGATTATGATAAATTTCTGCTTGTCTTTTTGTCAGCAAAGTTGTATTATTGACTTATGAAAGAATTGACAAAATCACAAAAAGTAGAACAAAGTATAAGCAAAAAATTTAAGAAAGGTATTTGGTCAAAATTTATTTCGGCACTTAAAAGATACGAACTTATCCAAGAAGGTGATAAGATTGCCGTTTGCGTTTCTGGTGGAAAGGACTCTATGCTCCTTGCAAAACTTATGCAAATGTTGCACAGAATTTCTGACATAAAATTTGACCTTGTTTTTTTGTGTATGGATCCAGGCTATAATGCTGAAAACAGAAAGCAAATTGAAACAAATGCTAAAATGCTTGAAATACCTTTGGAGATTTTTGAAACAAACATTTTTGACAGTGTGGTCAACATTGAAAAATCCCCATGTTATCTTTGTGCAAGAATGAGAAGAGGCTATTTGTATAGCGAAGCGAAAAAGAGAGGTTGCAACAAAATTGCTTTGGCACATCATTACAGCGATGTGATTGAAACAACTTTAATGGGCATGTTGTATGGGGCTCAGATTCAAGCAATGCTTCCAAAACTACACTCTCAAAACTTTGAGGGCATGGAACTTATTAGACCGCTTTATTGTGTGCACGAAGACGATATTATTGCTTGGAAAAATTACAATGAATTGAAATTTTTGCAGTGCGCTTGTCGTTTTACAGAAGCTTGTCATTTGTCAGAAGATGAAATTTCTCCTTCTGCACGCTTGGAAGTCAAAAATTTGATTAAAGAATTGAAGAAAAAAATTCCAGAAGTGGAAAACCATATTTTCAAAAGTATTCACAATGTAAACATAGAAACTCTTGTTGGGCTTAAATATAAAGGAAAAGTTTATGATTTCAACGAGTTATACAAAAATTATGAAAATGAAGACAATAAAAAAACACACTAAAACAGTGTGTTTTTTTTGAAAACTAATTTTGCTTAGTCTTCTTTTTCATAATAACTACCTTCATGTTGGGTTGCAGGAAATCTCTTTCCTTTTTCAAGATAGGTAGTTCCGCCGTTGTTTCCATCGCGGTCATAGGCTACATATTCACCAGATTCGGGAACTTGTTCGCCAGGTTTCCATTTTTGACTCATTTTAACCTCCCTATACTTAGATTGAGCAAAGGGAGAAAAAATATTCAATAAAGGGTTAAGAATTTATTTTTTTTGTTTGCTTTTTGCCAAAGATACGGCAACAGCAAGAGAAACAGTTGCTCCAACCATTGGGTTGTTTCCCATTCCAATAAAGCCCATCATCGCAACATGTGCAGGCACAGAAGAAGATCCAGCAAATTGAGCATCGCAGTGCATTCTTCCCATAGTGTCAGTCATACCATAACTTGCAGGACCACATCTCATATTGTCAGGGTGCAATGTTCTTCCTGTTCCGCCACCAGAGGCAACAGAGAAGTATTTTTTGCCGTTGTCAATACACCATTTTTTGTATGTTCCAGCAACAGGATGTTGGAAACGAGTTGGATTTGTTGAGTTTCCAGTGATTGAAACATCAACGCCTTCGTGTTGCATAATTGCCACGCCTTCAGAAACATCATAAGCACCGTAAATTTTTACTTTTGCTCTTTCACCAGTTCCAAAAGGTATTTCCTCCAAAATGTTTAATTTTTGTTCGTTGTGGTCAAAGTATGTTTTCACAAAAGTGAAGCCATTTACTCTTGCAATAATATAGGCGGCATCTTTGCCAAGCCCATTCAAAATGATTTTGAGAGGAGTTTTTCTGATTTTGTTTGCTGTTTTTGCAATTCCCATTGCACCTTCTGCGGCAGCGAAACTTTCGTGTCCAGCCAAGAAGCAAAAACATTTTGTGTTTTCGTCAAGAAGTCTTCCTGCAAGACGACCATGTCCAAGGCCGATTTTTCTTTCATCAGCAACAGAGCCTTTCACACAAAAAGCCTGCAAACCTTCTCCGATTTTTTCAGCATATTCACTTGCGCTTTTGCAATTTGATTTCAATGCGATTGCAGTGCCAAGGGCGTAGGCATCTACTGCATTGTCAAAGCAAATGGGTTGAATATCACGAACGATTTTTTCAACATCAATTCCGTTTTTGTTGCAGAAATCTTTGCAATCTTGAATGTCTTTAAAGCCATTTTCTTTTAAGGTTTTTGAAAGATATGCGTATTTTTTTGTTTCTTCCATATTTACTCTCCTCTTGGATTGACGAATCTTTTTGCTTCATCAAATCTTCCATAATGCTTTGTCGACTTTTCTATTGCTTGTGCTTTTGTCAATGTTTCATCATTGAGATTTTTTAGGAGTAAGCCTAAATTTACATATTCATATCCAATCACTTCACCGTGTTCGTCAAGAGCCATTTTTGTGATGTAGCCTTCTGTAAGATTGAGATATCTCACGCCAGTGTTTTCTGTTGAAACAATAGTACCTACTTGACTTGTTTTGTATTTGCCCAAATCTTCCATACTTGCTCCAACTTCAAGTCCACCAAGAGAGAAAGCTGATTGACTTCTGCCATAAACAAGCTGTTCAAAAACATTTTTCATTGCATCATTGATAGCATCGCAAACAAGGTCAGTGTTGAGTGCTTCAAGCAAAGTTTTTCCAACCAAAATTTCGCCAGCCATTGCAGCAGAATGTGTCATTCCAGAACAACCAATTGTTTCCACCAAAGCTTCTTTGATTATGCCATTTTTCACATTTAAAGTGAGTTTGCAGGCGCCTTGTTGTGGAGCACAAGTGCCACATCCATGTGAAAAACCAGAAATTTGAGTAATTTCTTTTACTTGGTCCCACTTGCCTTCTTGTGGAATTGGAGAAGGACCATAGCCGTGCATATTTTTTACACAGTTGTTTGATTTGTTTTCTTTTTTCATAATTTCTCCTTCACAAAAATTATAGCAAAACAGTGTTTGTTTTTTCAAACGATTTCTTTTCTTTTTTCAAAATACATACAAAAACATAAGACTAGGCGGTTATTGTTAAAGACAAGCTTTTATGTTCAGTGTTTATACTTGGAGAGATTATTTTATTTTTGATGCTATAAGAATATTACAATAAAAAATAAGAGTTTTGTTTGACAAAATTTAGGTTTAATGTTAAAATCTTTGCATAATCAAAATGGTGGAGTAAGAACAGTAGATTTAAGTTTGATATTTAGAGAGAAGTCGGGTGGTGAAAGACTTATTGAGACTTAAAATTGAATTACACTTATTTCAAGTTTTGCGTTAGTCCACGAACGGACATAATAAGAGTTGAAACCTTTTTATATGCTGGGTTTTGACTGAATTTAGGTGGTACCACGAACGCACGCTTCGTCCTAAAAGTTTTAGGAGTTGCGTGCTTTTTTGTTTTGGGAGTAAATTATGGTAAAAGTTGATACAAATCTTTATAACACAATCAAAGAAAGAGGTCTTTTATATCAATGTACTGATGAAGAAGGTCTTAAAAAACTGCTTGAAAGTGGAAAACCTGTGACTTTGTATGAAGGGACAGATCCTACTGCTGACAGCTTGCATATTGGACATTGTGTGCCTTATTGCATTTTGCGTCGTTTTCAAAAAGCAGGGCACAAGGTCATTATTTTGATGGGAGGTGCAACAGCTTGCATTGGTGACCCTAGTGGAAAACAAGAAATGAGAAAAATGTTGACTAAAAAACAAGTTCAAGAAAACATTGAAAAAATTAAAAATACATTAAAAGTTTTCTTGGATTTTGATGGAGAAAATCCTGCTATAATTGTCAACAATGCTGATTGGTTTAATGGATATGATTACATTGATTTTATGAGGGACATTGGTGTTCATTTCAATGTGAACAAAATGTTGACAAACGAAATTTATGCTGGCAGATTGAAAGAAGGTGGATTGACTTTCTTTGAAATGGGATATATGCTCATGCAAGCATATGACTTTGTTCATCTCAATCAAAAATATGGTTGCGTGTTGCAATATGGTGGACAAGACCAATGGGGAAACATTGTTGCTGGGACGGAACTTCAAAGGAAATTGAACTTTCAGAACGGGACAGATGTTCAACTTATTGGTGCAACAAATCCTCTTTTGATGACTCCAGAAGGGAAGAAAATGGGCAAAACAGAAAAGGGTGCAATCTGGATTGATAAAGATAAAATTTCTGCCTATGATTTTTATCAAGGTGTTTATCAAACTCCCGATGCGTGCGTTGAGATGATGTTCGCACTTTTCACTGATGTGCCTATGGAAGAAGTTAAAAATCTTGTCAAAGAAGATATAGTAAAAGCAAAGAAAGTTTTGTCTTATGAAGTCACTAAATTTGTTCGTGGGGAAGACGATGCAAAACTTGCTCAAAGTATGAGTGAAAACTTGTTTACACAGGGTGGTGATGATGCTCCTGTTGTTGAAGTTGAAAAGAGTGAATTCCCTATGATGATTTGCGACCTTGTGTTTAAGTGTGGGCTTGCTTCATCAAAGAGCGAAGCCAGAAGATTGATACAAGGTGGAGCAATTTCTTTCAAAAACGAAAAAGTTGCAAAATTTGATATGCAAATTTCTGCTGAAATGGCAGAAGATGCTTTGATCAAAAAAGGCAAGAAAAACTTTGTTAAGGTAAATGTAAAATAAGAAAAAAGTCCAAATATTTTTGGACTTTTATTTTTCTATATAACTTATTCCAACACAGCCAGGACCTGCGTGTGTTCCAATTATTGGGCCTATGCTTGTGCAATCGTTTGTATTGATGCCTAGAAATTTTTCAACTTCGTTTTTAAATTGATTATACCTTGTTAAATCGTTTGAATGACCTATGGAAATATAACTGTTTGTGTCAATGTTTTTGATATTTTTTATCAAAGATTTGATTGCATTGTTGTAGCCAATACCTTTTGACAACACTGCCAGTTTTCCATTTTTTATGGTAACAATTGGTTTTATGTTTAATGCCGTAACTGCCAATCCAGCCATAAGCGACAATCTTCCGCCTTTAATCAAATATTTTACATTGTCAATTATTGCGAGAAGTTTGCATTTGTTTTTCATTTTTTCCATTTTCTCTTTAAGTTCTGTCAAAGAAACACCTTTTTTGATCAATTTAATTGCTTCCATAACAAGCACTTTGTAGCCCATAGTAACATTTTGTGTGTCAAAAATTTCTAAATGAGAAGAATTTAGTTCTTCGCTTGCAAGTCTAAGGCTGTTGAAAGAACCAGACAGTTCGCTTGAAAGTGCCATTACAAAAACATCATCTCCGTTATCCAAAAATGGTTTTATTGTGTTTATATATTCTTCTTGATTGATTTGTGTTGTGTGTGGAAGATTTTTGCATTTTTTGAGTAAATCGAAAAAAGTAGTATCATCTAGGTTTATGCCAGCATGATATTCTTTTTCATCAATAAACACTTTCATAGGGATTATAACAATCCCCAATTTTTTTGCTTCTTCAACTGTAATATCAGCAGTGCTGTCAATAACTAATTTTATCATAATAGTTCCTTTAATTGATTTTGAGATTTCAATGTGTTACACTTGTAACAGATGGTATTTTAACAATACTTATTCATAAAATCAATTCAAAATTATAAAATTTTTGCTAGTGTGATAGAAGGGGTAAATATGTATCAGTTTAAAGTAAGGAAAAACAAAAACAACATTTTTGTAAGAGAGTGCATAACACAAGCATTTTTTGAACTTTTGAAAAACAAATCGTTTGAAGAGATTACTGTTACGGACATAATAAAAAAATCTGGCGTAAGCAGAATGGGATTTTATAGAAATTTTACAACAAAAGAAAGTGTAGTGGAAGACTATATACTTGATGTTTTTGTTGAGACTGTTGAAGAGATAAAGAAAACAAGAAAGTTGGATTTCAGCACTGATAGAGTTATGACAACAACACTGGAAAATTTTAAAAAATATGCCGAGATCATTAAATTGTTTTTGAGTAAAAATATGGAGTTTTTGTTGTATGACTGCTATCAAAAAGCATATTCAATTTTGAGAAACGGCGAAAAAACAAAAATTTCTCATATACGGGAATATTCTGAAAGAATGTTTATTGGGGAGTTGTTTAGTCTTGAAATGTGTTGGATAAAAAGTGGTATGAAAGAATCCCCAACAGAACTTGCAAGAATTTATAAACTTATTCATTTTTATAGAAAATAAGCGTTTAATCAATTTTTGCTCATATCAATTAGACATTTTGTTTGTCTTAATATATAATATTTCAAAAGAAATTTGTGGGAGAAGAAAAGTGACAAATTTTCAAAACATTATTGAATATGTGGAGAAAAAATCGAAATTTATCGGTTATCTTTTGCATTGCAAAAATGTTGAGGAGGTGCAGTCTGCTCTTGACGAACTTAGAAAAGAGCATAAAAAAGCAACACATATTTGTTATGCCTATTCTTTGAAAAATCCTTTTATGGAAAAAGCGGTAGATGATGGAGAACCTGGTGGAACAGCAGGCAGACCAATCCTTTCTGTTTTGCAAAAGAAGGGAGTTTCAGATGTTTGTGTTTTTGTTGTTAGATATTTTGGTGGGATAAAACTCGGTGCTGGCGGGCTTGTGAGAGCATACACAAAAACAACAAGTGAGGTATTGAAATAAAATTTTTTACAAGGAGAGCGAATGACAATCACAAAAATTAAGCGTATTGGAAACACAAGCAGATATCACCTTTATGTTGATGACAAATGGTGTGGTGTTTTTCTTGATGAAATTTTGGCCTTTTATCACTTCAAAACCGATATGGAAATTGATGAAGATGAATTTAAAAAGATAAAAGAAGAAAATGATCAGAAAGTTGCTTTTGATATGGCTGTTTCTTATTTGGAAAAATATGTGGTAAGCGAAAAGGGTTTGAAAGATTATTTAAAGAAAAAATCTTTCGACGGAAAAGTGATAGAAAAAACTGTTGAAAAATTGAGAGATTATGGGTTTATTGATGATGAGAAATTTGCAAAAAACTATTTTGAAACTTTGAATGCAAGCAAAGGGAAAAGAGCAATTGCAAACAAGTTGAAAGAGAAAGGAATATCTTCTGAAATCATTGAAAACTTATTGGAAAATGTTGATGAAGATTCACAAATTGAAATGGCAACGGCACTTGCTAAAAAATTCGTTAAAAATCGCCAAATTGATACAAAATTAAAGCAAAAATGCCTTGCTCATCTTATTTACAAGGGGTATGATTATAGCGTGGCACAGAAAGCAACGAAAAATGCCCTTGAAAACTTAGGAGAAAATGATGATTGGATTTGATTTACAAGAAGTGAGTAGAATTAAAAACGAAGATAAACTGCTTGAAAAGATTGCTCTTGAAAACGAAATTGCTTACATAGATAAATTTGCAAAAAACAGGAAAGAAAAAGTGGCAACACTTTGGGCAGTTAAGGAAGCGGTTTTCAAAGCCCTTGATATTTCAAGTGGGGAGATTTCTTTTAAAGAAATTGAACTTTCGCACAAAGAAAGTGGTGCTCCAATTGTCAAATTGACAGGAAAAGCGTTGAAGCGTTTTGAAGAATTGAAGGGTAAGGAAATCAATGTTTCAATCTCTCACCAAAAAAATATTGTTGGGGCAGTGGTTGAAATTGTGAAATAAACAAATCGTTGCAAACATAAAGTGTCATTCAAAATATGATTGGCACTTTTTCTTTTTACTAATGAATAAAATTTTCTACTTGTTTTAAAATAAGTATAAAATTTTGATAAACAGGAGATATTTTTTGTGAAAGAAAATGTTTTTCTTGAGCTTGAAAAAAGAGTGGGAAAAATTGAAAAGGAATATGGTTCCCTTGAAAATTTTGTCGTAAACTCAACAATTACAGATGAAAAACATAGAATGAGAATGGAAGGAGAAAATCCTTCTTTATACAAAGAGATGTCTCTTGTTTATCAAGACCTTTTTGACCTTGAACTTGCAGACCTCTTTGATTTTCAAAAATTGGCAGGTTCGTTTGATGGAGAATTCAGTTAAAAGAGGTGATATATACTTTGCCGATCTCAGTCCTGTTGTTGGGAGTGAGCAAGGTGGTATTCGTCCTGTTCTCGTCATACAAAACGATGTCGGAAACAAATATTCTCCTACTGTGATTGTTTCGGCAATAACAAGTCAACTTTCCAAAGCAAAATTGCCTACACATATCGAACTGTCTTCTGAGGCTTATCATCTTCCAAAAAACTCTGTTGTTTTGTTGGAACAAATAAGAACTCTTGACAAGCGTAGGCTCAAAGAAAAAATCACTGTTATTGATGAAAGAAAAATGAAAGAAGTCAATCGTGCTCTTTTGATTTCTTTGGGATTTGTTAATTAAGTTTTTGTTTTTGTTTTAAAGTGGAAAAGATTACAAATCTTTTAAATTGCATTATTTTTTTACAAAAGACTTTACAATTCTGTTATTGTGTGATAAAATATAAGCGATTAAATTTTAGGAGATTTGCTATTATGATGATTGAACCACCTATTGACGAACTCACAAAAAAGGCTAACGGAAACAAATACATTCTTTCAATTATTGCTTCAAAAAGAGCAAAAGAAATTGAAACAACTCGCAGAGCAGAACTTGCTACTGCTGATAAAAAATCAATCAGTATTGCTCTTGATGAAATTTATGAAGGCAAAATTGTCCCAAGCGATGTAAATGATTGATTTAGGCAAAATTTTTGTGATATAATTCTACTGTTGAAAAACGGTAGAATTATTTTTTTGGAGAATAAATTTGTTTGCAAAAATCATAATTGACCAAGACGCAAAAGCCCTTGACAAAGTTTTTGAATATAGTGTGCCAGAAGATATGTCTGTGCAGGTTGGAGAAAGAGTGATTGTTCCTTTTGGCAGTCGCAATCTTCAAGGGTTTATTGTTGGACTGGAAGAGGCTGCAAATTATGATGCAAGCAAAATTAAACCGATAACAAGAAAGATAGAAGATTTTCCTGTCATAAAAAAAGAGATGCTTGAGCTTATGTTTTATATGGCAGACAAACTGCACTTGAAACTTGCAAGCATACTTCGTTTGTTTTTGCCTAGTGAAATGAGAACTGACCAAATCAAAGAGTTGATTGTAAGATATGTTAGACTTTCTGATGATGGCAAAATGCCTTCTGCTAGAGCAAAAAAACAACTTGAAATAGTAGATTTTTTAAAAGAAAACGGAAGACAAAAGTTTACTGAAATTTCAAATCAATTTGGATACGCGCCACTTTCTGCTCTGGTGAAAAGTGGAATTGTTGTTGTTGAAGAAGAACAACAAAATCGTGTGCCAGTTTTTGATCAGATAAAAAATGAACAAAGAGTTTTGACACCTTTGCAACAAAGAGCAGTTGACACGATTTGTCAAAACAAAACCTATCTTTTGCACGGGGTTACTGGAAGCGGGAAAACTGAAGTCTATATGCATTTGATTGAAAGACAACTGGAGCTTGGCAAAACTGCACTTATGCTTGTCCCAGAAATTTCTTTGACACCACAAGTTTTGGCAAACTTTAAAGCAAGATTTGGAGATAAAGTTGCACTTATACATAGTGGTCTTTCTGCTGGCGAACGCTTTGACGAGTGGAGAAGAATTTTCTTTGGAGAAGCAAGAGTTGTCGTTGGGGCAAGGTCGGCGATTTTTACTCCAATTGAAAATTTGGGGATAATTATCATTGATGAAGAGCACGAACAAAGTTATGTTTCGGAAAGTAATCCAAGATATGACACACATATGGTTGCAGAGTTTAGAAGAAAATATAACGACTGCACGCTTGTGCTTGGAAGCGCAACGCCATCAATAGAAAGTTATGCAAAAGCCATTGACGGAGAGTATGAACTTGTTGAAATGCCAGTCCGTGTAAATGGTATGGAAATGCCAAAGATTGTGGTTATTGATATGCTTATGGAAATGCGACAAGGCAACAATCAAATTTTTGCCATTCCACTTATATACGAACTTAAAAATGTGATCGAACAAAAGAAACAGGCAATGATCTTTATCAACAGAAGGGGATTCTCTTCGTTTCAGCGTTGCCGTCAATGTGGATATGTTGCTAAATGCACAGATTGTGATGTTTCACTTGTTTATCACAGAGCAGAAAACAAACTTAAATGCCATTATTGTGGAAAGAGATTTAAAGCTCTTGATGTTTGTCCAAGTTGCGGAAGCAGAGATATAAAGCAAGGAGCAATTGGAACAGAGAGAGTTGTTGAAGAATTGCATAAACTTTTCCCTGATGTGAGAATTTTGAGAATGGACAACGACACCACTTCAAAAAAGAATGGACACAGAGAAATTTTAAACGAATTTAGAAATACAAAACCAGCAATTCTTGTCGGAACTCAAATGATTGCAAAAGGGCATGATTTTGAAGATGTTGTTTTGGTGGGAATTGTTGACGCTGATCAAAGTTTGTATCAATCTGATTATCGTTCGATTGAAAGAACTTTCCAACTTATAACTCAGGTCGCAGGCAGGGCAGGAAGAAGTGCATCGCAGGGCAGAGTTATTTTGCAAACTTACAGCCCAAGACACTATGTTTATAGATTTGCAAGCAATTATGACTACAAAGGATTTTTCAAAAAAGAAGCAAATTTGAGAAAGGTCACAAACTTTCCACCTTATGCAAGAATTGTCAGAATTTTGTTCACTCACGAAAATGAAAATACTGTGGCACAAGAATGTAAAGTATGCTATAATAAAGTCAAAGCAGTGAGAGATGCTTACAACCAAGATTTTGTTTATTTGGATGTTATGAAAGCACCACTCAACAAAATTAAAAACAAATTTAGATATCAAATTATGATGAGATTTAAGCTTGATAAGGCTGATGAAATTGAAAAGAAAATTTACGAATGCATTGATGAAAAATGTAAAAGTTCGGTTTTCTTTGAAATCAATCCAAACAATTTAAGTTAGGGAGAAAAATATGGCAACAAGAAAAATAGTCATTTTAGGGAATGAAACTTTAAGGAAAAAATCAAAACCAGTTGTGGCTTTTGATGACTCTCTTGGCATCCTTCTTGATGATATGAAGACAACTATGATTGAGAAAAAAGGAGTGGGTATTTCTGCTGTTCAAGTGGGAGTGCTTCGCCGTGCAATCGTGATTGAAGTGGAACAAGGGAAGTATTTAGAAATCATAAATCCAGAAATAATCAAAACAAGAGGCCGTGTAAGTGACACTGAAGGATGTTTGAGTATTCCAGGATTTTTCTGTGATGTGCCAAGACCAAAATATGTCAAAATCACAGCACAAGACAGGCACGGAAAACCTTTTGAATTTGAAGCAGAAGGTTATATTGCTCGTTGCGTTTGTCATGAGATTGATCACTTAAATGGAGTCCTTTTTGTTGATTTGACAGAAGAAGGAAGAGAATATAAAAAAGAACACGGAGTTGACTGATGAAAATTTTGTTTTTTGGAACACCAAGATTTGCTGAAATCATTTTAAATGGGCTTGTTGAAAACAAGTTTGATGTTGTTGGCGTAGTTTGTCAAAATGACAAACCTGCTGGGCGTGGAAACAAAATAAAGACACCACATATTGTTGAGCTTGCAAAACAATTTGAAATACCAGTTTATCAATTTGAAAAAATAAAAGAACATATTGATGATTTCAAAGCTATGGATTATGACTTGGCAGTCACTGCTTCTTATGGAAAAATTTTGCCAAAGAGTTTTCTTGATATCAAACCTTGCATAAATGTTCATCCTTCTATGTTGCCAAAATATAGGGGTGCAACACCAATTCAAACTGCACTTTTAAATGGTGACACAATGACAGGTGTCACTGTTATGAAGACAGAAGTTGGCATGGATGATGGAGACATTTTCGAGCAAAAAGAAGTGGAGATTTTGCCAGAAGATGACTATATCTCTCTTTTGGACAAACTTGCGTATGTTGGACTTGATTTGCTGATTGATGTGTTGAAAAAAATTGATAACGGAACCGCTGTAAGAACTCCACAAGATGACAGCAAAGCTACATTTGTTAAACTCATACAAAAAGAAGATGCTTTGCTTGATTTTTCTATGCCTGTTGAAAGTTTGGTAAATAAAGTTAGAGCTTTTGTGGAAAATCCTGTGGCTTTTTTCATTTTGGGGGAGGACAGAATAAAAGTTTACAAAGCAAAAGTTACGAATATGAGCACTGATGCACCTGTTGGACAAATTGTTTCAACAAGAAAGCATTTTCTTATTCAAGCAAAAGATGGAGTCATTGAAATCCTTAAATGCCAGTCTGCTGGTGGGAAGGTTTTGGATGCAAGCAGTTTCTTGAATGGCTATAGATTTAAAACTTTGGTGGTGAATTTATGATTCTTGATATGAACTTAACAGAGCTTACTGAATATGTTAAAAATTTGCAAGAGCCAGCTTATAGAGCAAAACAACTCTATGAAGGTTGTATGCTTGGGAAAAATTTGGAAGAAATTTCAAATTTACCAAAAACATTTAAAGAAAAAATTGTAAATGATTATCCAAAATATGAAGCTGTTGCACATCTTGTAAGCAAGGACGGGACTCAAAAAGTCGCATTAAAACTTGCTGACGGAAGCATTGTTGAAAGCGTTTTGTTGAAATATAAATATGGATATACAGTTTGTGTTTCTACACAAGTTGGTTGCAGAATGGGTTGCAAGTTTTGTGCTTCAACTTTAAACGGCTTGCAAAGAAATTTAAGTGCGGGAGAAATCCTTCTTCAAATTTTGTTTTTCAATCGCTTGCTGGGTGGTACTTTGAAAGAAAGAAAAGTGACAAATGTTGTGCTTATGGGCTGCGGAGAACCTTTGGACAACTATGACAATGTTTGCAAATTTTTGAGATTGGTTTCTGATGAAAATGGATTGAACATAAGTCAAAGAAATATCTCATTGTCAACTTGTGGTTTGGTGCCAAATATTTATAAACTTGCTGATGACGGTTTTACCGTGACCTTGACAATTTCATTGCACGCACCAAATGACGAACTTAGAAAAACAATAATGCCTATTGCAAACGCATACAGCATAAGTGAAATTTTGAAAGCGTGTGATTATTATTTTGAAAAGACAGGAAGAAGAATTGAGTTTGAATATTCTCTTATTGAAGGAGTAAATGACGGAGATAAAGAGATCAAACAACTTGCACAAATTTTGAAAGGCAAAACTTGTCACGTAAATTTGATACCACTTAATTCTGTGAAAGAGAAATCTTTGATTGGCGTGACTCGCAAGAAAGCTTATGTTCTTGCAGGGAAGCTAGAGAAAATGGGCATAAATGCAACTGTAAGACGCACAATGGGAGAAGATATTGAAGGCGCTTGTGGACAACTTCGAAATCGAATTGGAGGTAAAAATGCTTAAAGGATTGGTTTTAAAAAAGCAAGCAAATCTTTTTACAGTGGCATTGCAAGACAAAACTTTGACAACTGTTGCAAGAAAAGTTTTGAAAAAAGATGGGATTTTTGTGGGAGATTATGTTCTTCTTGACGATGACAATGCAATATGCCAAATTGAAAAAAGAAAAAATGTGCTTATAAGACCTCCAGTTGCAAACATAGACAGAATGTTTATTGTTGTTGCACCAGTCCCAAAAGCTGATTTATATACAGTTGATAAGATGATTTTGTTTTGCAAATTGAATAACATAGAACCATTTATTTGCATCAACAAAAAAGATTTAGATGAAGAATACTGCAAAAATATTGAGAAAATTTATAAAAAAACAGCAAAAACAATGATTTTTTCTAGTTTTGATGACAGTGTTATGCAGATAGAAAAAGAGATTAAGGGAATTTGTGTTTTGGCAGGACAAAGTGCAGTTGGAAAATCTTCAATCATAAATGCCTTAAAAAAAGAACAAATCGCAAAGGTTGACACTTTCAGCAAAAAGATTGAAAGGGGGAAGCAAACTACAAGAACTGTTCAACTTTTTGAATTTGGAAAAGGAAATTTTTTGGCAGATACGGCTGGTTTTTCTAAACTTGATGAAGGGCTTTTGGATATAAGAGAAGATGAAATCAAGAGTTATTATCCAGAGTTTTTGGAATATGCACAAGAGTGCAAATATAAAAGTTGTGCTCATCTCACAGACAAAGATTGCGGTGTTGTGAAAGCTGTTAAAGATGGAAAAATTTCAAAAGACAGATACCAAAATTATCTTAAAATTTACCAAACAATAAAAAACATTAAAAGATATTGATAATGATTTTGTAAATGCACAAAATTTTGATAAAATAAAAAAGTGGAGGCATTATGAAAAAGAGAGTTGATATTTCTGTGTCAACTGACCCAATAGACGATTTTCAAAATATCATAGAATATGCAAAACAAATGCAGGGGATTGCAGAATTTTTGCATTGTGATATTATGAATGAAAATTTTGTTAAAAAAAATACTTATGATTACAATTTGGTAAAGAACATCAACAGGAACAGTGCAATAATGCTTGATGTTCATTTGATGGTAAACGAACCTTTGAATGATGTGCCAAAATATATTGAAGCAGGGGCAAATATTTTGACTGTGCACTATGAAGCGTTTGAAAATAAAGAAGACTTGGTCAATGTTTTAAAATATATTCAAGAAAATCACACTCTGGCAGGAATTTCACTGAAACCAGAAACTCCTTTTAAAGATGTCCGCTCTTTTGTTTTCAATTGTGATGTCGTTTTGGTTATGGGGGTTGAACCTGGTGCAAGTGGTCAAAAACTTATGGATAGTGTTTATGACAAAGTAAAAGAAATTTATGAGTTTAGGCAATCAAACAACTTGAATTTTAAGATTGAATTTGATGGCGGAGTAAATCCTGAAACTGCAAAAAAGCTTATTGATTGTGGCGTTGATATTTTGGTAAGTGGAACTTATGTTTACAACAGCAAAAACAGAGCTTTGGCTGTTGATGAATTAAGGGGACTAGAATAGAACAATAAAAGGTTATGCATATGATAAAAACAGTTATTTTTGATTTTGATAGCACTCTCTATGTTGGAGATGTATGGGAAAACTGGATTGAACATTTAAAGAAGTTGTATAAATATGTTGTAAACGATGATGAAAAATTGAAAAAGATTCTTGAAAAATATGACTTAAAAAAATACAATTCAACTTTAGACGCAGAAATCATTGCTGAAAAAGAAAACTTGAGTTTAAGAAGATTGAAAAAGTTTTTAAAAGAAAAACTTTACGTACACTCTACAAACGATGTAAAAGTTATTGATAGTAATTTTATAAAAGAGTTGAAAAAACATTGCCATTTGTATGTGATTTCAATTTCTGGACAAGAATATTTGAAGCATTATTTTGATTTATATCATTTAGATAAAAAAGATTTCAAGAAAATTTATTCATTAGATCTTTACGCAAAAGACAAAACAAAAGGACTTTTGATGAAAAAGATTATGAAAAAAGAAAAATGTTCTCCAGAAGAAACAGTTATGATTGGAGATAATCTTGAAACAGACATAAAACCTGCACAAAAACTTAACTTAAATTATTTGCATTTTACAGGTGATTTCAATCAAATATACAAATATTTTACAGACAAAAAAGTCTTAGATGGGACAAAATACATAAAATAAAAGCCAAATTTGATTTGGCTTTTTTATATTTTATTTTAAGTACTAAAATTATTTGTATTTGTCTTTTGAATTATTGTTTTTTTTGTCTTTGTTTTCTTCTTCTGTATCTTTTCCATTGCCTTGTTGTGTTTCATTTTTATGTTCTGCTTGGTCTTCTTTGACTTGTACAAGACTAATTAATTTGAAAACATCATAAGCAAGTAAAAAATTATGAGGATCTTTTTCTAGGTTTGACAATTGCGAATATATGAGATTTCTTTGTGAAAGTGGAAAATGCATAAAAGGCATTCCAAAGTCATTGTTTGCGTATAATGTTTCCTCAAATTTAGATATATATTTATCTTCATTTATCTTTTTCAAATAGCTTGCCAATTCAGAAACACTTATCCCAAAACCTTCACCAAATTTTGATCTTTTTGGATTTGAAGACAATTTATATATTGAAGCTATTCCTTCGCAGAAATGAAAATGTGATTCAAATATTTCTGGAGAATATACAATTTTATATATTGTAGGAATATATTGTTCGCTTAACAATTCGTATTGTTTCTTTGGTTCTTCCAATTCTCCATAATAATTTACATGTCTAACATTTGAGGTGTCATATCTAAATAATAATACAGCACTTTCAAGATCGAAACCATATGGAAGGAAATATTCGTGTATAGAAAAATCTGTATATAATTTTGACATTTCATTGATTTGTTTAAGGCTCTGCAAGTCGTTATTTAAAATAAGAGTATCTAAAACTTGAGATGTTGATTGAGCGGAATCAACAGCTTTTTCATCTCCGAAAGAAGTAACTCTTAAAATTAATGCTGATTTTCCGTCTTTTGTTATAGAAAGCAATTCGCTTAAAAATAATTTATTTTTTGAAATAACTACTTGAAGACTTTTTGTTAAAGGCTCTTTTGGGGATTCAACAACTTCATGCCAAACGTCTGGGTTTAAATAAATTTGTTTTGTTTGGAGTCTATCAGTAGTTATAGGAGTAGACTGAAAAAGTTTGACAATTCTTTCAATATTTATTTCATTAAAATGTAATTCATCAATGTATGTCCCATCTAAAAATGCTAGTTGACATGTAGAACGAAAAGCTTCTCTAAATTCCTGATAAGTCTTCAATCCGGTATGAAAATCATTATGAATAACAGGTCCAGTATATCCGGCTGTTGTTCTTTTTATGAATGCGATTTCATTTAAATCTTCGTTTTCGTCCATATATCGTATCCTCAAATAATGATTTTTCTAAGTTTTAAGTTTATTTCAATCTTATTAATTGCACTAATATAATGTTTTAGTTTTTTATATATAAAGATAACTTTATAAGTCTGTAATGTTTTAAAATTGCTTGATTTTTAATTGGTAGTCCCAAGGGGATTCGAACCCCTGATTCCGCCGTGAGAGGGCGGCGTCTTAACCACTTGACCATGGGACCATGCGTCTATATATTAGCAAAAAAAACATAAAAAATCAATAAATTTTTGAAAAATCTTACAATATGCAAAGATATCGAAATTTTTTGCTTTTTTATTGGTTATATTTTATTGAAAAATATTTAAAAATTTTGAACAAATACTTGTTTTTATTTTCTAAAAGTGCTAAACTTATGCCATAGTTTGAAGAGGTTGAGATGAAGTTAAAAAAATCAGTAAACAGGTTTTATAAGAAGATAAAACTTATTATATACAAAAATATGTTTGACAGGATCAAGGACAAAGAAGAAGCATTGTCTTCAACAGAATACTTTTGCCTTGAATGTATCTATCTTATGGGAAATCCAACCATTTCTCAATTTGCAAACTTCTTGGATATCTCTTCACCAAATGCAACTTACAAAGTAAAACAACTCATCAAAAAAGGTTTTATAACAAAAGAAAAATCTGAAAAAGATAAGAGAGAATATTTCCTTAAGCCAACACAGAAATTTTTTGATTTCTATGAAAATAAAGAAGACTATGTTATTGTAAATGATTTAAAGAAAAATCTTGACAAAAAAGATTGCAAAAAGATTGACAAGATTATGAAAATCTTGACAGATCAAATGGACAATGAGCAAGCATAAAAAACCGAGACAGAAGTCTCGGCTATATTTTTTCTATTAAAGTTTTTATTTGGTTGGCGTATAATTTTGCTTTTTGCTTGCTTGGGTATTCAACCATAATTCTTATTTTGTCTTCAGTTCCACTAGCTCTTATCAAGAGCCTGCCAGCAGGAGCAAGTTCGTTTGCAATTTTGTTTGTCAATATTTTTAGATTTTCGTTGTTCATTATTTTGAATTTGTCTTTGACAGGTATGTTTAAATTCTCTTGATAGATTAAATTTATGTCAAACAGTTCGTCAAGTGATTTTTTTGTCTGTTTTAGTATTTCGCATATTTTTATTGATGTCAAAATTCCATCTCCAGTTTGGGCATAATTTTTTATTATTATATGTCCAGATTGTTCCCCACCAAGTGTTAAATTCATTTTTTCCATTGCTTCAATTACATATTTATCTCCAATGTCTGTCCTTATAAGATTGATTTTGTTGCGATTAAGCCCAACCATTATTCCGCTGTTTGTGTGACTTGTTCCAACAACAGAATTTGCATACAAAAGCTCTTGCTGTTTCATTTGAGTCGCTAAAATATAAAGTAGTTTATCTCCATCAAAAATGTTTCCGCTTTTGCTTACGGCGATCACTCTGTCTGCATCTCCGTCATAGGCAAAGCCTATGTCAGATTGTGTTTTTATCACTTTTTTCACCAAATTTTCAATATGCAAAGAACCACATTTTGTGTTTATTTTGTCGCCATCGTTTTTGCAGGAAAATTTTAAAACTTTTGCTCCAAGTTTTTGAAAGATATTTGGGGCGATTTTATAACTTGCGCCATTGCTTGCATCAAGGCAAATTTTTAGATCTGTAAATTTCACACTTGTGCAACTGAGCAAATGAGAGATGTATTTGTTTTGGAGTGAAGGCTTTTCTTCATATTTCCCGCTTCTTTCACTTATATATTTGTTTGTAAAAAATTCTTCCAAAAACTCTTCTTCGTTGTCAGATAACTTTCTTCCGTGACAGTCAAATATTTTTATGCCGTTGTATTGCGGTGGGTTGTGGGAGGCTGTTATCATAACTCCAAAATCAAATTTTTCGCTTTCTGTCAAAAATGATATGCCGGCAGTTGGTATTGTTTTGGCGTTTACAACATTTCCTCCTCCTTGAACAATTCCTGCGCTTAATGCAAGAGCCAAAGCATCAGAAGAAGTTCGAGTGTCGTGACCAATAATTATTTTTGGATTGTTTTTTATTTGAGTTAAGGCATTTCCAACAGAAAATGCTATGTCGCAAGTTAATGTTTTTCCATATTCTCCTCTTATGCCGTCTGTACCAAAAAATTTTGCCATAAATCCTCCTGTGATTACATAAGTATTTATGAATTGTTTGATATATAGGTTAATGTTTTGTAATACATTAAATTTTTTACTTGCAAAATCTGTTGAAATCATTTAAAATAAGACTGAAAATTATTTAATAAATATTGCAAGCATAAGGGGAAGTTATGATAGATAAAGATGGGATTGAACGCCCAGATAAGTTTGATGGGAACATTTTAACCATTAAAAACACAACCAGAAAAATTAAGTTTGATGATAAATACAATTTCAAGCCAAGAAACATCTTTTTTCGTATGTGGGCTGCTTTTTTCCGTGCTTTGACTATATGTTTTTTCAATCCTTTTATGGTTTTTAATTTTCGAATGAAAACTTTTGGTGGTAAGAATAGGAAAAAGTTGAAAGGGAAACCTTTTGTCATGACTTGCAACCATGTGCACATATTTGATGATGTGAGTATTGGAACAAACTTATTCTGTTGGAGAAAAATATATTTTACAACTTTGCAACAAAACATTTTAAGGCCTATGATTGGATTTTTCTTGCGCTCTTTGGGAGGAATTCCAATACCTGCGACAAGTCTTTCTGGCATGAAAAAATATAATCAAGATTTGAGTGAAATATTGAAGCAAAACAGACCTATTTTGTTTAATCCAGAAGGTTCTATGTGGCCAAATTATAGAGAAATAAGACCATATAAAAGAGGTGCTTTTTCTACTGCAGTAAAAAATGATGTGCCGGTTTTGCCTTTGGTTTTGCTCTTTAAAGGCAAAAAGAAAAAGAATGGAAAATACAAATACAGAGTATATTTTGCAATTTGTGAACCTGTGTATGCTGACAAAACTTTGCCTGATGAGAAGAGTCAATCAGAAAAAATGATGCAACAAGTTTATGAAACTACAAAAAGAGTTGCACAAGAATGGTATGAGATTCAAGATTGTGGCTTTGGTGACGAAAAGTATAAGAGGAAATTGAGACCAAACAAAGATTTGTTTTTTGAAAATGATCATTGGATTGTCACAGAGAAAAAACATAAATAAAAGGAATAAAAAAGGATTTGTTTTTCAAATCCTTTTCTTTTATAAAATAACATAAAACAAAATTGATATAAATTGAAAGATGCTTCCAAACAATACGAACAAATGCCATATACTGTGAATGTATTTTACTTTTGAACCTATGCCATAAAAAACAGCACCAACAGTGTAAGAAATTCCTCCTGCCAAAAGCCACCAAAAGCCAGCCATTTCGAGATATTGCAACAGTGGAACAATTGCAATTATTATGCACCATCCAAGGGCAATGTACAAAATCATGCTTAAGACTTTCCACTTATACATATTTACAGCGTTGAGAACAATTCCTAAGATTGAAATTGACCAAACTAATGCAAATATTGAATAGCCCCAAGCCGGTGCTTGAGCAAGTGTAATCAGACAGTAAGGGGTATAAGTGCCAGCGATCAGCAAAAAGATAGAGCAGTGATCAAAAATTCTAAAAACTTTTTTTGCACGGTTGGGTCTAAGAAAATGATAAATTGCGGACATTGTATAAGCAATAATCATACAAAAACCATAGATATACATGCTTAATATGCCAACAGAATTGCAGTGCCAATGTGCATAAATCACGCTGACTATCAAAAATATAATTCCAAAAGCGCCACCAACGATGTGGGTTACGGCGTTGAATATTTCTTCTCCTTTTGTATATTTGGGGAGTGATTTGTCATATTCTTTTTTCATTAAAACAACCTCTTTTTGATTTTTGTTTGTCAAATACAATTATATTTTTAAATTTGTTTTAAGTAAAGTAAATACTTAAAATTTTTTAACTAATTTTATACAATTTTTAAATTTTATGTTGAATTTTATAATTGCTTGGCAAATTTCTGCGATTTTGTTATAATCAAAATATGAAAATAGTCAGTGCAAAATATCTTACAAGTGTTGTAAACGAAAAAGATATACTAAACGATGATGTGATAGAGTTTGCGTTTGTAGGCAGAAGCAATGTGGGAAAATCTTCTCTCATAAACTCTATTTGCGGACAAAAAAACTTGGCAAAAACATCTTCAACACCAGGACTAACAAAGATGATAAATTATTTTGTTGTAAATGACAAGTTTAGAATTGTTGACTTGCCTGGATATGGTTATGCAAAAACTGGACATAAGCATATTGCAAATTGGGCGGGACTTATGGAAAAATATTTGACACTTTCTCCAAACTTGAAAACAGTTTTTGTGCTTTTAGATTGCAGACACGAACCAAATGAATTAGACAAAATGATGATTGACTTTTTAAATTCTTATCAAATACCATATTCAATCATTGCAACCAAAGTTGACAAAATTGCAAAAAGCAAAATTCCTCAAGCATGTGGAATGATTGCCAAAACTTTAGGAGTAAGAAAAGAACTTGTTCAAGGATATTCTTCAGAAAATGGTTTTGGCAAAGAAAAGTTGTTGGAATACATTGGAAATTTGGTATAAAAGGACTTCATTGGCGGAAGTCTTTTTTTATTTGATTTATTTTAAATTTTGTCGCTGTTTAATATTTTATTTTGATTTATATTTTACTATTATTACATATTTTTTGTCGTGAAAGTAATATATCAAAAATTTTAAAAATTTTATAAATATGTTTGTAAAAATTTTGCAAATTATTTGCCATAGTTTTATGTGTTTTGATATAATAATATCGTTATAAAAAGGAGATGTTTATTTATGAAAAAGTATGTTTACTTGTTTAAAGAAGCAGATGGAAAAAACAAAGCTCTTTTTGGTGGTAAAGGTGCAAACCTCGCTGAAATGACAAAAATTGGCTTGCCAGTTCCACAAGGCTTCACAATTACTACCGAAGCGTGCACAAAATACTATGAAGATGGAAGAATGATAAATGATTCTATCAAAGCACAAATTGAAGAAAAACTTGCTCAAATTGAAAAAATGACAGGAAAGAAATTTGGCGATGCAACAAATCCTCTTCTTGTTTCTGTTCGTTCTGGTGCCAGAGTTTCTATGCCTGGTATGATGGACACAATTTTGAATCTTGGTCTCAATGACGAAGTTGTTGAAGGTCTTGCAAAACTTACAAACAACGAAAGATTTGCTTATGACTCATATCGTCGTTTTATTCAAATGTTTAGTGATGTTGTTATGCAACAAGACAAATCTAAATATGAAAGAATTTTGGACGAAATAAAAGAAAAGAAAGGCGTTAAGTTTGATAAAGATCTTACTGCTGACGATTTGAAAGAAATCGTTAAACTTTTCAAAAAACTTTATAAAGAATCTCAAAAAACAGAATTCCCTCAAGATCCAAAAGTTCAACTTATTGAAGCTGTTAAGGCGGTTTTCCGTTCTTGGGACAATGAAAGAGCAAATGTTTACAGAAGAATGCATGACATTCCATACAACTGGGGCACTGCTGTAAATGTTCAATCAATGGTATTTGGAAATATGGGCGATGACAGTGGAACAGGTGTTGCTTTCACAAGAAACCCTTCAACTGGTGAAAATGTTCTTTATGGAGAATATTTGATGAATGCTCAAGGTGAAGATGTTGTTGCTGGTATCAGAACTCCACAACCAATTTCTCAACTTGAAAAACAAAATCCAGAAGTTTTTGCTCAATTTGTAGCAATTTGCAAAAAACTTGAAAATCATTATAAAGATATGCAAGATATGGAATTTACTATTGAAAAAGGTAAACTCTATATGCTTCAAACTAGAAATGGAAAGAGAACAGCTAAAGCTGCTCTTAAGATTGCAGTTGACCTTGTAAACGAAGGTATGATTGATAAGAAGGCTGCTCTTCTTATGCTTGATCCTAAACAACTTGATGCTCTTCTTCACCCAACATTTGATGAGAAAGCACTCAAAAAAGCAACAGTTATTGGAGAAGCTCTTCCTGCTTCACCAGGTGCTGCAAGTGGTAAGATTTGCTTCACTGCTGAAAAAGCAAAAGAATTAGGGGAGAAGAAAGAAAAAGTTGTACTTGTTCGTCTTGAAACATCTCCAGAAGACATTGAAGGTATGGCTGCTTCTCAAGGCATTTTGACAGCTCGTGGTGGTATGACTTCTCATGCTGCTGTTGTTGCTCGTGGTATGGGAACTTGCTGTGTTGCAGGTTGCTCTGCTATTAAATTTGCTGATGATGGAAAAACATTCACTCTTGGTGGAAAGAAATACAAAGAGGGAGATGTTATCTCTTTTGATGGTTCAACAGGAAAAATTTATGATGGCGCTGTTGATACAGTTGCTGCAAAAATCTCTGGTGAATTTGCTACAATTATGGAATGGGCTGATGAATATAGAGATTTGATGATCAGAACAAACGCAGATAATCCAAGAGATACTGCTGTTGCTTTCAACTTTGGTGCAGAGGGTGTTGGTCTTTGCAGAACTGAACATATGTTCTTTGATGCAGACAGAATCCCTGCTGTTAGAGAAATGATTGTTTCTACAACAACTGAAGAGAGAAAGAAGGCTCTTAAGAAACTTCTTCCTATGCAACAAAAAGACTTTAAAGGTATCTTTAAAGCAATGAAAGGTCGTCCAGTTACTATTCGTTTCTTGGACCCACCACTTCATGAATTCTTACCACACGAAGATAGTGAAATCAAAGCTCTTGCAAAAGAAATGGGATTGACTTTTGAAGCTCTTAAGGCTACAGTTGAATCTCTTCATGAATTCAACCCAATGATGGGACACCGTGGACTTAGACTTGCCGTAACTTATCCTGAAATTGCTGAAATGCAAACAGAAGCTGTCATTAAAGCAGCAATTGAAGTTATGAAAGAAGACAAAATCAATGTTGTTCCTGAAATTATGATTCCTCTTACTTGTGATAGTAAAGAATTTAAGTATGTTAAAGACATTGTCACATCAACTGCTGACAAGATTTTGGAAGCTCATAAGATTGATATGAAATACAAAGTTGGAACAATGATTGAGATCCCAAGAGCTGCTATTACTGCTGACCAAATTGCTAAATATGCAGAATTCTTCTCATTCGGCACAAACGATTTGACTCAAATGACTTATGGATTCTCTCGTGATGACGCTGGAAAATTCCTTGATGTATATTATGAAAAGAAGATTTTTGAAAGCGATCCATTTGCTAGACTTGACCAAAATGGTGTTGGAAAACTTGTAAGAATTGCAGTTGAACTTGGAAGAAGTACAAGACCAGATATCAAACTTGGTATTTGTGGAGAACACGGTGGAGACCCATCTTCAATTGAATTCTGCCACAGAGTAGGACTCAACTATGTATCTTGTTCACCATATAGAGTTCCTATTGCTCGTCTTGCTGCTGCACAAGCTGCAATCAAATATCCAAGAAAGAAAAAAGGTTTGTTTCATAAATAATTAGTTGAAAAACAAAAATAACAAAAAAATAGTCAAATAATTTTTGACTATTTTTTTATTTTTTAATTTGAATATCTTCATTTTTTGGAATTTCCAATTGACAATTTGAGATGATTTCATCTGTCAGTTTGTCAACTCTGTTCCAATTTACCTGATTTAAAAATATTAAATTTCTTACACTTATTGTTTGGGTGGCAGTCTCTTGATATTGACCAGTTGAAATAAATACTGGGTTCAATCGATCAGATGCAGCTTTTTCCATATAATCTTGATAGTTGCTTGGAAGTTGCAAATAGACAACATTATCAAATTAAGTAATCTCGTTGTTGAATACAATGTCTCCGCACATAACATCAAAGTAAGAAAAAGTTTGCAATTTATCATCTTGAGTTTTGATTGTGAAGACGCTTGGATAAACATCTTTGATTGTTGCATTCACTGATTCAATTCTTTTTCTGCCTCTGTTTATGTGCATAAGCACACTTTGACCTTTCATATTTGATATCTTCAACTTGATTTCATCAAGTCCATAAACTATTTTTCTCATCACAACTCCTTTTGATGATTTTTGACCAGTATGAGAAAATTTATTCAATTTTTGTTCTAATAAGTTTTTTGATTAAGTATATTATACTAGTTTTCAAATTTGGAGGGGTATATGTCTTTTGAA
Organism: uncultured Eubacteriales bacterium; assembly: GCA_900551855.1. Lineage (GTDB taxonomy): Bacteria > Bacillota > Clostridia > Christensenellales > UBA1242 > Caccovivens. Next base: position 78,828 of record URXM01000004.1, read on the forward strand.
ACAAACAAATTTAAAGTTGCAAAGAAAAAGCAACTTGAAAAATCTCAATTCAATGTGGAGTGCAACATTGAAACAAATGTAGAAATAGACAAAATTTTGTCTGTCTGCCACACTGCACAAGCAGAAAACGCAGAAATTTTGAATGGAGTGGTAAATTATGCCGGTGTGATTGATATCTGCATACTTTATTGCACTGTTGATGGAGAAATCGGAACATTAAATTCTTCTTGTCCATTTACTTCAAAATTTGAAGATGCCGATATTGTTGTTGGAGACAAAGTGGGCATAAATGTTGAAGTGGAAGACTATTCTATTGATTCCGTCACAAGTTCCAATGTCAAGATAAACTGCACTGTTCTTCAATCAGGTATTTTGATTTGCGAACGTGAAGTTTCAAACATCAAAAGCGATGATGAAAATATGTGCACTCGTGAAGATGAAATGCTTATAAACACTTTGGTAGGGCAAGCACAAGAAGTTTTTTCTGTGGAAAGTGAAATATCAATAAAAGAACCTATCAAAAAAGTGCTTTTGAGTGACAGTCAAGTGTCAATAAAATCTACAGAAAGTGGAGTAAACTTTGTTTCTGTAAGTGGTGAAGTTGTCACAAGAATTTTGTATTTGACAGAAAAGGACAGATTTGAATCTTCTTACACAACAGAGAATTTCAAAGAAGAAATAGAACTTGAAGGTGTGACGCGTGAAGCTGTCAGTGAAGCAGTGGCTTGCATCAAGAGAAGTGCTGTGAAGTGCGAAGTTGCAGAAGCAGAAAAAGGTGTTGACATAAAATTGAGTGTGCCAGTTGAAGTCAAAGTGACGGCTTATCTTGAAAAAAATGAAACAGTCATCAAAGATATTTACAGCACAGAAAACGAACTTGAAGTGACTACAGAGTCTTTTGATATGACAAAACAACTTCAAGGGGACTATTTTGAATCTAAAATTGATGGAACTTTGACATTGGATGACGACAAACCTAGAGTTGACAAGATTATGTTTGTCGGTGGGTCTAATCTTGTGATTACAAATTCTTATATCAAAAACGGAGAAGTTTTTGTTGAAGGTGTAAGCAAAACAAATGTTGTGTATTTGAATGACGAAACAAATTCTTTGCATAGTGTTGTCATTGAAGTGCCTTTTGTTGTTTCTGACAAGACAAGTGCAACTTGCGAAGGTGCAAAAATCGATAGTGTTTTTGCAGTGCTTTATGATGTTGATGTTGTTGTCAAGAAGGGAAGAGAGTTTTATTTTGATGGCAAACTTAAAATCAATGTAAACTATGATTGTGATATTGTCGATGCAGTTATTTCAAACATAAATTTGGCAGGAGAATATCCAGAAAGAGATTGTGCAATAGAACTTATTTTTGCAAATGCTGGACTCTCTGCGTGGGATTTGGCAAAGAGTGTGAAGGTTAGAGAAGAAACTATTATGCTTCAAAATCCAGAACTTTCTTTCCCACTTGAAAAAGACGAAAATGTTGTTGTTTATTATCAAAAGAAAAACTAATTTTAGAAGAAATTACCTCTCTTTCTTTTAAAAATCTATAAAAAATCAAAAAAATCGCATTTTTTGCGGTTTTTTTATTGTTTTTATGACAAAAATTTGGCTGTGAGGTGCTTATGAAATATATTTTGTCATTTGTGGGTATTGCAATTATTTGTTGTGGAATTTTTTTATGTGGTCAAAAGAACATCTCCACAAGTGCACTTAATGATGATTATATGCGTATTCACATAACTGCAAATTCCAATTCAACTTATGATCAAAATTTAAAGTATAAAGTTAAAGACTCTGTTGTAGAATTTTTGATACCAAAACTTGCTTATGCGCAGAACAAGGAAGAAGCAACAAACATTATCGCAGAAAACATTTTTGAGATACAAAATGTTGTAAATCAAACATTGAGAGATGAAGGAGCAAAGTATTTGTGCTCCATTTCAATAACACAAGAAGAAATTCCAACACGCGCATATGATGATTTAGTTTTGGAAGAAGGTGTTTATGATTGTCTTAAAATAGATTTGGGAGATGGCAAAGGCGACAACTGGTGGTGTGTTGTTTTTCCTGCAGTGTGTTTTATTTCTTCAAAAAATTATGAAAACTATGTTTATATTTCTAAAATTTGGGAAATTATAAATAGTGTAACACGATAAAAGGAGAAAATATGAGAAAAAAAATTTTATCATTGACCTTTGCAATTGTTTTTGCAATTATGTCAATAGGGACACTTACTGTGGTTATGACAAATTACATACAATCAAACATTGAATATGTTGAAGCTGCTTTGACTTCATCTCAAACAAGAACTGTTCAAACAAAATTGAAACGCTGGGGATATTACACTGGAAATGTTGATGGCATTTTTGGAAACTTGACTCGTCAAGCTGTAAGATATTTCCAAAGCAAAAATGGTCTTGTGGTTGATGGAATTGTTGGACATAAAACAGCTGCTGCACTTGGAATGACTTTGTCATCTTCTGATGATAGTTCAACTTCAAACAGCGATTTGTATCTTTTGGCAAAATGTGTTTACGCAGAAGCTCGTGGAGAAAGTTATACTGGACAGGTTGCAGTTGCTGCCGTGATCTTAAACAGAGTTAAAAGTCCAGACTTCCCAAACACAATAGCAGGAGTTATCTATCAACCTTGGGCATTTACCGCTGTAAATGATGGACAGATAAATCTAGAGCCAAACCAAACTGCATACAACGCTGCAAGAGATGCATTGAATGGTTGGGACCCTACTTATGGTGCGTTGTATTACTATAATGCAAGCACAGCAACAAATCAATGGATTTATAGCAAGACTACAACTGTGGTGATTGGAAACCATGTGTTTGCAATATAAGGAGGTGTTGTATGGAAGAGAAGAAAATTAAAAAAGAAAGCGAAGAAACTAAAACTATGAAAAAATTTCAAAATAGTGCAAAACCAAGTGAAAAGCGAGAAGATAAAAAAGAAGCAAAAAAAAGAAGTTATAAAAATGCTGTGATTGGACTTTCTATTGCAACAGGAGTTTTGGGACTTAGCACTTTGGGATTTGGTATTGGTTATGGAATTTCAATGTCTCAAGCAAACAGTTATTCTTTGCAACTGGAAAACATTTACAAAAAAAATTATTACGAACTTGTTGACACTGTAAACACTGCTGATATGAACATAAGTAAATTATTGGCATCAAACAATCAAGACTATCAAGCAAAAATGTTGAGTGATGTGGCACAGGGGGCAAAAGAAATGCAAAGCAACATCGCATCTTTGCCTTTGTCCAGCGACAACATTGTTGAAAGTGTAAGATTTATAAATCAAATGTCTGGCTATGCCCAAGTTTTGCAAGAAAAACTTGCAAGTGGTGGAGAATTGACAGAAAGTGATTTGAGCACCTTAAATGATATGCATGAGTCTTTGACAGAGATGAAAAAATATCTCAACCAAATGTCAGAAAGAATGATCTATGGCTACAACATTTTGAGTGAGAGTTCGAGAATAAATGGAGACTATGACAATTTTTCTTTGGATTTTGCACAGATTCAATCTGATGACACGCAATATCCAACAATGATCTATGATGGACCATTTTCTGACTCCGTTGTCAATCAAAAAGTTAAAGGCTTGAAAGGAAATGAAATTTCAAAAGAAGAAGCATACAAAATTGTTGATTCGTTCTTTAAAAACATTGCAAGTTTGCAATATCAAGGACAGACAAACGGAAAGTTTAATACATACAATTTTTCAATTTTAAATACAGACAATCAAAAAATATATGTCCAGATTACAAAAATTGGTGGAAAAATTTTGACTGTAAGTGGAAATGTTGAGTCCGATGTTAAAAACATAGATTATCAGCAAGCAGAAAAAATTGCTCTTGACTTTGCAAAAGAAAATGGAATTGAAGATGCTACTGTTGTTTGGCATGAAGAACTCAACGATCAAACATATTTCAACATTGCTCCAAAGCAAAAGAACATTATTTTATACCCAGATTTGGTAAAAGTAAAGATTGATTTAGAGAATGGAAATGTGATAGGGTATGACGCAATGTCTTATTGGTTGAATCATACTGACAGAGCACTTTCAAGTGCAAGCGTTACGGTTGAAGTGGCAAAAGCGAATGTTGATTCTTCTTTTGAAGTAAAAAATGAAAGATTGGTTTTGGCTCCACTTGATTACAATCGAGAAGTCTTGTGCTGGGAATTTGAATGTGAGAGAAATGGTGCAACATATTACATATACATAAATGCAAACACAAATGTTGAAGAAAACATTTTGAAGGTTGTAAAGACAAGCGATGGAAGCAAACTTATGTAAATTAAAACAAAAAAAATCTACAAATAAATGTAGATTTTTTTATTAACTCTCAAAATTATTGATTGTTAGCATTTGCAAGAGCTTTTTCATATTCAGCAAGGATCTTTTCTTTAAGCATTTCTCTAACTTCTGTTTTGATTGGGTGAACGATATCTTTAAATTCTCCCTCGTTAGTTTTTCTGCTTGGCATTGAAAGGAAATATCCGTCTTTGCCGTTGATGACTTTGATGTCGTGAACAACAAGTTCGTCATCGATTGTGATTGATGCAACTGCTTTGAGTTTGTCATTGTTGTTGTTTACAAGTCTAACTCTAATGTCCGTAATATTCAAGTTTCCATACCTTCCTTTTTTTAGATTAACCTTTATTGGTCAAAATAATTATATCATAATTGTATTTTTTTGCAAAAGATTTTTATATATTGTCAAAGAAATTTTAAAAATCATATAACCAAAATATGAAAAAATATTATTTGTTAGGGATCGGTGGAGTTTCAATGTCTGCACTGGCTGTGATGTTGAAAAACGCAGGACATCAGGTGTCTGGAAGTGATGAGAGCGAAAGTTGTGGAACAGAGCTTTTAAAAAGAGAAAACATTGAAGTTGATTTTTCATTGAATGAAGAGAAAATATTGCAGGCAGATGAAATTTATTATTCTTCTGCGATAAAAGAGAACAATCAACAATTTGTTTTTGCAAAAGAAAACAACAAAAAACTTTTTCCTCGTGGAAAACTTTTGGGAGATATAGCACAAGATTATGAAAAAGTGATCGCTGTTGCTGGCTCTCACGGGAAAACCACAACGACTGCAATGATATATCAAATTTTGAAGTGTGCTGGCTTGGATCCAACATTGCATTTGGGAGGATATAAGATTGATGATGGGCTGAACTTTCACTTTGGAGGGAAAGAATTTTTTGTCACAGAAGCTTGTGAGTATCATGATAATTTTTTGTATTTAAAACCATATATTTCTGTTGTGACGAATATTGAAAAAGAACATTTAGACTATTTCAAGACTTTTCAAAATCAACTAAAATCATTTAAGAAATTTAAAGAGCAATCAGAATTTGTTATTGATTCAGAAAATGGGCTGAGATCAAAAAACATTAGGCACGACAAAAATGGAAGATTGATGTTTTCACTTTATGAAAAAGATAAAAAAATTTTAGATTTGAAGCTTCGTTTATGTGAAGAAGTCAACACTCAAAATTGTATTTTTGCATATCAGGTTGCAAAAAAACTTGGAATTGACGACTGTTTTATCAAACTTGGGCTTGAAAGTTTTGCAGGGACAAAAACAAGATTTGAAAAAGTCTATTGCCCATTTTTTGATGCTGTCGTTTGCGATTATGCACATCATCCAACTGAAATAACAAAAGCAATTAGTTCTGCTAAAAAAATTTATAGAGATAGGAAAATTATTACAATTTTTCAACCACATACATATTCAAGAACAAAGCTTTTGCTGAAAGAGTTTGTTAAAACATTTCAAAATGTTGAAGAACCTGTGTTTTTCAAGACTTATTCTGCAAGAGAACAGTCAGAAGATGGATTGAATGCTTTTCAATTGACTGAAAAAGTAAAAGAAACAAACAAAAATGCAAAATATTTTGATAATTTTGATAATTTGAAAAAATTTTTGCTAACAAAACAAAATGATAAAGTTATGTTGTTGTTTGTTGGTGCGGGAGATTTGCCAATGATTTTACACAAAAATAATTTTATTTCATAAAATGATTTTATGAAATATTTTTATAGAGAGGCAGAGATTTTTTATAAGTTTGTAAACAAACAAAGTGATATTACAAACATCTATTTGCACGGCTGGGGGTGTAGTTGTAAAAGTTTTGATTTTTGCCAGCAATACATAACAAAAAACAATTCTCTTTTTATTGATTTTCCTCCATTTGGGAAAAGTAGCAAAAATATAAAAAATTGGAATGTGTTTACTTATGCAAATATGGTCATATCATTATGCCAACATTTGAAAATCAAAAAATTTAACATAATAGGACACTCTTTTGGTGGAAGAATTGCAATTATAATGGCTGTTTTATGCAAAGAAGAGACGAACAAAATTGTTCTTGTTGACAGTGCTGGGCTCAAGCCTAGAAGGAGTTTGAACTATTATTTTAAAGTTTATAGTTATAAATTGAAGAAAAAGTTTGGTCTTGATGTTTCAAAATATGGCAGTTGTGATTACCTGGCGCTTGATACAGAAATGAAGAAGATTTTTAAAAGCATTGTAAACACTCATCTTGATGATTTTCTTCCTTTTATAAACACAGAAACATTGATCATTTTTGGAGAGAAAGACAGCACAACTCCAATTTATATGGCAAAAAAAATGAAGCGAAAGATAAAAAAATCACAAATTGTCATTTTGAAAGAAGCTGGACATTTTTGTTTTTTAGATAGGAAAATAGAATTTTTAAACTATGTAAAAAAATTTTTGGAAGATTGACAAAAGAAAAGGAGAATTTATGTTTGTTTTGTATGCTTTTTTGATTGCAATAATGATTGCTGTGTTGGATCTTGTGTTTATAAAAAGTTATCAGTTGGAAAACTATAAAGTTGGCAATTACCTAAAAAAGACAATAAAATTTGAATTCGCTTTTGGAGATAAAACAAAATTAAATTTCACAAAAAGAATAAAAAGATTGATTTTTATTGATTTTTTATTGAAATTTTTAATATTTTTAATATTTTTTGGATTTATAAATAATTTTTGGATAAATTTTGTAATTGTTTTTCTGTTCGTAATTTTCAGTGAAATAATTGTTGTTTTGTCATTTTATGTTGTTTTTCCGCTTGAAGAATTTATCAAAAAAATATACATAAAAAAAGCAAAAAATAAATTGAAAGATACAAATTGCAAAAAAATTGCCATTACTGGAAGTTATGGGAAAACTTCAACAAAAAACATTTTATATCAAATATTAAAACAAGAATTTGATGTGTGTGAAACACCTAAAAGTTTCAACACGCCTATGGGAATTTGTAAAACAATTTTGGAAGATTTGAAAGAAACAGATGATTTTCTTATAGTGGAATATGGTGCAAGAAAAATTGGAGATATTGAGTTTTTAGCAAAAAATTTTGGCGTAGATTTGGGGATTATTACTCCAATTGGGAATTGTCATCTCGAAACTTTTGGTTCTGTTGAAAATATAGAAAAGACCAAGTATGAGCTTTGTGAAGAGGCAAAAGATTTGGTTATTTTCAATGGGAGTAGCAAAAGCACAAAAAAACTTTTCAACAGATTTTCAAAACAAAAGTATTTGGTTTGTGAAGAAAACAGTTATGCTTATGCAAAAAACATAAAATCATCTTCTTCTGGTTCTACCTTTGACATGGTGATTGACAACAAAGTTTTTAAGTGTGAAACGAAATTGCTTGGCAAATCAAATATTGACAATATCGTTGTCGCTTCTACTATGGCGTATTTGCTGAAAGAGAGTGTTTATAACATTCAAAAAGCAATAAAAAATTTGAAACCTACTCCACATAGATTGGAGCTTATTAACGGAAAATTTGCAAACATAATTGACGATTCTTACAACAGCAATTTTGATGGTTTTATGCAAGCACTTGAAGTCTTGTCAAAATTTAATGGGAACAAAATTGTTGTTTCCCCAGGTGTTGTAGAACTTGGCAAGCAACAATGGCAAGTCAATTATGATATTGGAAAAGAGATTGGCAAAGTTGCAGATTTTTTTGTGATTATGAATCAAACAAACAAAAATGCTCTGTTTGAAGGGGCACAAAAAGGTGGCATGACAAAATCAAATATATTTTTTGCAGACACAAGACAACAGCAAAAAATGATATTGAAAAAATTGTTAAAAGCAGGAGATGTTGTTTTGTTTGAAAATGATTTTCCTGACAATATTAAGTGATTTGGCGTTGGCATTTGAAAATTCTTTTTCATATAAATTATAGGAGAAGAAAGAATATGAAGAAAAAAACTTTGATTGTTTATGGTGGGAAAAGCGTAGAACATGACATTTCAATTATCACTGCTATGCAGGTTGCAAAGCAAATGCCAAGTGAGTGTGATGTTTTGCTTGTCTATATGGATAGAAACGGGCTGTGGTGGATAGGAGACAATCTTTCAGAAATTGAAATCTATTCTAATTTTCATAAAAAAGCAAAAAATTTAAAACAAATTTCATTTATTTTGGGAGAAAAAGCTTTAGCTGTAAAAAAGAAAAATAAGTTTGTGCCTAAATATGAAATTGAAACAATCGTAAATTGTTGTCATGGCAATATCGGTGAAGATGGTTCTGTTCAGGGCATTTTTAAGTCATGCAACATTCCTTCAACTTCTTCAGGAGTGGTTTCTTGTGCAATTTGTATGGATAAAGCTTTTATGAAAGATATTTTGAAAGCAAACGAAATATCTTCACCAGAATATGTTTATTTAAACAAATGTTCATACCAGCAGTCAAAGGGAAAAATTATTAAAAACATTGAAAGCAAAATAAGTTTTCCGCTTATTGTAAAACCAGCAAATTTGGGGAGCAGTATTGGAATTTCTGTTTGTCATAGTGATAAAGAAATTAGAGATGCGATAGATCTTGCGTTTGAATTTGACAATAAAATTTTGATTGAAAAACTTGTGGAAAATCTGAGAGAGTTTAATTGTGCGTGTTTGCAGTTTAAAGGGGAATATTTTTTATCAAGTGTAAACGAAGTAAAAAACAAAAAAGAAATCTATTCTTTTGAAGACAAATATCTTTCAAAATCTGGAAGTGGCGCAGAGGTTGAGAAAAAACTTTCAAACAAAATAAAGTCTCTGACAGAGAAAGTGTATAAATTGTTTGATTGCAAAGGTGTTGTGAGAATTGATTTTTTGTATGATGAGAAGCAAGAAATTTTGTATGTAAATGAAATAAATTCTATTCCGGGATCTTTGGCATTTTATTTGTTTAAAGATATCACATTTAAAGATCTTTTGTTTTCACTTATTGAGCAGAGCAAGATCGACGCAGAAAATCAAAATAATCTTATTGTAAATTTTGACAGCGATGCATTGAAAATTTTTGAGAATGTGTCATCTTCATTTAAAAAGTGATTGCAAAATTTGTCATTTTCGGTCTTATTTTGCGATGACTACACTATTGTGATTTTTTGATATTACAATACAACATAAAGGAGTGGTTATGCTTTTAAAAGATATTTTAGGTGACATTTCCAAATCTCACAGAAACCAATTCAATTTTGATGATTTTGAGATTGAAAAGTTGAGCAGAGACAGCACTGTTGACAATACTGGTTGTGCATATTTTTGTTTGACGCACGATTATGAAAAAGTTTATCAAAGATGCGAAGAGGCCTTAAAAAATGGAGCAAAAGTTGTGATAAGCGATTTTGCTCTTCCTTTTGATAGAACAATCAAAGTTTATGATTGCAGAAACTTGTTTGCTAATGCTTGTGCAAATTTTTATCACAGGGCGTGTGATAAATTGAAAATTGTTGGAATCACTGGTACAAACGGAAAAACTACAACTTCTCATGTGATAGCAGAAATGCTGAAACGCAATGGAAAAAGTGTGGGAGTCATCGGGACGAGTGGCGTTTTTTATAATGGGAAAACTTTAGATTGCCCACTGACAACTCCTGATGCAGACTTTTTGCATAAAACATTTTTTGAGATGCTGGAAAATGGTGTGGAATATGTTGTTATGGAAGTTTCTGCTCACGCAATCGACCAAAAGAGGATCAATGGAATCAAATTTGAAATAGGTGTTTTGACAAACATAACACAAGATCATTTAGATTATTTCAAGACTTTTGAAGCTTACGAGAAGACAAAACTTTCTTTTTTGACAAGTGAGCATATAAAGCAGGGAGTTGTTTGTGTTGATGATCCAAGTGCTAGGAAATTGATCGGAAACACTGATGTCCCTGTTTTGACCTATGGGCTCTACAACCCTTGTGATGCTTTTGCGATTGATGTTTGTTGTTCTATGAATGGTTCTCACTTTGTGGGAAATGTTTGCGACAGCGTTGTTGATATAAAAACAAATTTGGTTGGGGAATATAATGTTTACAACTCATTGGCAGCCCTTACTGTTTGTCATTGTTTAGGACTGGATGAGAAACAACTTGAAATGGGCATGAACTTTATCAATCCTGTTGAAGGAAGATTTAATGTTGTAAACATAAATGGAAAGTATGTTGTCATAGATTTTGCACATTCTCCAGACAGCATGATGAATGTTTTGAAAACGGCAAAACAACTTACTGACAAGAAAGTCTATATTGTTTTTGGTTGTGGTGGGAATAGAGATAAAGGCAAGAGACCTAAGATGGGAAAAATCGCAGAAGAATATGCTGATTATGTGTGTTTGACTGATGACAATCCAAGACTAGAAAAGTCCATGGACATAATTTCGGATATAGAGCAAGGGATGACTAAATCTCATTTTGTGGAGCCTGACAGATACAAGGCAATAAAGAAAATGATAGAACTTGCACAGCCAGGAGATATTGTGATTGTCGCTGGGAAGGGGGCAGAAAAATATCAAGAAATAGGGACTGTTAAAAAACCATATAATGATTTTGAGTCTGTCTATAATTATTTTCAAGAATCAAATCCATTAAAAAGCAAAAGGGATAAAGAATATTATGGTTGTTAAGTACATTGTTTGTGGGCTTTTGTGTCTGGTTTTTTCCAGCATAATTGCCCCAATTGTGCTTTGGTTTTGCAAAAAACTTAAAGCATCTCAAAGCATATTGCATTATGTGGACAAGCACGCGTCAAAAGAAGGCACTCCAACAATGGGAGGGTTGATTTTTATTTTGACTATGTTTTTCTCGTCATGTTTCTTGTTTGAATTTTCTTCTTTTCTTGCTTGGTTTTGTATGGTTGTAGCATTTTGTTATGGTTTGCTTGGTTTCCTTGATGACTTTATCAAAGTGCATTTGCATCACAATGAAGGCTTGAAACCTTATCAAAAAATTGTTGGACAAGTTGGCATTGCTGTTATTGTTGCAGTTTTTGTCTATCTCTCTGGAATGACCACTCTCAAATTTTTCTCTTTTGAGTTTGATATTGGTTGGGGTGTGATCCCACTTGTCATTTTGGTGCTTGTGGCAACAGCTAACAGTGTAAACTTAACCGATGGATTGGACGGGCTTGCTGGTGGCGTTTCTTTTGTGTATATTCTGATATTTGGGATAATTTTGTCTGTCACATCTTCTTACGAATTTCAAAACATTGCCATGGTTTGTTTTGGTTTGTGTGGTGGGCTTGCTGGTTTTCTTCTTTTTAACTGTTTCCCTGCAAAAATATTTATGGGGGATACTGGTTCGCTGGCACTTGGTGGATTTATAGGCGTCACCGCAGTGTTGACTGGACTTGAACTTTTGTTGCCTATTATGGGAATAATGTTTGTGCTTTCTGCATTATCTGATATTATACAGGTTTTGCATTTTAAAAGGACGGGAAGAAGAGTGTTTTTAATGGCTCCACTTCATCATCATTTTGAACAAAAAGGAGTGCATGAAAACAGAATTGTCGCAGTATATATAGTTATAACAGCGGCAGTTTGTTTGACAGTTTTGGCTGTTTTGTTGTCCGTTGGAATTTAGCCAAAGGAAGCGTTTTATGAAATTTAAAAATAAGAGAGTTTTGGTGTATGGTTTGGGAGATAGTGGACGAGCAGTAATCAAACTTCTCAAAAAACATGATGCGTATGTAAGTTTTTATGACGACAACATAAAATATTTTGAATATGTGGGGTTTGAAAGAAATCCACAAAATGAAAATTATGACCTTGTTGTTGTAAGTCCTGGCATTAAATGTTTGGATAATCCTTTGCTTAAAATATTTGAAGAGAAAAAAATACCAATCATATCTGAAATTGATTTGGCTTATATGTTTTGCAAAGGAAAAATCATTGCAATCACTGGCACAAATGGGAAGACAACTGTAAGTATGCTTACAAACAAAATTTTGAAAACTGCAGGATATAAAACCTTCTTGTGTGGAAACATTGGACTTCCGTTTTCTGCTACATGTGAAAAAACTACAAAACACAGTGTTGTGGTTTGTGAAGTTAGCAATTTTCAACTTGAAACAAGCAAAATTTTTAGAGCAAACATTGCTTGCATATTGAATATAAAACCTGATCATTTGGATAGGCATGGGAGTTTTGAAGAATACAAAAGAGTCAAATCAAAAATAGCAGAACATTTAAAGAAAAAAGATGTTTTGATTTTAAATTTGGATGATGACGAAGCAAAAAAAATGATCCTGCATAAAAATTATCAGTATTTTTCAAAATATAAACTTAAAAAAGGTGTTTATGTTTGGAACAATCAAATTTATTTAAACAAAAAATCTCTTTTCAGTCTGAATGACATACATTTGAAGGGTGAGAAAAATCTTGAAAATGTACTTGCAAGTGTGAGCATATGTTCTCATTTTAAAGTAGGGATTCAAGATTATTGCTTGGCAATTTCAAGTTTCACTCCAGCTTCTCATCGTATGGAAGTTTTAGGGGAAATTGATGGAGTGACATTTGTTGATGATAGCAAGGCCACAAATGTTGCTTCTACTGTTGCGTGTGTTGATGCTTATAAAAATGAAAACATCATTCTTCTTATGGGTGGCAAAGGAAAGCAAATTGATTATGCAGAATTGTTTGATAAAAATTATCGCATTAAAGAAGTCGTATGTTTTGGAGAAGATGGAGAGAACATAAAAAATTGTGCAGAAAGTTTTTCTTATAAAAGCACTTTATTTTCTCATTTTGATGATGCTGTAAGTTATGCAAAATCAACAGCAAAAGAAAATGATTTTGTTTTGCTATCTCCAGGATGTGCAAGTTTCGATGAATTTCAAAGTTATGCTGAGAGAGGGGAAAGATTTAAAAATTTGATTTTTGCGAGGGCAAATGAAAGGGGAGATTAAAACAAAAAAGACAATTTGTTTTAACAGAAAAACAACATTTTTGAAATTGTTTTCTAAGCAAGAAATTTTAGTTTTGTGTCTTGTTTTGTTTTTGGTCGCTTTTGGCTGTTTGATGGTTTATAGTGCCAGCAGTTATTCTGCACAACACAAATACGGAAATGAGTATTTCTTTTTATACAAACAAATTTTTGGAGTTGTGCTCGGCCTTTTTGCCTTATTCTTTTTTGCATTTTTTGATTATCATCTTCTAAAAAAGTTCAAATATTGGATTTTGGGTGCGAGTGTAATCCTTCTTGTATTGGTTTTTGTCCCTGGTTTTGGTGTGCAAAGTTATGGGGCAAACAGGTGGGTGAACATTTTGGGGATTTCCATTCAACCATCTGAGATTGCAAAATTTGCTCTCGTTTTGTTTTTGGCGTGTTATTTGTCAGAAAATCATGATAAAATCAAATCTTTTAAAGGACTTATTTTTCCACTTTTGGTGGCAGGAATTTTGTGTTTACTGGTAATAATTGAACCAAGTATGAGCGTGACAATGTGTTTGGGGCTTGTGACACTTTTTATGTTGATAATTGGTGGAATGAGCAAAAAACACACGATAATGTTTTCGTCTATGGCTGGTGCTGCTGTGCCTATTTTGATTTTGGCAGAGCCTTACCGCTTGAAAAGATTGTTTGCCTTTCTGGATCCTTGGGCAAGCCCGCAGGGTGAGGGATTTCAACTTATTCAATCGCTTTACAGTCTTGGCAATGGTGGTTGGTTTGGGGTCGGACTTTTTCAATCAAGACAAAAATATTTGTTCTTGCCTTTTGCAGAGTCTGATTTCATCTTTTCAATAATTGGCGAAGAACTTGGTTTTGTCGGTTGCGTTGGACTTATGGCTGTTTATTTTATCTTGATTTATTTGCTTTTCAAGATTGGCCTTAATGCAAAAGATAGATTTGGCTGTTTACTTTCGTGTGGTGTGGGAATTGTTATTGCTGTGCAAACTCTTTTGAACATCGCCGTTGTGACTGGTAGTATTCCACCAACAGGGCTTCCACTTCCATTCATTTCGAGTGGTGGTACATCTGTTGCTGTTTTTATGGCTGCGATTGGAATAGCTATAAGTGTCAGCAGATATTCTCAAAAGGGGAAGGTAGAAGCTTATAAATAATCAAAAAAAAGACTTGTGGTGAGTCAAGTCCTTTTTTGATTTTCTATTTTTTTAAGTGCAATTCCCCATGCAACATGATAATATTTGCGATAAAAATCGTTTAGTTTTTGATTATTTTCAAAAAAATTGTTTTTTAAGATTTTTGAGGCGATTGATTCATATAGAAGAGCAATTCTTTCTTTTGAGACATCTTTGAATTTTTTAATTTTTATTTTGCCATTTTTAATAGACTCTGTAATTTTGGAATATGCATCTTCAATCTTTTCTACGCCTTCAAAAAAGACTGGCAAAGCTGAGTAATAAATGCCATTTGTGTTTGATTTTTTGAAATCCTCGTTTTCTTTGCAATGATAAATATATCCTTTTTGATTTTTATACGAAACTTCAAGTTGGTTTTCAAATTGTTCTTCATAACAAGCCACTCCATTGGAATCAACCCATGCAGTAACTATATTTATATCCATGTCTCTGATATAAAAAAGTGCGTAATAGTAATTGTCTGTGACATAGGCACATTTAATAGATGGATTTTCATTACATTTTGAAATTATATTTAGGCAAGTTAGATTGGCATTTGTTGAGCCATGATAGAAATTTTTCATATGTTTATTATAATGTATTTTAGCCTTAATTTCAAGTTGGGTGGTGTTTTTACTCAATAATTTCTATGTGATATATAAATGCTTCAAATATCAACGACAGACTTTAAAAGACATTTATTAGCTGAGGGGATCAATTTTTTGCACTTTCCATTATTTGCAAAATTTAAAATTAAAGCAGAAGATTAATTTAATATTGTAGGGTTTTGAACTGTTATTGGCTCTTTCTTTTTGAGTTCTGTATTGACAATCATATTGCTTGTTTGTATAATAAAAAAAGAAGGAACTTATATGGAAGCATGCAAAAGCGCTTTTGGTGAAGAAATTGAAATATCAAAAAAAGACGACAAATATCCTCTTGATCAACAACTAATAAAGTGGTATATGAGATACCCAGAAAAACCTTTATCGGATGAGTATTTTTGGGAAATTGTAAATGAAACCGATCAACAGAAAAAGAAAGTTTTGATTGACAAATTGGTTGATTATGCCGGCAAAAATAGTTTTGAAACAGGATTTTTTGCAGAAGATCAAGAAGTTGAAGTTGGTGGTTTTGGTGGACATGCTTTTGTGATTGATGACAAAGAAATTTATTATATTTTTTTTAAGAAGATTGATGAAAATATAAATGAAGTTATAGAAAAGAACAAGTCAGTTGAAGAAATGAAGATCCCAATTATTGCTAATGCAGTTCTTAAAACTGAAATTGAATATTTTGGTTCTGGAAATCAAGCAAGAACAAACAGATTGAGATTGTTGGCAAGAATTTATAATGAAGAAAATGATAGTTTCAACGCACCATCTATCAAAGTGCTTAAAGGGAAAGGTTTGGCAGAATGTGTGGAGATGGCTTCTGTTGCACACAATTTGTTTACTTTGGCTGGGATAAAATCATATTATATATGCTCAAAAGATTGCCATTTGGGAGATGTTGATTCTGAATATAGAAACGATGGACACGCTTTTGAATTGTTTGTAGATAAAGGCGTATATAGAATTTTTGACTTGGCACTTAGAAATTTTGGGAAGATAAAAGGAGACCCAATAAAAGATTTGATGGAAGACAAGCCTGTTGTTATTGAAGGTAAGGGCGTAAGAGAAAATGGTGTTTATGCAAACTATTCAAAAATGAGAGAAGCAGATGGCAAAAATTTAAAATAAAAGAGAGATATCCTTAGAGGATGTCTTTTTTATTTATTTAAGTTAGAGAAATTGCATATCAAACGAAAATCTTTTTTCATATAATGCAAATATGGAAGAAAGACTTATTATAAATGGTGGACATCAACTGCAAGGAAAAATAAAAGTTGATGGTTCTAAAAATGCTTTTTTGCCTATTATGGCTGGCTGTGTTTTGTGTGACGGAGAAATAACTCTTGAAAATTATGCAAAACTTGAAGACTTAAATTCAATGAGAGTAATTTTGCAACATCTTGGAATAGAAACTCAAGAATTAGGTCGATCTTTATACATAAACACAAAAAGCATTGAAAACAACAAAATAACTCATGACTTAACTCAAAAAGTTAGGGCATCAATTTTTTTGCTTGGGCCACTACTTGCAAGGTTTAGAAGCGCAAGCATCGCTTATCCAGGAGGTTGCAAAATAGGTGCAAGGCCGATAGACCTACATTTGAAAGCATTTAAAACTTTGGGTGCTAGAATTGTTGAAAAACACGGTTATATTTATTGCTTTGGCGAAAATTTGAAAGCTGGAGATGTGTTTTTTGATTTTCCAAGTGTTGGGGCAACTGAAAGTTTGATGATGTGTGCGTGTTTATTGAAAGGAGAAACAACACTTAAGAATGTTGCGAAAGAGCCAGAAATTGTAGATTTGCAAAATTTTCTTAACACTTTGGGAGCAAAAATTTCTGGCGCAGGGACAGATCAAATAAAAATTGTAGGAGTCAAAAAACTGCACGGCGGGAAGTATAAAGTTATGCCAGACAGAATTGTTGCAGGAACTTATCTTTTGGCTACTGCTGTTTGTGGTGGAGATGTGATTGTTGATGGGGCATTGCTAATGGATAACGAAAGCCTTGTTTCTTTTCTTAAACAAACTGCTTGCCAAATTGAAACTTTTAATGATAAAATAAGATTGAAAGTTTCCAACAGGCTTTCTTCAATTGAAAAAATAGAGACTCGACCTTTTCCATTTTTCCCAACTGATTTGCAATCTCAAATGATGGTTTTGCAAAGCGTGAGCAAAGGCGTTTGTTTGATCCAAGAAAATTTGTTTGAAAATAGATTTGGAGTTGTCCCAGAATTGAAAAAAATGAGCGCTGACATAGTGGTCAAAGACAGAACGGCTCTTGTGAAAGGTGTGGAAAAACTTTATGGTGCTGATGTGTTTGCCACAGATTTGCGAGCTGGTGCAAGTTTGGTGCTGGCAGGCATGAAGGCAGAAGGTTATACAACCATCCATAATGTTGAATTTATTGACAGGGGATACGAAAAAATTGAAGAAAAATACAACTTTTTGGGAGCAGATATAAAAAGGGTAAAAATTGAGTAAAAAGAAACTTATTATTACACTCTCTGTTGTCTTTTCGGTGATTGCAGTGTTCTTGATTTTGTGCTGGACACTGTTTGCTTTGTCGTCAGTTTCTGTAAGCTTTGAATCTACAACTCAAAATTTGAATGTCACTGAAAAAGAAATTGTCGATGCTGGAAAGTTTAGATATGGTGCATCTGTTCTGTTTGAAGGGAAGAAAAAATCTGTTGAAAACATAAATAATTATGCTTCACAAAATGAAAATTTTGCTTATATAAGAGTGGTAAACATTGAAACAGTTTTTCCAAACAAATTTGTAGTGCATGTTGCAGAGAGAGAAGAACTTTTTGCTTTGGAACAAAATGGCAAATATTTGATTTGTGATAGAGATTTTAGAGTGTTGAGAGAGGCAGATAGTTTTACATCTTTACAGGACAATGCAATTTTGCTTAAAGGTGTTGTGATTGAAGATGAAAATGTTGCAGTTGGTGATTTTTTGAACATTGAACAAGAATCTATGAAAAAGTTTTACAGCGTTATGCTTCAAAACAACAGAGATTTATCTCAACAACTTGGAAAGTTTAAAGAGATTGAACTTGGCAAATATGCTGATGAAATTACAAAACAAGAATACATTTCTATGACAATAACAACTTTTCAAAACAGAAAATTTGTTGTCAACAACATCGACTTTGCTTTTGTCAATAAAATCCAAAAATTGTTTGCAACAGAAAGTGCACTTTACAGTCAAAATGTTGACAGTGATGGAAACATATTGAATGCAAATGGTGATATAATTTATGTTGTGAAAACTGATGCAGGGGAATATGTTTCTTACAACAGTGAGGAGCACACAGAAGATCAAAAAACTCCTCTAACTTATCAAATTTTGCAAAATTGTTATATCAAAGTTGACAATTTGACACTTAGCAATTTTGTTGATAGAGATGAAAATGACATCTATTATTCTTTGGTTGAGAATGTATAAAAATGTGAAAAATTCTTGACTTTTTGTGAAAAAGTGATATAAAATAATACTGTTGATTATCGTTGACGGGAATAATGATAAGATTTTGTTTTTAGAGAGTTTGTGGCTGGTGAAAACAAACAACAAAACTTTCAGTTCCAACCCTGAGATATTTGCGATGAGCAGAGCCGACTGCATGGCACAATTTGCAGATAATTGAGTGGGACTTTGTCCAATTAGAGTGGCACCGTGGTATTTCTATCACCTCTAAAAAGATTATTCTTTTGATGGGGTGATTTTTTATGTTTATTTTTGCTGATAAGAAACTTAAAAAAGTCAATATTTCCCGTAAGGGATAATCTTTTATGAAGTTGTGATTTTTATAAAATTTATACTATTATGGTTATGGAGGGAGAAAAAATGATAAATTTAGATTTGATAAGAAAAAATCCACACGAAATTGAAGAAAAATATAAGAAGAGAGAAAAGAACATTGATCTTACTGAAATTTTGGATTTGGACAAAAAGCGTCGTGCTGTTCAACAAAAAGTTGATGAGAAAAAATCAGAAAGAAACAAAGTCAGTGGACAAGTTCCTGTTATGAAAAAACAAGGCAAAGATGTTGCTCCAATTATTGCAGAGATGAAAGCTCTTGGAGATGAAATTGCTGTTTTGGACAAAGAACTTAATGAGATTTCTGAAAGATTGAACTATCTTCTTATGTGTTTGCCAAATCTTCCAGATGATGATTTGCTTCCTGGTGGAAAAGAAAACAACAAACCAATCAAAGTTTTTGGAGAACAACCAAAGTTTGATTTTAAGCCAAAAAATCATATCGAACTTTGCAAAGATTTGGATTTGATTGACTATGAAAGAGGGACAAAACTTTCAGGAAATGGTGCTTGGATTTACAAAGGCGAAGGCGCAAGACTTGAATGGGCTCTTTTAAACTATTTCATTGAAAACCATTTGAATGACGGATATCAATTTATATTGCCACCACATATGCTCAACTATGCATGTGGCTTGGGTGCTGGTCAATTTCCTAAATTTGAAGATGAAGTTTATTGGATAGACAAAAAAGGCACAGACAGCAAATTTATTTTGCCTACTGCTGAAACTGCACTTGTAAATATGCACGCAGGAGAAATTTTTGCAGAAAACGAATTGCCAAAGAAATATTTTGCTTACACTCCTTGCTATAGAAGAGAAGCAGGATCTTATCGTGCTGAAGAGCGTGGTATGATTAGAGGACATCAATTCAACAAAGTTGAAATGGTTCAATATTGCACACCAGCTCAAAACAAACAAGCATTTGAAGAATTGGTTGCAAAGGCTTGCAAACTTGTTGAAGGTCTTGGACTTCATTTTAGACTTGAAAAATTGGCTGCTGGAGATTGCTCTGACAGTATGGCAAGAACTTATGATATTGAAATTTGGATCCCAAGTATGCAAATTTATAAAGAAGTAAGTTCTGTAAGCACTGCAAACGATTATCAAGCAAGAAGAAATAACACAAAATATCGTGATGCAAAAACTGGAAAGACTGAATATGTTTGCACACTTAATGGCTCTGGACTTGCAACAAGCAGAGTGTTTGTCGCTCTTATTGAACAATGTCAAAATGCTGACGGCTCAATCACAATTCCTGTTGCTCTTAGAAAATTTATGGGCGGACAAGAAAAAATTATGCCTAAGAAATAAAACGATAAGCAAAGACAAAATCTTTGCTTTTTTGTTGTAATAAAAGTTTTTGAATTTAATAAATATTTGATATAATGACAAAAAGGATTATTGTTATGTCAAAAAGTTTGAAAAGAATTTCTGTTGTTTTGTTTGCAGTGTTTACACTTATATTGGTATTGTTTATGTCAAGTCTTTCTTACGGAAAGGTTGTGGATGCAAGTTCTATCAAAGATACAAATGTGGTTTACAACTCTGTTGACAAAACTATTGTCGTTTCTGATGAAAAAGTTTTGGATATCACCGAAAGAATTACTGTCACTTTCAAAAGCCCTGGAATAAATGTCGGACTTTCAAGAAATATCTCCAAAGTGAACAAAATTACGAGGTTTTACAACGGCAAAGAATATGTAAACACAACCGTAAACAAATTAGATTTGGTAAGTGTCACGCTTGACGGGATGGCTGAATATAATTTTGTGGAAGAAGATTCTGAATATTATTACATTAACACTGGTGCAGATGGGGATTATAAGGTTGGCACTCACACTTATGAAATAAAATATCTTTATGATATGGGTGAAGATTTCATAAAAGATTTTGACGATGTCACTTTTGATTTGATGGACTATGGTTTTGCAAGCAATGTTGAAAATTTTTCTGCACAAATAACTTTGCCAAAAGATTTTTTGACAGAAGGTCAGAGCATTGAAGATGTTTTGTCATTCAGGACAAATGATATGCAAAATGTCGGTTTTGACAATGTAAATTTCAATTTGGAAGGCAACACAATTTCTTGCAGCGTTTCCAATCTTGGCACTTATACTGGACTTACAATGCAGTTGATTTTGCCAAACAAATATTTCAACACTTCATATTCTCCTAGTGCTGTTTATTGGTTGGTTTTTGCGTCTTGTTTTGTTGCAGTGATTGCTATTGTTGTCTTGGTTTTGATCAACAGAAGAAAACTTAAAAACATTGTTATAACTCCAGAATTTTATCCTCCAAAAGATTATTCACCTTTGGATATTGCAAGAGCATATAGAGGGAAATTAAAATCCAATGACTTTGCTTCGCTTGTCATTTATTGGGCTGGGAAAGGTTATGTTTCAATAAAAAATGAAAACGACATTATCACTCTTACAAAGCTTAAAGATTTGCCTGATGTTGACAAAGAAAGTCCTCTTTTTGCTTCTAAAAAAGCAGAGAAAGAATATTTCAACAGTTTGTTTGAAAGTGGAGGATCTATAACTCTTCCAACAAACAACAGGGCAAGTTTGGTTTTAAAAAACTCTGTAAGAAATCTTTACCAAATTGAAAAAGAAAAAGAGAACAGAATTTTCTTTTTTAAGATTGCCATAAACATCATCGCGATTTTACCATTTTTGTTTTATATGCTTTGGAACATTTATTTAGGTTTGGTTTCAACAAGTACACTTATGATGTTGCTGTTTCCAGTGCTTGCCGTGTTTGCATTTTTATATTTTGATGGACCTATTATCTTTATGGCTTTATGGGGGATTTTCTTTGGTGGTGTGCCTTTGTTTATGCTTGTTTCAACTTTGGGAAGTGTCTATGACATTTGTGGGGTGCTTTATATAAGTTTGATCATTTTCTTGCTTGGAAGTTTTTCAGTTTTTGCTCTTAAGGCTTACACTGATCAAGAAATGAAAGATATGGGCAAAATTTTGGGATTTAAAAACTTCTTGGTTACGGCAGAACTTGATCGTCTTGAAATGCTCGTTGAAGAAAATCCAAATTATTATTATGACATTCTTCCTTTCTGCTATGTTTTTGGAATTACCGAAAAAATTGAAGAAAAATTTGCTAGTTTGAAAGTTGAAAAACCTGAATACTACGGCGGAGGTTCTGCTGTTGCTTTTGGAATCGTTTTAAGTCATTCAATGAGAAATGTGTCCTATGGAATTTCACTCTACAACAATTCTGGCTCTGGCATTGGCCGTGGCGGATTTGGTGGTGGTCGTGGTGGCTCCTTTGGCGGAGGCGGAGGAGGCGGTGGATCTCATGGTCGCTAAAATTTAAAGTGTTTATCAGAAAATTTATATTTGTTTTTTGAATGTTTTTAAGTGTCCAAATTTTATGGGCACTTTTTTATTTTGTAAATGGCAAATTGTTTAAAAATGTATAATTATAAAAAAAAGTAAATTTTTATGAATAAAATCGTTTTTTGATTGACTTTTTGTCTAAAAATGTATAAACTAATCTTAAATAATGAGGGGATTATGGCAAAAGAGTGTGTAACCGTTGTTGAAATTGGCTCATCAAAACTTTCGTGCATAGTTGCACAAAGGGGAGTTAACGGCATATTCAACATTAAGGCAAAAGCTACTGTTGAGTATGCTGGCTTTTTTGAAGGCGAATTTGTCGAAAAGTCCCTTCTTGAAGATGCAATTAGAGCACTTTTTGAGCAAATTAAGTCTGTTTATAAGAAAAAAATAGAAAAAATTTATGTTGGAGTGCCTGCAGAATTTTCAAAAGTCACTTCAGCAAAAGAACAACTTATTTTCAAATTTAAAAGAGCAGTAAGAAAAAGCGATATAGAGCTTCTTTCTGCAAATGCTTCTGAAAAAATTGATGTTGAAGGTATGGAAATTTTGTCTGTAAATCCAATCTTCTTCACTCTTGATGACAACAGAAAAACAAACGAACCTTTAAAGCTTAAAGCAACAAAAATTTCTGCAGATCTTTCCATAATTTTGGCTCAAACTTCATTTATTCAAACTTTCAACAAAATTTGGACAAGAATTGGAATAGAACAAGTTGAATATTTGAGCGAACCTCTTTGTGAAGCAATGCTTATTTTGGAAAAAGAAGAAAGAGAACGCACTTGTATAGTTATTGATGTTGGTGCAAGATCAACAAGTGTTGCGTTTGTGAAAGGTGATGGACTTACGAATTTGACTTCATTTTCTATGGGCGGTTCTCATATCACAAGTGATTTGAGTGAAGCATGTCGAATTTCTTACAAAGATGCCAGCAACTTGAAAAAGCAAATAGTTTTGTCTTTGAAAGGAAATGATGAAGATTTTTACGAACTTGTCACACTTGGCGGTAGAGTGACAAAAATCCCATTGAATTTTGCAAATGATGCCGTTTGCTACAGATTGGAACTTATTGCAAAGACTGTCAACGAATGCATTCGTTTGTTTGCAAAAGAGTATGTGCCATATTATCCAATCTATTTGTGTGGGGCTGGAGTAAGCAAAATTAAAGGCGGAAAAGATTTCTTTGCAAAGTGTATTGGCAGAAACATTTCTTATGGAGTTCCACCAATTCCAGCACTTGACAAACCAGAGAATGCAAGTATGTTGGGGCTTTTGAATGAAGCTATCGAGGAAAATTGATAAAATACACAACAATAACATTTGAAAATACATAAAAATTCTTGCAAAAAACAAGGGTTTGCTGTAAAATATTTATATATTAAGGAGATTTCTTATGGATAACAATTCTAACAATACAAACAGTGCTAACAATTCAACATCTGTTGTAAAAATCAAAGTTCTTGGTGTTGGCGGTGGCGGAAACAACGCTGTAAATCGTATGATTGAAGCAAATGTTACTTCTGCTGAGTTTGTTGCTATCAACACAGATAAACAAGCTCTTTTGATTTCAAAAGCAGACAAAAGACTTCAAATTGGTGAAAGATTGACAGGTGGTCGTGGTGCTGGTGCAATTCCTGAAATTGGAAGAAAGGCTGCTGAAGAAAGCAAGTCATCTATTACAGAAATTTTGAAAGGCACAGACCTTGTGTTTATTACTGCAGGTATGGGCGGTGGAACTGGTACTGGTGCCGCTCCAGTTATTGCTCAAATCGCAAAAGAACTTGGAATTTTGACAGTTGGAATTGTTACAAAACCTTTCCAATTTGAAAATCCAAAGAGAATGGAAAATGCTGAAAAAGGTATTGCAGAACTTAGAAAATATGTTGATACAATCGTTATCATTCCAAATGAAAGATTGCTCACAATTTTGCCAGAAAAGACAACTTTGGTTGAAGCATTTAGATATGCTGATGATGTCCTTAGACAAGGTATTCAAGGGATCTCTGACTTGATCGTTTTCCCAGGAATGATCAACCTTGACTTTGCTGATATTGAAACAATTATGAAAAATCGTGGACTTGCTCACATGGGTATCGGACACGGAAAAGGCGAAAACAAAACATTGGAAGCTGTTCGTCAGGCAGTTGCTTCTCCTCTTATTGAAACAACTATTGAAGGGGCTACTGGTGTTGTTCTCAACATTAAGGGTGGAAGTGATATAACTTTGAGAGAAGTTACTGAAGCTGCTAATATGGTTAAGGAAGTTATTGACCCAAGCTGTAACCTTATTTTCGGAAGCAGTATTGACCCAGAAATGAGAGATGAAGTAGAAATCACTATTATTGCAACAGGATTTAAGACTCCTGGTGAAGAAGAAGAGAAAAAAGAAGAAGAACAACCTAAGGCTGAAGAAAAACCAAAGGATCAATTTGCTGGATTTAATCCATTCAGCTACAATCCTCAAGCTCAATCAGCTCAAAAAGATGTTAGAGTAGAAGCAAACGACACAACATCTCGTGTTGATGTAAATCCAAGCATCTCTTCAATTCCACCTTGGATTGAAAAAATTAGAAACAAAAATAGAAGATAACATTTGATCAGGAGAGTTGAAATGACAGAACTTGATGGGAAATATCTCAACGAACAAAAACATCAAGATTTTAAGGCTAAACTTAAAAAGATTGGCATCATATTGATGATTGTTGGTGCTTGTTTGGCTGTTGTTGGTATTGCTCTTTTGATTTCGGGTTTTGTTTCATTTTCGAAGCCTATTTATGACAATGATCCAAACTCTTTTTATGCCTCAGGAACTTCTGTAGCTATGTTTGTTTGTGGTGGCTTTTTGCTTATGTTTGGGCTTCCTTGTCTAGGTTATGGAGTTTATGCAACATTTTTTGCAAACGCAAGAGAAATTGCCTCTTATGGAGCAACAGCTGTCACTCCAGTAATTGGCGAGACAATAAACTATGTGAAAGAAAACACTCAACCTTCTATAGAAAACACAGAGAGCAAAGCTGTGGAAGAGAAGAAGGTTGTGAAATGTTTGAAGTGTGGGGCTGAAAATGATGTTGAAAACAAATTTTGTGAAAATTGTGGCACAAAACTTGTGAGAAACAGAGTTTGCCCAAAATGCGATTCAAAGTTTGACAGAGCGATCAAGTTCTGTCCAAACTGTGGAGCAAAACTTAAAGACGAAGATGATGCTTAATTAAGCATCATTTTTTTGTTTTCTGGCAACTGACAAAAAGAGAAAAAATACTTCTCTTTTTTTTATTTTTTTCTTATATAACTATGTTTGATTTTTAATAAAATGGAAAAGAGGCAGAGATGGATATAGTGATAGAATATGTGCTATTGGAAAACTTTTTGATAAATTTGATAGTATTGAAAAGCACTGCACTTTTGGTTAAGGAAAAGGGGAAGTTCTTTCTGCTTTCTTCATTTTTGAGTGCCTGTCTTACTGTTGCTTTGCCAAGTTTTTATCTCTCTACCATTGGCTATTTTTTGGTGGAAATAGGTGTGGCAATTTTGTCCGTTTGTTTGTCTTTCAAGTTTTCAAACATCAAAAAATTTTTATTTATTTTCTTATGCTTTTTCATAATTCTGTTTGTTTATGGTGGGGCGTGCTACTTTTTTGAGAGTTTGTTTGGAATTCAATCAATTTTGATAGTTTTGGGAATTGTTGTTTCTATTTTTGTAATTTTGCGATTTATCCTTAAAAAGTTTAACAGAAAGGTGAGCATTGACAAATTTTGCTTTGATGTCGAAATTGATGCAGAGCACACAAAAACATATTGGAAAGGATTTTTAGACAGCGGGAATATGCTTTTTGATCCTTTGACAGACAGTCCAGTCACTCTTGTAAACTTTAAAGTTTTCTCTTCAATTTTTAAGGATATCGATTTGCAAGATGTGATTTTTAGGACAGAGAAGTTAAAAAAAATTAAATTTGCCCACTACATCAATTTCAACACTCTTGGAAATGGCAACAAAATTTTGGTGTTTCAAGTAGATAAGATAGTTATAAATGGCAAATCTCTTGAAAAAGCAACACTGGGGTTATCGCTTAAAAACTTTGATAAAGCTTTTGATACGGATATCATTTTGCATAACAACATTGCAAGTTTGGGTATTTAAGGAGGGTTTTATGAACTGGCTTATAAAAATCAAATTGTTACTTTGGAAGTTTTTTAACAGAGAAGACAGCAAAAAAGCAGAAAACATTATGTGCTACATTTGTGGAAATAAGGCATTGCCTCAGCCACTTGAAAGCGAAGAAGAACTTGTTTTGCTGGAAGAGACAAAAAATGGAAATTTGACAGCAAGGGACAAGTTGATAGAGCACAATCTTAGACTTGTTGTGTATATTGCAAAAAAATATGAAACATCAGGGATTGAACTTGAAGATTTGATTTCTATCGGGGCAATAGGGCTGATCAAAGCGGTAAAAACTTACAGTATAGACAAAAATATCAAACTTGCCACTTATGCTTCTAGGTGCATTGAAAATGAAATTTTGATGCAACTTAGAAAAAACACCAGAATAAAAAACGAAATTTCTCTTGACGAGCCTCTGTCGTCAGACGGAGAAGGAAACGAGCTTTTGCTTGCAGACATTATTTCTGTTGATGAAGAATCGGTATCTAAAAACATTGAAACATCTGCAGAAAAGCAGATTTTGATGAGCGTGATATCCAATCTTGACAGCAGAGAACAGATGATTATGTATTTGAGATTTGGGCTTGCAGGAAATGAAGAAAGAACACAAAAGGAAGTCGCTGACTTGATGGGAATAAGTCAAAGTTATATTTCAAGAATTGAAAAGAAAATTCTTTCCAAATTGAAGAAAAAATTGGAAAAGGTTGGAGAAATTTAATAACATTTTAAGTGTGATTATTTTGTTGAAAAATGAGATAATTGCACTTTTTTTGTTATGTCATTTTGTCTTTGCATAGTTTTGATAGGTATGGAAAAGATAACTCTATAACATTTTTAGGAGGAAACTATGTCAAATAGAGTTGTTATTTCTGGTGTAAATACTTCCAATCTTCCAAAATTGAAAAATGCAGAGATTATGGAACTTTTGAAGCAGGTCAAACAGGGGGATGAGTTTGCAAGAGACAAATTTGTCGTGGCAAATCTTCGTCTTGTTTTGTCGGTTGTGCAAAGGTTTTCTGGGCATTGTGACAAGGCTGATGATATGTTTCAAGTGGGGTGTGTTGGGTTGTTGAAAGCAATAGACAACTTTGATGAAACTCTCAATGTTAGGTTCTCTACCTACGCTGTGCCAATGATTGTTGGGGAGATAAGAAGATATCTTAGGGACAACAATTCTGTCAGAGTTTCTCGATCAATAAGAGATACTGCTTACAAAGCACTTCAAGCAAAAGAAAAATATATAAATGAAAACAATATGGAACCATCTTTGGAGCAGATCGCAAAGATGATTGATATGCCACTTAGCGAAGTGACTTTTGCTCTTGATGCCATAAGTGAGACAATTTCTTTGAGTGAGCCAATTTACAATGATGGCAATGAGACTATAAGAATTATGGATCAAATTGCCGATGAAAAAAATTGTGATGAAGATATTTTGGAAAAATTGTCACTTAATGATGCAATCAAAAACCTTTCAGAAAGAGAAAAAGAAATTCTACTTATGAGATATTATGTAGGCAAAACACAAATGGAGGTAAGTGAAGAAGTAGGCATTTCACAAGCGCAAGTGTCTCGACTTGAGAAAAATGCTTTGAGAACCATCAAAAATTTTATTGACTAATGTTTGCTTTTATGAATTTTTAGACAAATTATGACATAAATTACCGTATGGAAACATCATTTTTGGAATTAAGATGCAAAGAAGTTGTCAATGTTGTTGATGGAAGAAGACTGGGGCACATTGTTGATATTGTTTTCAATTTGGAAAATGGTTGTCTGCAAGGTGTGGTAGTGCCTGGCGAAAGAAACTTTTGGAATGTCTTTAAAAGCGGTATGGAACTTTTTATTCCGCTTAGTCAAATTGTCAAGGTTGGCGAAGATGCCGTGCTAGTTGAACTATTTGCAAATGCTAATCCAAATCCACCTTATATTATGGGTGTAGGGAGCAAGAAAAAAGATAAATAAAAAAGAAAAAATAAAAGGGCTCTATCATATTTGATAAAGTCCTTTTTTATATTTTATGTGTTACATTTCTGTGATAAGTTTGATGAAGTTTGTCACATCTTTAAATTGACGATAAACTGATGCAAAACGAACATAAGCAATTTCATCTACTGCTTTGAGTTTTTCCATTATCATTTCACCAATTTCTTGAGAAGAAATTTCTTGTTTTAAAGAGTTTTGTATTTGTTTTTCTATATCTTCTGCCATTTGGTCAATTTGTGCCATTGAAACTGGTCTTTTTTCACAAGCCTTAATCATTCCACATTTGATTTTTTCAATGTTGAAAGGTTGACGGCTTCCGTCTTTTTTTACAACAAGAATTGGGACAGTTTCAACTGTTTCGTATGTAGTAAATCTTCTTCCACAGCCAAGGCATTCTCTTCTTCTTCTGATAGAATTTGACTCATCAGTGCTACGAGAGTCCAAAACTTTGCTTTCTTCACAGCCACAATATATACACTTCATATGGTTTCTCCTTTAAACATAAATAGTATAACACAATATTTGGTATTATGACAAATATTTTTACACAATTCATAGTTAAATTGATACATAATTTTGAATAACTGAAAAGGCAAGTCCATAATTTATTATATGACAACTTTAAACAAAGCAAAAAAAATGAAAATTTATAAAATTGTTGGATTTTCTGCCAACTGCGACAATGTTTTAAGGCGTTTTATGGAATTGGGGTTTACGGTTGGTGAGCGGGTGAAAATTGTGGCAACTTCACTTCAAAAAAAAGTCTTTTTGATTGAAATAAGAGGATATTTGTTGAGTGTAAGAGCCAGTCTTTTGGACAGGGTTCAGGTTTTGGAAATTTGAGTTTTTAGTTTTAATTTGTTTTGAGGTTTTTATGAAAGAAATACTTTTGGTGGGCAATCCCAATGCTGGAAAAACTACGCTTTTCAACAGTTTGACGCATTCTAATGAGCATGTAGGGAATTGGCACGGCGTTACTGTTGAAAACAAAGAGAAGTCGTTTTTTTATGGTGATGAAGAGTTTGCTCTGGTTGATACACCAGGCATTTATTCTCTTTGTCCTCTTTCTTTTGAAGAAGAAGTTTCTGTCAAGACAATTATGAAAAATCAAGATAAAAAAATAATAAACATTTGCGATCAAAACAACTTGCAAAGAAATTTATATTTGACCTTGTGCCTTTTGGAGAGGGGTTGTGATGTTGTTGTGGCAGTGAATGAGATAGACAAGCGTCCAATATTCAAAATAGACTATCAAAAGCTTGGGAAGATGTTGGGTGTTGATGTTGTTGGAATAAATGCCGAGAAAAAGATAAACATTGAAGACTTGAAAGAGTCTGTTGCTACAAAGCAAACGAAAAATTTTAAACTTCCTTATCTTGAAGATCTTAAAATTGAGAGTGGAGTTTTTTCAAAATTAAAAAAAGATAAATATGAATATATGCTCATCAAGGCATATGAAAAAGATGAAAAGTATTTCAAAAGTTTGGGCATAGAAAATTGTGAAGAGATCTTTCAAAATGTTCCGACAAACAGCGTAGAAATTTTAAGCGCATTGAGATACAAGTATATAGAAAAAATCATAAAAGATTGCACAACAAGAACAAATCAAATTTATGGCAAGAGCAAGTTTGACAAAGTGGTTTTAAACAAATGGTTGGCTTTCCCTGTGTTTTTGCTTATTTTATCTGGAATTTTTTATTTAACTTTCTTTTCTTTGGGGGCATTTTTGTCCGATTGTTTGGGATCATTTTTGGAACTTGTGACGCAACCTATTCTCTCGCTCATTGAAAATTCTTTTGGTCAATCTTGGATGTATGATTTGTTTAATGTCACCATTTTTGGTGGGGTGGGGACAGTGCTTTCCTTTTTGCCACAAGTGGTGCTTCTGTTTTTCTTCCTTTCAATTTTGGAAGATAGTGGCTATATGTCAAGAATAGCATTTATTTTTGAAGATATTTTGGGAAGAATTGGTTTGTCAGGTAAAAGTGTTTATACTCTTCTTATGGGATTTGGTTGTTCCACAACTGCAATTATGACTGCCAGAAATATGGACGACAAAAATGCAAAAATTAAAACTGCAATACTATGTCCGTATATGAGTTGCTCTGCAAAAATACCTATTTACACTGTAATCGGTGGTGCGTTTTTTGGTGCAAGCAATTTGTTTTATATAATCGGTCTTTATATTTTGGGAGTTGTGGTAGCGATCGCTATTTCAAAGATACTTGATTTGACTGTTTTGAAAAGTCAAAAGCAAAGTTTTATTTTGGAATTCCCTCCTTACAGGGTTTCTTCATTGAAAAGAGTGGGAAATATTTTATGGAGAAATGTCAAGACTTTTCTTGTTAAAGTTGGCTCTGTGATGATTTCAATGAACATTGTCATTTGGCTCTTGTCTTCTTTTAGTTTTTCATTTTCTTATGTTTCAATCGATGGTGGAGTCAGTATGCTGGAAACAATTGGCAGAATTTTATCTCCAATTTACGCACCACTTGGCTTTGACAATTGGGCGATCGTTGCTTCACTACTTGCTGGGCTTGTGGCAAAAGAGGTGGTGGTTTCTTCTATTGCTATGTTCAACGGAATTGAAGCAGGGGCAACCAAACTTATTTCGCAGTCAATTCTTCTTTCCACAAGTGTGGTCTATTTTTCTTCTCATGCAAGCGTTGTCTCTTTCTTGGTTTATTGTTTGCTTTACACGCCATGCATTGCATCAATTTCTATGCTTCTTCAAGAAATAGGAGCTAAGTGGACTTTTATAAGTATTGCGATTCAACTTTTTACTGCTTATGTGGTGGCTTTTGTCATTTACAACATTTTCTTTGCTTATGAGGTTTTTGGTGCGTTTATCCCAAGCATTGTTTTGGTGGCGATTTTGATAGCTGTTGTATGTTGTGTGTGTTTGATAAAGCATTTCAAAAATGGGCGCTGTTGTGCTCAATGTCAAAATTGTGATATAAATTGTCGACATAAAAAATTTTAAGCTTTGAAAATGTATAAAAAAGAACAACAAATATTTGCTTATATTTTGTTTTTATGATATATTTTTATATATGATTAAGCCTATTGTAGCAATCGTTGGAAGAGCAAATGTTGGTAAATCAACATTTTTCAATAAGATTTGCGGAAAAAGAATAAGTATTGTTGACGATGTCGCTGGTGTCACCCGCGACAGACTTTATGCTGACGCAAATTGGTGTGGCAGAGATTTTACCATTGTTGATACTGGCGGGGTAGAACTCAACAGTGAAGATGTTTTTCAAAAAGAAATCATAGAACAGGTTATGCTTGCCATTGAAAATGCTACGGTTATCATCTTTTTGGTTGACGGGAAAACTGGCATAACACAATCAGATGAAGATGTAGCAAGATTGTTAAGAAAACAAAATGTCCCTGTGGTTTTGGTTGTAAACAAATTGGACACATTTGATGTCTCTGCAACTTATGAATTTTACAGTCTTGGACTAGGCGATCCTATGCCTATTTCTTGTGCACAGAGCAAAGGTATTGGTGATGTGCTTGACAAAGTTGTTTCTTATTTCCCAAAAGATGATTTGGTTGAAGAAACAAAGGGCATTAAGATAACTTTGGTTGGAAGACCAAATGTTGGGAAAAGTTCTATCATAAACAGATTGCTTGGAAAGAAGAGAGTTGTTGTCAGTGATATTGAAGGGACAACAAGAGACTCGGTTACAATTCCTTTCAGGTGCAACAAGAAAGATTATTATCTTGTTGACACTGCTGGACTTAGAAGACAGCGTTCGGTTGAAAAACAATCGGTTGAAGGATATTCTGTGCTTCGCAGTATGTCTGCAATTGAAATGAGTGATGTTGTGCTTATTGTTTTTGATGCTACAAAAGAATTGTCAGAACAAGATGTTAGAATCGCTGGCTATGTCCACGAAGCAAAGAAACCAAACATTGTTGTTGTAAACAAGTGGGACGAAAAAACCATGACAAAAGAAGAATATACAAAGCTTCTTAAAAGCAAATTGTCCTTTATGGATTATTTCAAAGTTTTGTTTGTTTCGGCTCTAACTGGTAAAGGACTTTCAGAAATTATGACAACAGTTGATGTTGTTTACGAAAACGCTTCAAGAAGAATTTCTACCGGAATTTTGAACGATATTTTGCACGATGCAATTCTCAATTTTGAACCACCTTCAAAAAATGGGAAAAAGTGCAAAATTATGTTTGTTACGCAACCAAGCACAAATCCTCCTAAATTTGTGTTTTTCTGCACACTTCCACAATTTATAAATTTTTCTTATGAGAGATATTTGGAAAATCGTTTGAGAGAAAAAGTAGATTTTTCTGGCACTCCAATAGAATTGGTGTTTAAAGGGAAAGAGGAAGAATGATAGTTTATTTATATTTGGCAATCGCTTTGATTGTTGGTTACTTTATAGGGAATATCAATTTTGCAAGAATCTTTTCTTGGATGTTTGCAAAAAAGGATATAACAACTGTCGGAAGCAAAAATCCAGGGACTATGAATATGCTTCGTACTCGTGGATTTGGAGAAGCTTTTTTGACATTGATTATGGAAGCAATAAAAGCAGGTGGTCCTGCAATTGCTTGCTATTTCTTGTTTGAACACTATTTTGTAGGCTTCGGGAATTTGGCATATTTCTTGACTGCTTTTGGTGCAATTGTAGGTCATTGCTATCCAGTGTTCTACAAATTTAAAGGCGGAAAAGGTGTCGCTTGCACTTTTGGTATGTTTGTTTTCCATCCACAGTTATGGTGGGTGGCACTGATCGTTTTTGCCCTTTGCTTTGTTCTGTTCTTCTTTATTGATTATCCATTTGTCATTTCTTTGACATTTATTTTGACATTGTCAATTTATGCAACTTGTTTGTTTGCAATAGAACAAGTTTTGTGGTTTATTCCTTTGATTGTGATCATTTGGATCAACTTTTTGTTTATTGTTTTCTTGCACAGAGGAAACATCAAAAGACTTTTGTCTGGAACGGAAAACCGAGTTCACTTCAAAGATAAAATTTTCAAAAAACACAGCAAATCTACAGAATTGGAAAAAACTGAAGAAAAATCTGTTGAAGTTGAAAACAAAGATGAAAAAGCAGAAAATCCTAAAGAAGAATTGAAAGAGGAGAAAAATGACAAGACAACAACTGATTGAGTTTGTTGAAGAAGAATTTTTAGTTGAGCCAGATTATCCTTTCAACAAAGATTTCGATTCTATTGTTTTTAGGCACAAGGACAACAAAAAATGGTTTGGACTTGTTATGAAAGTCAAGAAAAACAAGATTGTCGGTGATGAAGATAGAGTGGTAGATGTGTTAAATTTGAAATGCGACACAATGCTTCGAGAACCTCTTTTGAAAAACAAAGGAATTTATGTTTGTTATCATATGAACAAAATCCATTGGATTTCTATCATCTTGGAAGAGGTAGATCTCAAAGATATATCTGCTCTTGTTGAAATGAGTTATGATTTGACAAAAAAATAAGCAAGAAATCACTTCTTGCTTTTTTATTTTTTTTCTTTTTTGGTTGTTATAATTTGATATTTGCCTTCATAAATTATTCTATCTTGGAGGTTTAAATGGAAAAGTATCAAATTTACGAAGATATTAAAACTCGCACCAATGGTGATATATATGTCGGCGTGGTTGGACCTGTTAGGGTAGGGAAATCTACTTTCATCTCTGAATTTATGCAAAAACTTGTGATTCCAAACATTGAAAACAAGAATGTAAGAGACAGAGCTGTTGATGAATTGCCACAAAGTGCTGATGGTAAAACTGTTATGACAACACAACCAAAATTTGTCCCAAATGAAGCAGTAAAAATTTCAGTTGCAGACAAAATCAATTTGAAAGTGAGAATGATTGATTGTGTTGGATATTTGGTAAGCGGAGCAATGGGTGCCACAGAAAATGACAAACCTAGACTTGTCAAAACTCCTTGGTCAGAAGAGGAAATGCCTTTTGAACAAGCAGCAGAAATAGGCACAAAAAAGGTTATTGAAGAGCACTCTACCATTGGTGTTGTTGTCACCACTGATGGATCTGTGACTGATATACCAAGAGCAAATTATATATCTGCAGAAGAGAGAGTTGTTTCAGAAATGAAAGCTTGTGGAAAACCTTTTGTTATTGTCCTTAACTGCAAAAATCCAGCAAGTGCGGACAGCAAAAAATTGGCACAAAATTTAAGCGAAAAATATCAAGCACAAGTCGTTGCAATGAATGTTGCCGAAATGAAAGAACAAGATGTTGACAAGATTTTTGAAAAAGTGTTGTTGGAATTTCCAATAAAAAGCATCAAGGTCGGTATGCCTAAGTGGATACAAGCATTGTCTTTTTCAAATCCAATCATTACTGAAATTGTTGGAGAAGTCAAAAAATTTGCTCAAAATGTGAAAAAAATTGGTGACGCAAACAAAGAAAGTGCAGTCTTTACAGAAAGTGAAAGTTTTGATCCAATAACATTTTCAAATGTTGAGATGGGAGAGGGAATAATCAAGTTTAATGTTATACCAAAAGAAACTCTTTTCTATCGCGTGCTTTCTGATGAATGTGGTTTTGCAATCAATGATGACTATGAACTTGTTTCTTATATCAAAAACTTGGCAATTGCAAAAGTTGAATATGACAAACTTAAAGATGCGTTGGAACAAGTAGAACAGACTGGTTATGGAATTGTTGTTCCTGGAAAAGAAGAATACACTTTGCAACAGCCAGAAGTGGTTAAACAAGGCAATAAGTATGGCGTGAAAATCAAGGCATCTGCTCCAAGTTTGCACATAGTCAAGGTGGATGTGGAAACAGAAGTGACACCTCTTGTAGGGACAGAATCTCAAAGTCAAGATTTGGTTGACTATTTGAGTGAAAGATTTGAAACCGATCCTGAAGGGATTTGGGATACAAATTTGCTTGGCAAAAGTTTATATTCTTTGATTGATGACAACATTAGTTCTAAGATTGTTATGATGCCAGCAGATGCTCAAAGAAAGATGAAAAAGACTCTTGGTAGAATTATCAACGAAGGCAAAGGCGGAGTTTTGTGCATTTTGTTATAATCTCCAATGAAAGTTGTTGAGTTTGATTGACTTAACAACTTTTTCTTTGTTAAAATATAAATAAGAGGAAAAGGAGGATATTATGGCAAAAAAATCTAAAAAATCAAATATGAGAGCGTTGTGGGATTTGATTACTCTCGCTTTGGCTGGTTTACTTTTGGGGTTTATGGCTCTTCCACACTTGTCAGTTCTTGTAGTTGGTATTGGTGGAAGTGTTTCTGGGTATGATCTTATCAGCTTTGAAGATGGAGCAAACACAGGGCTTTCAATCGTATTGTTGTTGATTGTGATCTTTGCATCACTGCTTGCACTATTCGCAGTTTTAAAACTCTTGGCTGACTTGGGCGTTGTAAAGGGTGCAGGATTTAATAAATTCGCAACATTCGGTCTTTTGATTAGCGCCATTGCAGTTGCCGTTTTGGTTATTGTAAACTGCATAGTTGTAGGAACATATTGCGATGGAAAAGCAGATCCAATTACACACGAAATAACAGGACGTGTTGCAAACTGGGCTACATTGATTGTCAACGCTGTTGTTGGTGTTGCATCTCTTGGAACAAGTGCTTTGGCATTGAAAAAATAAGTCATGTTAAATGGAAAAAGTATGGGGTTATCCATACTTTTTTTATTGCAAATTGTTCGACAAAGAGACAAATTTTATTGTAAAATAAAAAGAGAGAAAAATTATGAGAAAAGAATTATTTTGGACGGCTATTGCATCAACAGGGATTGCAATAATAAATTTGATTATTTACACGGTTTTGGCGTGTTTAAATTTTGTTGAGATGAGATATTTGTCTTACCTATTTTTGATAGGGTTTGTCGTTTGTGCGTGGTTGCCATTTTTATTAAATTTGCTTTTTAAAATGAAAATTGGACTGACAATTTCAATTTGTTATCAAGTCTTTTTGATTTTGTCTATGCTAGTTGGTTCTTTGTGGAGGGTTTATTCTTTGTGGACTCCTTATGACAAAATTATTCATTTTGCTAGTGGGATTATTATTGCACTTATAGGATATATTCTGTTTAAAGAAAGCAAGCATAGCAAACTTTCTTTGCCTTGGCTGTTTGTCTTGACTTTTTCTATTGCACTTATGTGTGGTGCAGTGTGGGAAATTTGGGAGTTTTCGACAGATATAATAATGAATCTAAACTCTCAATTGACAGAAGGTCTTGTTGGGCGATTGGCGATTATGGACACTATGTATGACATTATTTGTGATTGCTGTGGTGGCTTTATTGGAGCTGTTGTTTCGGTTGTGCTGGAATGGAACAAGAGAAAAAACACAAATTCTGCTATTTCAACAAATGAAGAAAATTCGAATGAAACAGAAGTTTTAAAGTAAGTTTATTTTGATTTTGAACATATTATTTTTATGTATTTCAATTATCACGCAAAAGTTCAAAAACTTATAAAAGAGAAACATGCAATATGTTTTGAGTATTTATCAAGTTATCACAATATTTGCCCTTGTATGTTGATTTATTTTGATGATGGAAGAAAGTTTCCTATAAGAAGTCATAGGTTTGAAGAATATGAGTTTTTGTTGGCAAAATATAGCGTTGAAAAAATAGATGACAATAAAAAAAGAACAGATTAAATGCTGTTCTTTTTTAAAAACAATTTGGATATTCTTTCTTTAAATTGTCAACTCTTTCATACAAGTCGTCAAAGCAGAATATTTTTAAGCTCTTATGGACTTTATCTCTATGCCATTGTTTTATGTTGTAAATGTGAAAACCGAAAGGCAAGAAGAAGACAATTCCTTTGCAAAAATGTTTTACCACTGTGTCTTTTTTGATTTTTCTTTGTTCGTTAAATTTGAAAGGAAGATATTTTTTCTTTCCGTATTTGTTTAATGCAGTTTGGTCAGGCATAAGCATTTTTGTTTTATTGACTTTTTTACGGCATTTTACAAACAATCCATTTTCTTTTATCTGTTTGAGATTCATTGTCATAACACCAGAATTGCAATAATGTCTATGAATCCAAAATATGCCCATATAGTCTTTTGTTGCTCCAAAATCATAGCCGTTAATATCTACATCATCAAGTTGCTTAATGTCAGAAACACACATTGTGTCAATATCCATATAAATCATTTTGTCAGGCATGTTTGGCACAAGATCCAAAAGGAGTCTGAGTGTTGCATAAGGGGTATAACCATTGTGATGATTTTTGCCATCTCTTAATTGTTCTATATACTGCTTTGTGACATCAATCTTTATTGCTTGACTGTCTTTGTTTTTCTCTTTCAAGATTTTGTCCAGCAATTCAATTTGTTCGTCTGAAAAAGGCAGAAAGTTTGGATTTTCTTCGTGCAAATCCATAGTCAAAATGTGGACTTTTAACTCTTCTTTTGTTGTTTTTGCAAGAGATAAAACTGCAAGAAGCAAACCTTCAAAAATTTTTTTGTTGCCACTATAACAAATGTTTATCATATTTCCTCACACAAAAAATTATTTACTTAATAATATAATACAAAAATCCAACTTATTTGTCTAGCAAATTATGTTTGTTGCCGAAATTTATCGTTTCCCTTTAATTTGATTTGCAATAAAAAAGAGATATTGGTATCATTATACAAACGAGGTAAAGATGAATATAAAAGCAATAAGCACAAAAGCTGTTAAAGAATTTGTTGAAGTAGCAAAATTAAAGCAAGGTAATATTTTGGTTGTGGGGTGTTCCACAAGTGAAGTTGTTGGTAGCAAAATTGGTCAAAACTCCAACTTGGATGTTGCAAAAGAAATCTTTGAAGGAATTTATTCTGTTTTGAGTGGAAAAGGGCTATATCTTGCAGTTCAATGTTGCGAACATCTCAATCGTGCAATAGTGACAGAAAGAGATGCATTGCCAAATGCAGAAATAGTCAATGTAGTCCCTCAACTCAAAGCAGGAGGAGCGTTGGCAACAGTGGCTTATCAATCATTCAAAAATCCTATTGTTGTTGAAAACATAAAAGCAGATGCGGGGCTTGATATCGGTGATACACTGATAGGTATGCATTTAAAAGCAGTTGCTGTCCCTGTCAGAATATCAATCAAAAAGATTGGAAAAGCAAATTTGGTTTGTGCAAGAGTGCGACCAAAATATATTGGTGGAGAAAGAGCAGTTTACAACAAAGATTTAATGTAAATAAAAATAAAAAAGACAAGAGTAAAGCACTTGTCTTTTTATCATTAAATTGGTGACCCCACCGGGACTTGAACCCAGAACAATCCCTTAGGAGGGGACCGTAATATCCAGTTTTACTATGAGGTCATTTGACTTTTGAATTATAGCATAACATCTTTTTATTTGCAAATTTTTTGTTATTGCTTGGTTTATAACTTTATGCTTTTTGATTGAATAAATTATTATAGAGGTTTTTATGTGGGTTGATGACAAATTTTTTTCTATTATAAGTGAATTGAAAAGTAAAAGTGAAAATGAATTGTTTTTGAATATGAGAAATTGCTTTTTAACGAAAGTCCCAATCCCTATTCAAGATGTTTTGAGTGATTATTGGTCAAAATATCCATATTGGGGGAGTTATTCTTTTAAAGAAAATAATTTTGATATCTTTCATCAGAAAGCAAAAGTTTTCAAAGATTATGTTAATGATATTGTTTGGTTATATGATAGATTAGAAGATTATCGCTCTAAATTTGCGCTTTATGCAGTTTTAAGCAATTTCTATTATTTTGACTTTGAATGCTTGAAAAAGGCAAAAGAACAATTATATTCACAATATTTTGATTTGGACATTTTGAACAATGTTTCTGATGAGATTTTTGTAGATGTTGGCACTTATTATGGAGAGACAATTTTGGACTTTATCAAGTGTTTTGGAGAAGATTCTTACAAGAAAATTTATGGATATGAAATTACACCTGCGGTTGTTGAAAAAGCAAAAAAGAGCTTATCAAATTTCCATAACATTGAAATTTTAAACAAAGCTGTTGGAGAGTCGATTGGGAAAGTGTTTTTAAAGGAAAATTCTGTTTCTAACTCTGCAAATCAAGTAGAATATGATGGAAAAATTGAAATAGATAAAATTTCGCTGGATGAAGATATAAAAAGTAATATTTCTATGATAAAAATGGATATTGAGGGTGGGGAGATAGATGCAATTAAAGGTTGTGAAAAGCATATAAGAAATGATTGTCCAAAGCTTATGATTTCTGCTTATCACAGCAATTCTGATTTTGTTGTTATTCCCAAAATAATTGAAAGTATTAGAAACGATTATAAATTTTATTTTAGATACTATGGCGGCAATCTTTACGCAACGGAATTGGTGCTTTATTGTATAAAAAATTTATAAAAATGTATAAATATTCATAAAAATGTTTGATTTATTCATTTTCATTGTGTTATGATATAATCATACAAAGGAGAGCACAATGAGTTTTTTATATTTCTTTGATTTGGTAAGTTTTGATAAAGATGGAAAGGTCTGTGAAAGTAAGATCTATGACAAAAACCACGCTTATTCAAATTATTTGTATTTGGTAAGCAAATATAACGCTTATTTTGTCAAAGAAGAGGGTGTCTCCTTGCCTGATTTCTTTAAAACAGAATTGTCCACGGTTTTGAAGGATGTAGAAGATGGAAAAAGTTTTGAAGATGCGAAGAAAACAGTGATAAAAAACTGCCTTCCAAAAGTTCAATTATTGGCAAAAAATTCTGCCAATGAAAGAGAATTTGTTGAAAATTTGAATTGTGTTGTACCTATAAGAGACAAAGATTTTGCTGGAAGTGTTAAAGAAGTGGAAAATGATAAGCATCTTGCATTTATTTTGACCGGACTTTCAGGAAAGTTGTTTGAGAAGATTTCAAACAAGGTTGCAGATGCTGAAGTTATGCAAGACAAGAAAGAAAAGAGCAAGGTGTTTAAAGATACAATAAAATATAATTCTCTTGTTGAAACAGCAAACAAAATTCAAGAACATTCTATTACAAAATCTGACATTGAAAGATTGGTTGGATAATAAAAAATTTTTGGGTATTTTTACTGTAAATGCTTGACAAATTGTTATAGTTTATTTAAAATATAATCGTCTTTATTTTGAAGGCGATTTTTATTGTTAGCCCCAATTTAAGTCGTTGGAGAAATATAAATGGCAATTATCGCTTACTGGCAAAGTGATAATCTTGACATAACAAATTTAGTTATGAAATTTTAATATTTAATTTTCAAGGGAGATAATAATGAAAACTTACATGGCAAATCCAGCAACTGTTGAAAGAAAGTGGTTTGTTGTTGATGCAACAAATATGCCACTTGGAAGACTTGCAAGTCAAGTTGCAGACATTTTGACTGGTAAAAATAAAACTATTTACACACCACATGTTGACACAGGAGATTTTGTAATTGTTGTTAATTCTGACAAAGTTGTTTTGACAGGAAAGAAATTGGAACAAAAGAAACTTCGTTGGCACACAGGTTATGTTGGTGGACTTAAAGAAGTTGATTACTCAACTTTGATGAAAACAAATTCTTGCAAAGCTGTTGAACAAGCAGTTAAGGGAATGCTTCCAAAAAATTCTATGGGAAGAAAACAATTTACAAGACTTTATGTTTACAAAGATGCAAATCACAATCACAGTGCACAAAAACCTGAAACAGTAGCATTAAAAGGAGCAATTGAATAATGGCTGATAAAAAACAAAATAAGGGTGGTTGCTTTATTGCAACTGGAAGAAGAAAAAAATCTATTGCAAGAGTTCGTTTGTATCCTGGCTCTGGCAAAATTGAAATCAATGGAAAAAATATTGATGAATATCTTCAAAGAGATACTTTGATCATTATTGCTAAACAACCTTTGACTGTTACATCTACAGCAGACAAATTTGATGTTGTAGTTAATGTTGAAGGTGGCGGAATTTCTGGACAAGCTGGTGCAGTTTGCCACGGAATCGCTAGAGCACTTGTTAAAGTTAGTGAAACATATAAGAAAGAACTTAAAGACGCTGGACTTCTTACTCGTGACCCAAGAATGAAGGAAAGAAAGAAATACGGTCTCAAAAAAGCAAGAAAAGCATCTCAATTCTCAAAGAGATAATCTTGGAATTTTTCAAAAACAGACATTTTGTCTGTTTTTTTTATTAAATTTTTTATGATTTTTGTTTGGAGAACATGGTATTTTTCAAGTATAATTAAATCAAGAACAATAAGGAGGATTTTATGAAGAAAGGAAACAAGATTTTGGCAGGGATTCTTATGTGTGGAGTTCTTGCCACTGGTGCTGGTATGCTTGCTGGATGTGGTGGCTCAAACAATGACAATATGACAACAACAGATATCTATGGTTTTGCTGGGGTTACAACGGCAGTGCTTGCAAATGACAAAATGATTTCTGAACAAATGGTTGGTGCAAATGCCAACGCAGAAACATCATTGAATGATCAATTAAGTGACACAATCTCCAACACTTTGGACAAATATATGTCAGTTTTCGATTCAATTATGGGAGGAAAGAAGCCTGTAAATGTAGTTGAAAATGATGTTGAAGAGGATCTTGCTTCTGTGTATGATCACAAACTGACTATAAGCACAAGTTATATTGACGGGAACTCTGCTGTTTATGAAATGTATTTCAATGAAACTTTGATGAATGACAACAATCACAAAGTTCATGACAGTGATAGAGAAGAAAGAGAAACTAAACTTTCTGGCGTTATGTATATTGATGGTGATCACGCAAACACCTTATATATTGAAGGCAAAAAAGAGATTGAAGCTGGAGAAATGGAAATCGAATTTTCTGCTAGCATCTATCAATCAGGAACAGAAAGAGAAAGGAACAAAGTTGTTTTTAAGCAAGAAGTTGAAAGAGAACATGGAGAAGTAGAAGAAGAATATATGTTTGACATCTATGTTGATGGTCAAGTATCAAACTTTGAATTTGGTTTGGAGAAAAACAGAAGAGGAGAAGTTGAGGTTGAATATTCTCAAACAATAGGCTCCACTCAAGTAAATTTTGAAATTGAAAAAGAACGTAACAGAATTGTTTTAGAAACTATGGACTTTTTCGGAGTAGAATTGAAATTGGATGTTTCTACTGAAGTCAATCCAGATGTTGCAAATCAAGTAAGATATGTTTACACTGTTGGTCGTGATGGTGGGAATGGTTTGGCAGGTATAACATTCTATGGTGCTTGGAGAAATGTAGATTAGAATACAAATCTAATTAAAGAAAAATCACGAAAAAGTTCGTGATTTTTTCTTTTTGTGATATAATGATTATATGAAGATGTATGATGTTTTAATTATTGGTGGTGGTGTGGCAGGGATGTCTGCCGCTATATATGCCAAAAGAAGAGGCAAAAATGTTGCCATAATTGAAAAGTTCACTTTGGGTGGGCAGGTTGCATTGTTGAATAGAATTGAAAACTTTCCTTCTCAAGAAGAGATTGATGGTTTTTCATTGAGTCAAATGTTTGCAAAACAAATTAAGCATTTAGAGATTGAAGTGATTTATGACAACATAACAAAAGTTGATTTTTCCGGAGAGAATAAAATTTTGTATGGGAAAACAGAATATTTGTGTAAGAGTGTCATTATTGCAACAGGGCTTTCTAGCATTGAACTTGGCAAAAATGAAAACGAATATTTGGGCAGAGGAGTAAGTTATTGTGCTGTATGCGATGCCAATTTTTATAAAAACCAAATTGTTTGTGTGGCAAGCAAAAATGGCAGTGGAATAAAAGGGGCTTTGGATCTTGCTGGAGTTTGCTCAAAAGTTGTTGTTCTTGATAGTGGTGATATGTCAAAATATGCAAGTGTAAACAAAAATGAGAAGATAGAAGTCGTTTCTAATGTAGAAATTGAAAAAGTTGAAGGAAAAGATGTTTTAAACAAAGTTGTTGCGAAAGTAAAAGGAAAAGAAGAAGTGTTTGATACATCAGCTTTGTTTATTGAACTTGGCAAAAAACCTAAAACAGACATTTATAAAGGTGTACTTGACATGGATGAACGCGGATTTATCAAGACGGATTCTAATATGCGCACTTCTATCAATGGCGTTTTTGCTGTTGGAGATGTAAGAAATGGCTTTTTGAAGCAAATTGTCACTGGTTGCAGTGATGGGGCAATTGCTGGACAGTTGGCTTAATTTTGATAATAAATTTTGTAACAAACAAGAAATAAGTTGCATAATTATTATTATGGAAAAAGAAAAGAAATCAAATATTAGAATAATTTGCATTAAAGCACCAAAATGGGCTGTACCTTTTTTGAAAATTTTTTATAAAAAGAATTCAGACAAATAAGAAAAAAAATTTG
The DNA here is from genome assembly GCA_900551855.1 of uncultured Eubacteriales bacterium. GTDB lineage: Bacteria > Bacillota > Clostridia > Christensenellales > UBA1242 > Caccovivens. The sequence goes on from URXM01000004.1 coordinate 122,494, forward strand.
TTTTTTTTATAAATTTTGATATAATAACGATATGAAGAAGGTATTTGCAATAATACTTATTGTTTTGTGTAGTTTCACTCTTGTAGGGGGTGGAATCTTTTTGCTGTCAAATTATTATTATGAACAAAATAAGATTGAAAACAGCGTCGAAGATGAAAACAGCACTGACAATGGAGAAGAAGATGAAAATGATGATAGCGTTTATCCAGATGCACAATCAAGTTTTACTATTTATGTAAAAGGTCTTTATTACACAAGCAGTACTATGAGCTATGAAACTACAAGTTCAAATTATCAAAACTCCTCAATAAAATTTAATGTCTATTGGTATGATGAAAACGGAAGTGGTGGACAAAGTTGGGGGTCAAACGGCTATGATATGACTACATACAAAGCTTATAATACCACTGTATCAGTAACGAACGGAAATGTCACAAATTTGAGTTATTTCTATTATCACTGGGAGCCTTTCTGGGGAATTGGTGTTTATAATAGATATATGGGAATAGATCCATTTAATAATACTGGTGGAACTGCCGCTTGCTTTGGTGTAAGTCTTTTTAACAATAGTTCAACCAATAGCATTTATAGGACCCCTTCTTTGGCAATTTATTATTTATCAAACGGAAAATTATATAATAACAGTACTTCCGCAAAATCAAATGTATCTTCTATATGGTCAGCAACAGCTTATGTGATTTATAGAGCAAAATACTCTGTCACATTTAATGCTAATGGTGGTAGTGGTGCACCATCTTCTATGACGGTTTATGCAGGAATAGGTTATACAATGCCTTCAACAAAACCAACAAGAACGGGTTATACTTTTGCTGGTTGGAAGAGAAATAATTCAGGGACAGCATATTCAGCTGGTTATACATTTGCGGATAGTTGGGTGTCTTCTGGTGATGCTTGGTACGCTTCTTGGACGCCAAATGTTTATACAATCAGTTTGGATAAACAAAGTGGCTCTGGTGGAACAAGCACACTTTATTTGAAATATAACACAGGTTGGTATTCAAATAGTAGTGCAACAACACCTATAGCAACTATTACAAAACCAACAAGAACAGGTTATACATTTGGTGGATATTATACAGGAATGAGTGGAACTGGCACACAAATTGTAAACTCTTCTGGAAGTATTTTGAGTGGAAAATTGACATACATAGCTGCAAGTGATACTTTGTATGCACGGTGGACAATAAATACTTATACTTTAACATTGTATTATCAAGCGCGAGGAGTAACAGACGATACTAATTTTACTATAAGTTCTTCTAAAGGAACAGTCAGAAAT
>URXM01000005.1 GCA_900551855.1 uncultured Eubacteriales bacterium
TCTATTCAAATCTTTTAATTCTTTTTCATTACTTGTTCTAAAAGACTTTCCAATACTACTTAAAAATATTGACTCAATAACATTGGTTTTTCCTTGTGCATTTTCTCCATAAAATACATTTATATTTTCGTGTAATTTAATTTCTTGATAATTATAATTTCTAAAATTGCTTAATTTAATCTCATTTATCCACATTTTATTCTCCATTTGTGTATAATTATTTATTTTTTTTACTATTTTTATTGTATTTTTTGTTATTTTTTTAGTATTTCCTTTATTTTTGTTTCAAAATTATATTTTTTTGATAAGTTTATTATTATTTTTTCGCTTAAATTTACAATTTTCCCATCATCTAAAATTAAATAAAAAATATGAGTCTTTGATGTTTGAATTTTGTTAATCAATTCTCTTATTGTCACATCTGGATAGACGCACAACAAAACTGGCGAAGCAAAATTTTTATTCTTCTTGCAAAATATGTTTATCTTCTCATATCTGCTGACAAAGTTTAAATTTAAAGCTCCTGCAAACAAAAAACATGAAAATAGCAAATAAGTTGGATTGAAGTTTATAAACAAGCAAACAACAAAAATTACAAAAAAGACAACAGCCAACAAATAGTTGAAAATTATTGTTATCTTTTTTGCCACACTTTCATCAAAAAAATATGAAGCAATATTTACAAAAATTCTACCCCCATCCAAAGGATATGCTGGCAATAAATTGAAAAGAGCAATGACAATGCTAATCAAAACAAAATCTTCTGTAAAAAAATATGTTGAGGGAAAAATCCACCATACACCTAAAATTACAAATGCAAACAAAAAATTTGCCAAAGGACCAGCTATTGCTATTTTGAGTTCATCTTTAAAATCAAAATTATGATTGCTGTAATAAAGAGAAAAGCCATAAGGAGAAATTGAAAAACTTGACAAACTATATCCCAATTTTTTAGCAATAAAAAAGTGTCCCAACTCGTGAATAACAATTGCCAAAATATAACTTATTGCTGGCAACCACCCCAAAACAACAAACAGCCAAATCCATAAAATTATACTTATAGGATGCACAGAAAATTTTTTCATATAAGATATCCTACACATATTGCACAGACAATGACCACAAAAATACAGCAAAACAATGTTCCAAACAAAAATTTGAATGAAAGAAAATGTTTTGGTTTTACCATATTATAATTTTTGCCATAAGACTTCTGTTTGTCCATATTTTAATATATGCACACAAAAAAATAGATAAAACAAAAAAAGAGGTCTACCCTCTTTTATTTATGCGATGTTGTCATCACCCTGAACAGTTTGCACACCCTCTTCATTTTTCAAAAATTCAGGTATCTCTTCATCAGGCAAAGAAAATTCGTTATACAAACTGTCACTCTGTGGTTTGTCTTCTCCTTCTTCAATGACTTTAATCCTTTCAAGAAGCCCATCATAGTCAGGAAGTTCTGCCAAATCTTTCAAATTAAATCTCTTCAAAAAGTTTTCTGTTGTTCCAAAAAGCAAAGGCTTTCCAACGGCATCTTTTCTGCCAACAACTTCAATCATATTTTGATCAACCAAAATTTGCACTGCATAATCACAATTAACTCTTCTTATATCTTCAATTTCGAGTTTTGTGATTGGTTGTTTATAAGCAATAATTGCCAAAGTTTCAAGAGCTGCTCTTGTCAAAGATTTTTCTCTGATAGGATTCAAAACTTCACTTATATAATCGGCATAAGAAGGATTTGATGCGAGTTGAATTTTATTTTTATATCTAATGATATGAATTCCGTTATCACCAGAATATGTTTTCTCAAGCTCATCAACAACTTTATCAAGTTCTTTTTCTGTCAAATTCAATTTTTCTGCAATGAAAGACTTTTCAATTCCTTCCCCCGCAACAAAAAGAACTGACAAAACAATGTCTTTTAAATTATTTTTGTTTTCAACATTCATCTTACACCTCGTTTGCAGTAATTATGATGTTACCAAAAGTACCACTTTGAATAACTTTGATAGTTTGCAACTTCAAAAGTTCCAAAAGTGCCAAGAAAGTATTTATCAACTCGCTTTTTGTCATTTCATTGTCAAACAACTCTTCAAACTCAAAACGCTTGCGTTCTTTTGCAAAATTTCTAATAGAAATGATTTTTTCAGCAACAGTAAATCTATCCTTAACAATCTTCTTTGGTTGTTCGTTTTCAACTGCTTTTTTGAGTTCTTCTCTTGTCAAAACCTTAGCAAAAGCATCCAATAATTGATCCAAAACCATATCTTTGATGATAACTTTAACTTTTTCTGTTTCTTTGCCAGGTGCTCTGTAAAATTTGTTTACATCTTCAATAGCTTTAAGTTCTTTTCCTGTCTCTTTAAACAATTCATATTCACGGAGTCTTCTAAGAAGCAAAGCCTCATCATCTTCTTCATCAGGGACTTGCTCCTGCTCAACAGGAAGCACACTCTTAGATTTGATTTCAATCAAAGTGGCAGCGACTGTGATAAATTCACTAGCCTTGTCCATATCAACATTTTTTATGTCTTGCATATATTCCAAATATTGTTCTGTAATATCAGCAAGTTTAACAGTTGCTATATCAAGTTTTGCTTCCTTAATAAGGTGAAGCAAAAGGTCCAAAGGTCCCTCAAAATTATCCAGTTTAAATCTGTAAGCGTCAGAAGACAAAAGCATATCAGTGCTTTCTTCTACATTCTCAACTTTTTCTTCTGAAACTTCCATAACAACTCCTATTGCTCTCGACTATAATATTATACAAAATATTGATGTTGTTGGCAAGCAAAACACAAAAATTTGACAATAAAAAAGAGAAGGATCTTCCTTCTCTCAAATCTATAACAAAGCAAAATTAAATGCTTTTTTCTTTATTTTCTCTATGTTCCTTAATTTGCTTATGTTTAACCAATCTTTCCTTCTTTCTGTAAACATTTTCCATATAAGTTTTTTCAAGGTCAGACATAACACAAGTTGGACCAATATTTTTGCTTTCTTCTTTTATTGCCTTTTCAATTCTTTTTTTGTTTAAAAATCCGTGCAATTTAAACAATTCTTTTTTTACTTCTTTGTTTGCAAAGAAATCCAAACATTTGATCTCAGACAAAAGACTTACATTTCTTGCAATTCTTGTCAAAAACAACTTCAATTCTTCTGCTTCTTCTGGAAAAACTCTGTGAATATATTCCCCATTTTCTGTCATCAAAAGATAATCATTGTTTATACTTCTGCACACAACAAATCCAGGAAAATCTTTTGGTGTTGTATAACCAATAAAGACATCGTCAGAAACAAAGTCATTTTTTTGTTTGTTGAAAAGTTTAAAGGTTTCTACTCCAACTTCATCATCATAAACATCAAAATTTGCATCATAAGGAATAAGCTCAAGTTTTCCTAAATCAATAATTTTATTTTCGCTTTCTCTAACTCTAATTTCAATCATAAATATCTCCCAACAATTATGCTATTATTTTATCACTGGCACAACATAAAGTCAATATGCAAAAACAAAAAAGAGTGTTATTTTTCAACACTCTTTGTCACACCTACCACTTTTCGACAATCTTATGAGCAGTTTCAAACCAAGACAGATGTTTTATGTTGTCTTTTAGAATTATAGGAATTTTTTTCACAACATTTCCATTTTTAGTTACAGTGACTTCTCCGACCACATCTCCATTTTTAGTTGGAGCTGAAACAGAAGATTTGACATCAACAACGGTATCATAACCTGACTTGTCCCCCTTTTTGAGCACAGCTGAGAATGATGTTTGTGCATACACATCAACACTATCCTGTTTGCCTTTTACAACCTGAATGTTGGAAATTGGGACATCACTGTCAACCAACTTTTGACTTTCAAAATTTGCAAAGCCATAATTAAACAATGTTGCACTTTCGTTAAATCTAGTTTTGCTGTTTTCAGCACCAATAACAACAGATATCAACCTCATATCTCCACGCTTAGCAGAAGCACCAAGACAACAACCCGCTTCGTTTGTTGAGCCTGTTTTCCCGCCATCACAACCTTGATAATATCTTATCAACCTGTTTGTGTTGACAAGTTCTGTTTTTCTGCCTGAAGGATGAACAAGTTCGTCCATCCAAACAGTGCTATATTTGTGATAAATATCATGTTTTAAAATTTCTTTAAGAATGATTGCCGTATCTTTTGCCGAAGAATATTGTTCTGGTGCAGGCAATCCAGTGCAGTTGACATAATGAGTATCAATCATACCGAGTTCTTTTGCACGCTTGTTCATACGATTGGTAAATGCTTTTTCATTTCCGTTGAAATATTCAGCAAGTGCAACACTAGCATCATTTGCAGAAGCCATAATAACCGACTTCAACAAATCTTCAAATGTGTAGTCAACATAAGGATCAAGAAAAACTTGCGAACCACCCATACTTGACGCATTTTCAGTCGTTGTAATTTTTGTATCAAGAGAGACATTTCCTTCCTGCAATTCTTCAAGAGAAAGCAAAATTGTCATCATCTTGACCATACTCGCAATAGGAAGATGCTTGCATTCATCTTTTGCATATAAAACCTCCCCACTGTCAAACTCCATCAAAATTGCGCTCTTGCTTGTTATGTCAATATCATTGCTTGCATAAGAAGTGGCAATGTCGACATTCAAAAGTCCAACACAGAAGATTGTCAAAGCCAACAAACATAACGCCAAACTTGTAAAACACTTTTTCATAAAATGCTCCTTTTCAAGTAGTTTCTACAAAAAGCAACATTTTATTCAAGCACTAAATCACTAAAATAACTTTGCCATTCAATATGAAAAGCAAAAATGTTTCAACCAAGTTGATAGCAATCAGAAGCAAAATTGCAATCAAAACATATAAAAACCTATTACATTCAGTGCAACCAAATTTTTTGCAATTTCTATTGATTTTTTGAAAAATAAAATAAAACATAATAAGCACAAACAAAGTAAGAAGTTGACATGGCAAAATAACAATAATGCCCGTAATTGCCCCACCAATGCCATAAAAAATAAAGACAAGGGCAAAATTCAATCCAAACAAATAACCCCTGTAAATAAACAAAATTTCAGCCAGCGGAAAAAGGTAAACCGAAAATGAAAGCACCGACAAAATTGTCACATTGACAAGCAAAGAAATCGTTCTTGAGAAAAACGCAGATGAAGACGCAGCAACACCCAAATAAAAATCATCTAAATCAATTTCCTGCAACATTCCAAGTTCGTAAGCATTTTTGCTTTTTATAGCAATAAAAACACCTGTGCATATTGCCGTAAAAACCAAGATAAAAGATATAATGAGTTTAACCCTGTTTTCTTTAAGCGTATTCACACATGAAAATCTCAAACCATTTATAAAAGAATGAGTTTTGTAGGACTTGACCATACAATATCATATTTAAAAACAGCAAAAAAAAGAACACAAAACTGTGTTCTCAAATCTTTATTTCTCACCAAATTTAAAATCTTTATTCTTCTTTAAGCCAAGCCTCAACTTTACTTAAAATTGTCTTTTCTGCGCTTGAAACATCAGAAGTATCAACAAAATTCACATTTTGCATCCCTCTCAAAAATGTGAGTTGTCTTTTTGCATAATTTCGACTGTGCTGTTTCAAAATCTCCACCATTCTGTCATAGTCAATTTCACCATCTAAGTAGGACAAAACTTCCTTATAACCAATTGCTCTCATGCTTTGATTTTGTGCTGTAAGTCCACTTTGTTTGAGAGATTTTACTTCATCAATCAGACCATTTGCCAGCATAGTATCAACTCTTTTGTTTATTGCGTCATACAAAACCGCTCTGTCTTTAACCAAAGCAAAAATCAAATAATCAATATCAACATTTCCCGTTTGTTTCTGCCCATCTGACAAAGCAATTTCAAGAGCTCTAACAAGTCTAACTGTGTTGTTTTTGTCAGTCTTTTCAGCCATATCTTTATCTTTTTCTAAAAGCATTTGATAGAGATAGTCATTCCCTTTTTCTTCTGCCAATTTCTCGAGATTTTTTCTAAGATTTGCATCTTTATTTACACCGCCAAAATTATAGCCCAAAGTCAGTGCCTTTACATAAAGTCCTGTCCCACCAACAATAATTGGTAGTTTGTTTTTTGAAACAATTTCATCAATTTTCTGCTTAGTATATTCCACAAAATCATAGACAGAAAATTCTTCCCAAGGCTCCAAAATGTCAATTGCATAATGGACAACGCCTTGCATTTCTTCTTTTGTGACTTTTGCTGAGCCAATATCTAGCCCCTTATACACCTGAACAGAATCTGCAGAAATGATTTCTCCGCTCAATTTTTTTGCAAGTTTAACACTAAAAAAAGTTTTTCCAACAGCAGTAGGCCCCAAGATAAAAACAACTTTTTTCTTATTCATTACAAAACCCTTTTAAACATTTTTTCAAGTTCTTTTCTTGTAATTTTGACAATAATTGGACGACCATGAGGACAAAGAGCGACACCATCTTTCATCTTATCTATCAAATAAGCAATTTGCTCTTTTGTCACATCATCACCTGCTCTTATTGCGTGTTTGCAAGCAGTTTGACAAAGTTTTTCATTGATTATTTCACTTGCAGTTCTTTCTTTCATACTTTCGTCAGCCAAAATTTCTTCAATAAATTTTTCAAGACGAATTCCTGACAAAACAAATGGAATGCTAGTAATAGAAAATTCATTTCCATTTTGAGAAATTTCAAAACCAATCTTTCTCAAATTGTCAAGTTTGTTTTCCAAATTATCTCTGTCTTTTGCAAGCAACTTAAAGTTGTATGGGATAAGCATATCTTGTTTTGCAACATTGTGCGCTTCAATTTGTTTTTTCAAATTATCATAATTTTGTCTTTCGTGCATAGCGTGTTGGTCAATAACATAAATGCTATCATCATACTCTGTGATGATGTAAGTCTTAAAGACAATTCCAACAATCTTGATTTCTTCCACCTTTGCAGTCAAAAATTTTTCTTCTACAAATTTTTCAAGTTTCTTTTCTTCTTGTTTGGCTTCATTTTGAACTTTAATTTCCACTTCATGCAACAAACTATCTCCAGAGTGGTCAAAAAAGATGTTTCCGCCTGGTTTGTTTTTGTTTCTGCCTTCAACCTTTACACTGGCAAAATCAGGCATATTGATGATGTCAACGCCTTTGTCTTGATAATCTTTTGGAGAGGCAACTTTCTCTGACGCAACATCAGAATCAACCTTAACATTCTTAAAACTTGCACCTTCAAAAGGAGACATTTTGTCTATGTTTGTTTTTGGATAAGAGTTGAAAGATGTAAGATTTGGATTTGGTTCGTTTTTTATGTCGAGTTTGCTCCATTCTTTTTCATCTTTGCTTGTAAATTCAAAATCTGCAATAAGATTTGTTGAAATCAAAGCTCTTTCAACGGCTCTTCTGATGACACCAAAAACCTTTGAAGAATTTTCAAACTTAACTTCTCTTTTGTTTGGATGAACATTCACATCAACCTTGTCAAAAGGCATTTCAATTTTGATTACATAAATAGGAAATCTGCCCTTCATAAGCATAGGTTCATAAGCACCTTGCACACAAGCAGAAATCATATAATTTTCTACATATCGTCCGTTGACAAACAGTGTTTGATATGTTCTGTTTGGTCTAGAAAGTTTTGGAGAAACAATATATCCCTCAACTTTTATGTCATCTTCGCTGTAATCAAGTTTAAGCAAATTTTCAAAAACATCTCTGCCATAGATCAAATAAATTACTTCGTCCAAACTTCCAGAGTTGTGATCATAAACAGTTTTTCCATCAACAACATATTCAAAATCAACTTCTGGATGAGACAACATAAATTTTTCAATCAAGTGAGTTATTTCGCTTTCTTCAGTCTTTGGCTTTTTCAAAAATTTTGCTCTAGCAGGAGTGTTGTAGAAAAGGTTTTTCATCAACAAAGTTGTTCCATCAAGTCTAGCAACTTCAGTTATTTTTGATATCTCTCCCCCATCAGCTTCAATCTTGAAACCCGTTTCACTGTCTTTTGTTTTTGTTGTCAAGCTCACCATAGAAACAGAAGCAATGCTTGCAAGAGCCTCACCTCTAAATCCCAATGTTGAAATTTCATCAAGGTCATCAATGTTTGAAATTTTGCTTGTTGCATGTGGCAAAAAAGCGAGAGGTAAATCATCTTTTGCAATTCCACAACCATTGTCAGAAACGCAAATTTTCTTAATACCACCCTCTTCAATTTCTACACTAATTTTTGTTGCACCAGCATCTAAACTATTTTCAACAAGTTCCTTCACAACCGAAGCAGGTCTTTCAACAACTTCGCCTGCTGCAATACGATTGTAAATTCTTGGTGAAAGGACATTGATAGCCATAAAAACTCCTTTTAATCTTCAGTTTTTGCTTTAGAAATCAAATCATTCAAAACTTCAAAACTTTCAATTGGTGACATACGATTGATATCCATATCTCTCAAAATTGAGAGCAATTTTTGACCAAGTTTGTTGTTTTTCTCTTGTTTTGTTCTCTCTTCGTCTTCGCCAAAAATATTCATATCAAGTTTTGTATTTACTTTTTCAAGATTCATACTTATTTCTTTTGCTCTGTCAATAACTTTTTGAGGCACACCAGCAAGTTGAGCAACTTCAATACCAAAACTTTTGCTTGCATGACCTCTGACAATCTTACGCAAAAATACAACAGTGTCATTTATCTCTTTGACAGTGATTTTATAGTTTTTCACACCCTTAATCACACCTTCAAGCTCTGAAAGTTCGTGATAGTGTGTTGCAAACAAAGTCTTGCAATTCAAATTTTTTGCGATATATTCCACAACAGCCCAAGCAATAGAAAGCCCGTCAAAAGTAGAAGTTCCTCTTCCAATTTCATCAAGCACAACCAAACTCTTGTCTGTCGCATTTTGCAAAATGTTTGCAACTTCGCTCATTTCCACCATAAAAGTGCTTTGTCCAAAAGCCAAGTCATCACTTGCACCGACACGAGTGAAAATTCTGTCAGTGATAGAAATTTCTGCACTCTTTGCAGGCACAAAACTTCCAATATGAGCAAGGAAAGTTATGATTGCGACTTGACGCATATAAGTGCTTTTACCAGCCATATTTGGCCCAGTGATTATCATCATTTTGTTTTCATCATTGTCAAGAAGTGTGTCATTTGCAATGAAAGAACCATCTTTAGCAAATCTTTCAACAATAGGATGACGCCCATCGACAATGTTGATTTTCTTGACATTTTTGTTGATAACAGGCTTGCAAAAACCATATTTAACAGCACACAAAGCAAGCGACAACAATGCATCAACATCTGCAATAATTTTTGCAGAATCAGCAAAAGCAGAAAGATAGTTTGAAAGATAATCCAAAAGCATTTTATAAAGTTTTTCTTCTAACTTGATAGCATTGTCAGCAGAATTGAAAATTTTATCTTCAATCTTTTGCAAATCTTCAGTTGTGTATCTTTCAGCATTTGCAAGAGTTTGTTTTCTCACATATCTCAAAGGCACAAGATTTGTTTGTCCTTTGCTTACTTCAATATAAAAACCAAACACATTGTTGGAGTGGATTTTCAAGTTTTTAATTCCTGTTGCTTCTCTTTCAGCCTGTTCAAGTTTCTCGCATTCGTCTTTTGCAATATCTTTAGCATGGCGAAGATCATCAAGTTCTTGATTAAACCCATCATTGATATATCCACCATCTTTTGTCAAAGCTGGAGGTTTTTCTTTGATTGCCTTGCCCAAAAGTTCAACAATCTCAGAAAAATCTTGCAATTTATCTCTGCATTCAACAAGCTTTTTGCTCTTTACATTTGCCAAAACTTTTTTAATGTCAGGTATTTGAGCAAGAGAATTTTTCAAAGAATTCAAATCATTAGGCAAAACATTTCCATAAGCAATTTTCCCACTTATTCTTTCAATGTCTCTTATGCCAGACAAACTTTCAACAAGTTTATCTCTCAAAATCAAGTTTTTAGAAAGTTCTTCCACACTGTCAAGTCTGTCATTTATTTCAACAGAATTTTGAAGTGGTTGGTCAAAGATTGCCCTAAATCTTCTGGCACCCATACTTGTCTTTGTCATATCCATAAGCCAAAGCAAAGAGCCATATCTTTTTCTTTCTCTGATTGATTCCACAAGTTCAAGATTTCTTCTTGTGTTCATATCAATAACCATAAATTGGTTGTTTTTAACTTTGTTTATTTTGTTGATGTTTTTCAAAGATCTTTTTTGTGTCTCTTGCAAATATTCAAGCAGCGCCCCAATAGCAGGAATATCCTGCTTGTTTGATTTCAATTCAAAAACATTCACTGCATTGTCGCCAAACTGCAAACAAACATTTTCTTTTGCCTTTTCTTGATCAAAGGCATATTCATAATATTCTTCAAACTTTGGATAAACACCAAATTTCAAAATTGGAAGAGAATTATAAAATTCTTTTGCTTTGGCGTTTCCAATAACTTCTGAAGGCATAATTCTGTTGAGTAAATCAGAGAAATTGCTCTCAAGCCCGCCGTCAAAATGGCACAAATTAAATTCACCTGTTGTTATATCACAATAGACAACTGACAATTTGTCGTCTTGCAAAAACATAGACATGATGTAGTTGTTTTTTCTTTCTTCAAGCATAGAGTCATCGACAACAGTTCCTGCCGTAACAACCCTAACAACATCTCTTTCAACAATCTTTACACCTTTTTTAGGCTCAGTGAGTTGTTCGCAAATTGCAACTTTATACCCCAAAGAAACCAATTTTGCTATGTAAGATTCTGCTGCATGATAAGGCACACCGCACATAGGAGCTCTTTCATCAAGCCCGCAATTTTTCCCTGTCAAAGTCAGGTCCAAAACATTAGAAATTTCAATAGCATCATCATAAAAGAGTTCATAAAAATCACCAAGGCGATAAAAGAGAATACAATCCTTGTATTTCTCCTTCATTTGCAAATAATGTTTCATCATACTTGATGGTTCTTTTACCTTGCTGACACTCATTTCTTCCCTTCCTGTTTTTGTATTTCCTTTTCAAGAGCCAAGAGTTCGTTTACTCTTCTTTGTTTAACTTCTTGTGGAACTTGTCCGTCCATTTTGCTTGCCACAGTTCCCTCTCTTGGAGAATACATAAACGCAAAAATTCCGTCATACTTAACTTCTCTAACAAGACTCATTGTGTCTTGAAATTCTTCTTCAGTCTCAGTTGGGAAACCCACAATAAAGTCTGATGTAATTCTTGCATTTGGAATCTTTTCACGAATTTTGTTGATGATTCCAAGATATTTTTCTCTTGTATATTTTCTGTTCATAAGCTTCAAAATTCTGTTGTTTCCACTTTGAGCAGGCAAATGAATTTCCTTCAAAATTTTGTCTTCACTTGCAATAACATCAATCACATCATCAGTCAAATCTTTTGGATGAGAGGTCATAAATGTAAGTTTAAAATCTCCATCTATTGCACAAATATCTTTCAAAAGTTGAGCGAAAGTGACAACTGGAGAAAGGTCTTTTCCATAAGAGTTTACATTTTGTCCCAAAAGAGTGATTTTCTTATATTTCCCTTCAGCCAAAACTTCTCTGATCTCTTTCAAAATGTTTTCTTCACTTCTGCTTTTTTCTCTTCCACGAACATAAGGCACGATACAGTATGTGCAGAAGTTGTTGCACCCCTGCATAATGTTTACCCAAGCATTGTCCCCACTTGTTCTCTTGTAAGGCACTGTTTCATCAATATCACCTTCGTTTAAGAGTTCAAGTTGTCTGCCTTTTTTGACAGCATTCACATAATGTTCAAAATTTGGCAAGTTGAAAGTGCCGATAACAATATCAACAAAAGGGAAAGTGTTCATAATATAATTTGCAGTTGTCTCTTTTTGAGTCATACAACCACAAACCGCAATAATAAGAGAAGGCTTTTGTTTTTTCAATTTTTTCAAAGCCCCAACATTTCCAAAAACTCTATCTTCTGCCCCTTCACGAATAGCACAGGTGTTAAACACAATCAAATCTGCATCTTCTCTCTTATCGGCAAGGGTATAACCCATTTTTTCGCAGATTGAAGCGAGTTTCTCTGACTCGTGAACATTCATTTGGCAACCGTATGTAACAATAAAATATTTCATGCCTTAATTATACAAAAAAAATACAAATTTAGCAAGTCAAAGAGTGAATTTTTAACAAAATCTGACACATAATAAAAAAATGAAGAAAATTGTCAAAATATGTCTAATTTCTTTTGTGTTAATAGTCGTGTTTGCCTGTGTTTTGTGTGGAAGTTTAATAGCAGTTTCTTATGCCAAATATCAATCAATTCCCCTAAACACAGAGAGCTTGACTTCTCCGTCACTTTCGATTGATATTTACGACAAAGACAACATTCCAATAAAAGAAGAAAATCAATTCAACGGAGATTTTTGCAAACTGTCCAGCCTGCATCAATACACAAAAGATGCGTTTATATCAATAGAAGATAAAGACTTTTACAAGCATAATGGCTTAAACAAAAAAAGAATCATCAAAGCAATGATAAACAACCTAAAAAGTATGAGCCTAAAAGAAGGAGCATCAACAATAAGTCAACAGCTCATAAAAAACACACATTTGTCAAACGAAAAGACATTTGAGCGTAAATTAAAAGAAATGGTTTTGACAAAAAAACTAGAAAAAAATTTCAGTAAAGATGAAATTTTGGAAAGCTACTTAAACATAATTTTTTTTGGAAACAACTGTTATGGACTTGAAAGTGCCAGCAAATATTACTTCAATAAAGATGCCAAAGATTTAAACTTAAATGAAAGTTGCACACTTGCAGGAATGATAAAATCACCCAGCAAATACTCTCCAATTTTGCACTATGAAAACTCTGTTCAAAGAAGAAACTTGGTTTTAAGTGAAATGGAAAAAGATGGTAAAATCAGCATAGATGAAAAAATAAACACACAAAATCAACCAATTACACTTGATATAACTCAAAAAAATCAAAACAAACTCAACACCTACTCTCAAGCAAGCATAGACGAGGCATCAAAAATATTAAAAATCCCTGCAAAACAAATAGCAATCGCAGGTTATAAAATTCACACTTACTTAAACACAGAAAAACAGACAGCACTCAAAAATGCTCTTGAAAACAACGAATATGAAAACATTGACAATGCCGGGATTGTTATAGATTCCACCACACACGGCGTAATAGCTTTTCAAGGAAACAGCAATTTCAAAGTTTTGGACTTAAAACGCCAACCTGCCTCCTGCTTAAAACCATTGCTTGTTTATGCTCCTGCACTCAATGAAGGAGTTGTCAGTCCATCAACACAAATTTTGGATGAGCCAATCAAAATTGGAAGTTATTCCCCAAGCAATGTAAACAAAAAATTTTCAGGATACGTCTCTGTCACTGATGCAGTAAAAAATTCTATAAACATTCCAGCAATCAAAGTTTTGAGCTACATTGGCATAGACACAGGCAAACAATATGCTCAAAAACTAGGCATTGATTTTGACGAACAAGATGACAGTTATGCGCTTGCTTTGGGTGGAATGACCTATGGTGTAAACATAAAAGATTTAGCAACAGCATACACAACTTTTGCCAATAATGGCGAGTTTTCAGATTCAACATTTATTCAATACATAACAGACAAAAACAACAAACTTGTCTATATACACAAACCAATTTCACAAATGGTATTTAGAGAAGACAGCGCCTATCTTATGACAAACATACTTCAAGAAACAGCAAAAAGTGGAACTTCAAGAAAGTTAAGCACAATAACAAACACCGAAATAGCTTCAAAAACAGGCACTGTTGGAAAGAAAAACACAAACGGAAACACTGATGCTTACAACATTTCATACACCCCAACAGAAACCATAGGAGTTTGGTTTGGTTCAATATCAAACACACCTGAAAAAATTGCTGGAGGAAATCAACCAACAGAAGTTGTCAGACAATATGTAAGTTCTCAAAAATACGACAAAACAAAATTTGACATACCATCGTCAGTCACAGAAATCAAAATTGACACTTTGGAAAAAGAAGAAAATCATAGATTAGTTCTCGCCAGTCCTTATACTCCTGCCCGCTTTACCGAAACTTGTCTTTTCTCTCGCTTCAATGTTCCAACCGAAGTGTCTCAAAATTTCACAGAAAAGCCACAAATTTCGGCAGAAAGTAAGGTAGAAAACAATCAAATAGTACTCACATTAAACGCACAAAAACACTTAAAATATCAAATTTACAAAGATGATATTCCTTATCAAACCATAGAAGAAAAACAAGGTCCATTGACTTTAAGACTCAATTTCCCAGAAAAAGACACAACTTTAAAAATAATTGCCAATTATATAGGAGAAACGGACAAATCTTTGCAGACAGAAAAAGAGTTTTCTCTCACAAAGACAGAAACCGAAACAAATCATCAAAAACAAAAATGGTATATATAAACAAAAAAAGACGAGCAGTTCGCTCGCCTTTAATTATTCGTCAACATCTTCATCATCGTCATCAGAACTCAACATATCATTTCCATTAACTTGTTCTCTGATTTTTGTTTCGATTTCATTCATAATGTCAGGATTTTTTTCAAGATAAATTTTTGTATTTTCTTTACCTTGACCAATCTTTTCATCGTTGTAAGAGAACCAAGCCCCACTCTTTTTGATAAGTCCCAAATTCAAAGCCATATCCAAAATGCAACCTGATTTTGAAATGCCTTTGCCATACATAATATCAAATTCAGCAGTTTTGAAAGGAGGTGCAAGTTTGTTTTTTACAACCTTAACTTTTGTTCTGTTTCCAATTATGTTTTGACCTTCTTTAATAGAATCAGTTTTTCTTACATCAAGACGAATGCTTGCGTAAAATTTCAAAGCCTTACCACCAGTTGTTGTTTCTGGAGAGCCAAACATAACTCCAATCTTTTCACGAAGTTGGTTAATAAAAATCACAGCAGTGTTGCTCTTTGAAGAAACGGAGGTCATCTTTCTAAGAGCCTGACTCATCATTCTTGCTTGAAGACCAACATGGTTGTCGCCCATTTCACCATCAATTTCAGCTTTTGGAGTAAGAGCAGCAACAGAGTCAACAACAATAATATCAAAAGCGCCAGAACGAATAAGAGTGTCGCAAATGTTCAAAGCCTGTTCACCATTGTCAGGTTGAGAAACATACAAAGATTTTACATCAACACCCAATTTTTCTGCATAAACAGGGTCAAGAGCATGTTCTGCATCAATAAATGCTGCTCGTCCGCCAAGTTTTTGTGCTTCAGCAACCATATGCAAAGAAACAGTTGTTTTACCAGAAGATTCTGGTCCATAAATTTCAATAATTCTACCGCGAGGAATTCCCCCAATGCCAAGAGCCATATCAAGTGTCAAACAACCAGTTGGAATAACATCAACTTTTTGATATGGATGATCGCCGAGTTTCATAATAGCGCCCTTGCCAAAATCTTTTTCAATTTTAAGCAAAGCTTGTTCAAGAGCCTCTTCTCTAGCATCTTTCTTTTCTTTTTCAGCCATAAAAATTCTCCTAAAAATAATCTCTTAATTTATAGTTATATTTTAACTCAAAACCAACAAAATTTCCAAATAAAATCATAAAATTTTGACGATATTCATCAATATTTTTCTTTCAAAAATTTCAATAATCTAAACAAAGCAAAATTTACAATATTTTCAAATCTTTCGCTTCTGTTTCCGTAAAAAATTGAAGAGAAAACATGGATTTCTTGTTTGTTTCCAACAGCAACAAAACATCTTCCTGCATCACAATCAAAGCCCGAAACAGCCAACGCCACATCACTATCACATTTTTTCAGTGCATTTTTTGCCATAACAAAAACTGTTTCTTTGCTTACAGTGCCGTGCTCATCAAGAAAAGTTTTTTCAATGCCAAAATCTTCGAAAGAGTTGTCATCAAACAGCAAAAAACTGTTTTTTATATCCGTCTTATTGTCATATCCAGAAAGAGAAATCAAACTAGAAATTTTCCCCACTGTCAAACTGTCAACAACAGAAATTGTCAAACTTTTTTGTCTCAAAAGTTCTCCACAACAATCTGAAAGGCTCTTGTCATTCACAGCAAAAACACTCTCGCCAAATTTTTCTTTTAAAAGATTTTCGTCAACAAATTTAGAATAATAAACAATATGTAAAAATGTAGAATTGGTTATTATTTTATAATTAAACTCACTTACTCCAACTTTTATTTCTTCAAACTTTTGGACTACAAAACTTTTGGTTTTTCCAAAAATTGAGCAAGCGAAAACCTCTTTAACAGGCAAAAAATCATTCAAAAAATTGTCAATATCAAGTTCAATAGGCACAAACATCATTTTTCTGTAAGTTGTTGTCTGTTCCACCTTGACAGCCTGCTCCTTAATAAGAGTCAAATTGTCAGTGTCAGTTTTGCTTGCCTCCACCAATTTGTCAACATTTTCATTGTCGCAAACAATGATTGTGTTGTCATTGTTGTTTTTGGCATCAATACAAAAAGCAATGCAGTCAGCATACAAAGAACAACTTAAAAAAGAAAAGTCAAAAAGTCCCCTTTTGAGTAAAGACTTTTCGATTTTCTTTAAACTTTCAGCTATTAAGTTTTGGTTGTCAGAAAAGACAATAACCTTATTTTGCATCTTTAAGCACCTGTCTGTTGTTTGAAATATATTTCCAAGCAGAAACGATAGTCATGATCACAGTGATAGCAAGCAAAACATAACCAATTATGTTGAGGATAGTGTTTGCTGTGAGCCATCCTTGAACATTTGCATTGTAAAATTCTTCAATTACAAAAGCATACAAGAAATAGAAAATCAAAGTTATAAACTGAAAAACAGTCTTAACTTTTCCGTAAATATCGGCAGCCATAACAACATTTTTTGTTGCAGCAATTTGACGGAAAGCACTGATAATAAGTTCTCTTGCAAGAATGATAATAGCAGCAATAATACCAATATCTTGAGGCATAATAGCAGGATTTGCACCTTCAGTTCCTATATGTGGCACAACTGGATAAGCAATCAAAAGCAAGAGCGCTGACATAACCAAGACCTTATCTGCGATAGGATCAAGAAATTTTCCCAAGTCAGTCACAAGTCCCCTGCTTCTAGCGATCTTTCCATCAATAAGATCTGTAAGGCAAACCGCAACAAAAATCAATGTAGCGATAAGTTTTCCATAAGGTATAACATCTACCATATAAAAAATTATAAAAACAGGAATGAGTGCAAGTCTAACACAAGTAATTTTATTTGGAAGATTCATAATAAACTCCTTTATAATTTTCTCCGTTAAAGTCGATAAATTTTACAGAAACAAATTCACCAATTCTTATATTTTCATTATCCACAATTTCCACACCAAAGTCAACTGTTGGAGAAAGAAACTCAGTGTGTCCAACATATAGACCAGTGTTTTCATCAAAATAGTCAACAAGCACTGTAAAGACTTTTCCGATTTTTTCTTTTGCTTTTTCTGTAGCAACTTTGCTTTGAATTTTTTGGATCTTCTTCAAGCGTCTATGTTTAGTAAATTGACTAATCTGTTTGTCCATAAAATAACTTGGAGTATTTTCTTCTCTATAATAAGGGAAAAATCCAGCATAATCAAATTTAGTGTTTTTCACAAAGTCGCATAATTTCTTAAATTCTGCTTTAGTTTCGCTTGGATAACCCACAATAAAAGTTGTTCTAAGTTCTATGTTGTGATATTCGCTTGTAAGTTTGTCAATAAGTTTTCTTGTGTCTTCTTCCCCCATTCTTCTTCTCATACTTGTCAGAATTCTGTCATCAATATGTTGAAGAGGGATATCCATATATTTGCACATCTTTGGTTCTTTTTCAATATAGTTGAGAAGTTCATCAGTGATTTTTTCTGGATAAGCATAGTGCAATCTTATCCATTTAATCTTATCAATTTTTGCAAGTTTCTGACACAATTCAATAAGTTTGTTTTCGCCATATAAATCTTCGCCGTATCTTGTGACATCTTGCGCAACGACAACAAGTTCTTTTACTCCATTGTCGGCAAGATATTTTGCTTCGTCAACAATGTCATCCATTGGATAACTTTGATAACGCCCTTTAATTCTTGGAATGGTGCAATAAGAGCAAGCATTACTGCAACCTTCTGCAATCTTCAAAAAGGCATAGGCTCCGCGATTTGTAAACACTCTTCCAAGTTTGTTTTTCTGTTTAGATTCCTCAACACCATAAAGTTTTTCAATAATTTGACAAATGTTTTCATTTTCAGAAGCTGTCAAAAAAGCATCAACTTCAGGTATTTCTTTAATCAATTCGTTTTTATGTCTTTGTGCCAAACATCCACTTACAATGACTTTTTCAATCACACCTTTAGACTTCAGCAAACACATTTGAAAAATGTTTGCAAGAGCTTCTTCTTTTGCTGGCGTAATAAAAGCACAAGTGTTTACAATGACAATGTCAGCGTCTTCAACATTCTCGACAATTTCAAAACCATAATCTTTCAGCCAAAACAACATTCTTTCAAGGTCAACACGGTTCTTGTCGCACCCCAAAGAAACAGCTGAAATCTTTTTACCTTTCAATTTTTCGTCCATAATTTTCTCTCTTGTTTTTATTTTTAAATTTTAGGCAAACAAACTAGTCAAATTGGTCGCCAAAAAGTTCTTTAAATTCTTCTTCCGTCGTGTAAACAGTTCTTCCCTTAACGCCATCAGCACTTGAAATATAACCTGCTGCTTCCATTTGATCAATAATTCTTGCAGCTCTTGGATAACCAATCGCAAATCTTCTTCTGATCATAGTAGCACTTGCCTGTTTACATTCAATAGAAGCTTTCAAAGCTTGTGGAAGAAGTGGATCCATTTCATTGTTGTAAGTTGCCCCACCATTGTTGTTTTTGTTTGGATTCATAATCTGCTCTTCAATAGACTTATCAAAAATAGGTTTGTTGTTATCACGAACATAATCAACAATTTTGTTAATTTCATTTGTTGTGATGAAGCACCCTTGAACACGCTTAGGCTCTTGAGCCCCAACAGGATAATACAACATATCACCTTTTCCAAGAAGTTTTTCTGCACCAACTCTATCCAAAATTGTCATAGAGTCGACTGCACTTGTGACTGCAAAAGCAATACGAGAAGGGAAGTTGCTCTTAATAAGCCCAGTGATGACATCAACAGAAGGTCTTTGTGTAGCCAAAACCAAATGAATACCAGCGGCACGAGATTTTTGAGCAAGACGACAAACTTTCTCTTCAACCTCTTTCTTACCGGTCATCATAAGATCAGCAAGTTCATCTACAATAATGACAATAAATGGCATTTTTTCAACTTTTCCAGAAAGCACATCAGAAGTTTGATTGTATTCATCAATATTCTTCACCCTAGCCATACCCAAAAGCTCAAATCTTCTTTCCATTTCAGTAACAGCCCAAGCAAGAGTATTGATTGCCTTTTGAGTTTCACAAACAATTTTAGGCATAATAAGATGAGGCAATGCTTCATAAGAAGAGAATTCCACACGCTTAGGGTCAATCAATATGATTTTTACATCTTCTGGAGAAGCTTTGTAGATAATGCTCAAAATGATGGAGTTCAAGCAAACACTCTTACCAGAACCGGTAGAACCAGCCACAAGCAAGTGTGTAAGTTTTTGCATATTACAGCAAATAGTATGTCCAGTAATATCTTTTCCAAGAGCAAAAGTAAGAGGAGAAGAACTTTGAGTAAATTCTTTAGACACCAAAACATCTTTCAAACTTACTGTTGCAATTGAGGTATTTGGGACTTCCACCCCGACAACACTTTTTCCAGGAACAGGAGCTTCGATTCTGATAGATCCTTCTGCGGCAAGTGAAAGAGCAATATCATCTGCACGATTTTTGATTTTGCTTACTGAGATGCCTTGAGGCATTTCAAGTTCGTAACGAGTTACTGCTGGTCCAACAACAACCCCCTGAACTTTTGCAGGGACACCAAAAGTTTCCAATGTGTTTTCAAGAAGCACACGCTTTGTCGCAACATCTTCATTCAATGTTGACAAATCAACACTTTGAGTTGTGATAAAGTCAATTGGAGGTTTTTCATAAACATAAGGTTCTTTCTTTTCAGGTTCTTCCTCTTTTGGGATAGGATCATTTTCTCTAGCCAAAGTGCCATTTCTTGAAATAATTTTGTCATAATCACGATTGAAGTCTCTTCTTGCATCAATATCTTCTTGGTTTGTCAATCTTTCATTTCTATTGAATGCTGATCTTTCAAAAGAGCGTCTTTCAAAATTTCCGCCATTATTTCTTTCTGGCAATCTGTCAGCAACATTTCTTTCGCTGTTGTCATCTTCATTTAAATGTTCATAAATATCAGGGTTTTCACTCTTTTCTTCTTCAATAGCACTTTTAAGAATGTCATCAGCTTTTTCAACCAACTCTTCACTTTTGACTTCTGGCAAAGATCTTCTTATGACAGGTTGATTGTCTGGCTTAAACTCATCTTCGTGATAAACTTGAGAAGGTTCAATATCATTATTTTTAAGTGAATTTAAGTTGTTTTGCACTTCTTCTTTTGCAGGTGCTTCTTTTTGTTTTCTAACATCTTTAAAATATTCATCAATATCAATTTGTGGAGGAGTAAGAATAAGTTCTCTCAATGATTTTGGTTTTTCAGGTTCTTTCTTTTTTGTTGTCTGAATAGTGGAACTATCATACTCATACGCCTTATCTCTTTTCTTATCCAGTCCCAAAATTTGTCGTGCAGTAAGTTGTTTAGTTTCTTCTTCCTTCAAATTTCCATCAAGCACAACATTTGGAGTCTCTTCAACTTTTTCGTTGACAACTTCAACTTCTTTTTCTTCCTCTTCATCCAAAACTTTGCCAGAATTTTTGTCTTTAATTTGCACAGAAACTGGTTCGTCTTCCACTTTCTGTTTTTTCATAAATTTCAAACTATCCAAAAGCAAAGCAAGACAGATCACAAAAGCCAAAGCAAAAATGATATAAGCTCCATAAATGTTTGCCATATACAAGAAGATCGTTGTGAAGATACCAATCAAAAATCCCCCAGCAGTCCATTTAGCAAGATAGTTTTTTGCCAAATAATCACCAAAAGACATTTGAACTGGCTCACCTTCAACAATGGCAACATTGTTTCCTACAATAGCGAGTTGAAGGATACAAAGAGCGAAAAACACAGTCAAAATCAAACAAATTGTATATTTTTTCGACATAACATATCTTCTGTTGTTGATAAGAGCAAGTCCAACAACAAATAGAACGATGCAAAGAGGATAACCAAAAACACCAAAAAGCCCCAACAAAAAAGTTTGAATTGGTGCGACAATACCGGTCAAAAACAAAAACACAACAGAAGCGGCTGCAATAAGAGAAAAACCAACAATCTTTTTAGTATTTGGATTTCTATCTTTTTTCTTTTTTGAATTAAGTTTGTAGATAGCCATTAAATAACCCCCACTTTAAAGGTCAATTTAGAGACAAAACAAAGTTTATCTATATTACAGATATAATTATATCATTAAACGCACAAAACAACAAACAGTTTTAACAAAAAACAGATCTTCCAAAAATAAAATTGAAAATAAATGGTCAAAAAATGTAAAAAACTCTCAAATTATGTTTTCACAGCCAAAAAACAATCGGCATAACACATCAAAACAACACATTACAACCCAATATTTTCAGAAACAGTGCAAAGATTAAATCCTTTTGCTTTCAAAGTTTTAATAATTCTGTCCAAGGCATTTTTTGTAGCTTCTGTTGGATGCATAAGCACAAAATCTCCGCCTTTGCAATTTTTGATGGCACGATTGTAAATCAGTTCGCTGTCTTTATCCCTCCAATCAATCGTATCCCTTCCATCAGTCCACATAATTGTTTTGTATCCAAGTTCATTTGCAATCTCGACAGTTTTCTTGCTGTAAGAACCACTTGGTGGAGCAAACAAATTCATCTCAATACCAATCAAACTTTTAACCAGATTATGAGTGTTGACAATTTCTTCATGATTTTTTTCTGCAGACAACTTGCCTTGATCTTTGTGATAATAGCCGTGATTTCCTATTTCGTGACCTGCATCATAAATTTTTTGAAGCATATCGCTTTCAGCAACTGCCCAAGTTCCGCCAACAAAAAATGTGGTTTTCACATCGTTATCTTCAAGAATTTGCAACATTTCATCAAGATATTCTGTCCCCCAATAAACATTTATCATCAAAGTTATGTTGTTAGAATTTTCATCTCCACTATAATAAACACCATTTATAATGCTTGCAGAAGACACATAATCAATGCCGTAAACAGCCATACAAGACACAGCAACAAGCATCACAACAATAATACAATTAGTCAAAAACCTGCGACCACTAACAGTCAAAAAATACAACTTTTTCATATTATACAATATGTTGTCCAGCAAAAATGATTACAAAAAAGACAATAAAAAAGATGCACAAACCTGCATCTTTTATTTTTTAGAAAAATGTTTGGAAAAATCAATTTTTTAGTGATGCTTTTTTATCAGTCCAAAAGCCTTGGAAATTTCCAAAACAATGATAGGAACAATTGCCAAACCAAGTCCAATCAAATAACCATAATAAGGCAAATACATCATACCAAAAGCAGTGACAACTCCTGGAGTAAACACCACAAAAGCGACAAGCAAAATTGAAATCAAAGAAGCCCAGTTCAACTTGTGATTGCTAAATGGTCCGATTTTAAATAAAGAACTTGAAGAACGCATATTATATGCGTGAAAAATTTGCATGAGAGTCAAAGTCATAAATGCCAAAGTGCTTCCACCCATTTGAGAGCCACCAGTGATAACCTCTCCAATAAAGTAAGCACCAAGCGTCAATCCTGCAAACATACAACCTTGCAAGAAGATTCTCCACCCATAACCGTTTGCAAACAAGCTTTCATTTTTAGGCCTTGGAGGTCTGCTCATAACATTTCTTTCAACCGCTTCCATACCAAGCGCAATAGCAGGCAAAGAGTCACTAACAAGATTTATCCATAGCAGTTGAATAGACACAAATGGAGAAGCCTGCCAAAAGATCATTGCAAGAAAGACGACAATAATTTCGCTTATGTTTGTCCCAAGCAAAAATCCCACAACTTTTTTAATGTTTGAGTAAATTCCTCTGCCTTCTTTCACTGCATCAACAACTGTTGCAAAGTTGTCATCAGTCAAAGTTATATCAGCGGCACTTTTTGCAACATCAGTCCCAGTTATTCCCATAGCACAACCAATATCAGCAGCCTTAAGAGCTGGAGCATCATTCACCCCATCTCCAGTCATAGAAACAACATGTCCTTTTTTCTGCCAAGCTTTGACAATTCTTATTTTATTTTCAGGAGAAACTCTAGCATAGACGGCAATTTTTTCAACTTCACAATCAAGTTGCTCTTCACTCATAGCATCAAGTTCTGCACCAGTAATAGCCTTATCATCATCACCCATTATGCCGAGCATTTTTGCAATAGCACTTGCAGTCACAATATGGTCGCCAGTGATCATAACAGGTTTAATTCCAGCCTTGCGACAAAGTTCCACAGCTTCTTTTGCTTCTGGACGAGGAGGATCAATCATTCCAATAAGTCCCAAAAATGTCAAATTCTTTTCAAGGTCTTCCCCATCAATTTTCTTTGGCATTCTTTTCAGTTTTTTATAACCTACAGCCAAAACACGAAGTGCCTGAGAACTCATCTCATAATTTATCTTTCTAGCCTTTTCAATTTCACCACTTGTGCATCTGTTTGCCATAACATCAAATGCACCCTTAACAATCACGTAAAACTCATCATCAATTTTGTTGATAGTGGTCATAAGTTTTCTGTTGGAGTCAAACGGAACTTCTGCCATACGAGGATACAATTTGTTTAACTTCTTTTTGCTATAACCCATCTTTTGAGAAGCAAGAATAATTGCTGTTTCTGTAGGATCTCCAATATGAATTTCCTTACCGTCTTTTATGCTAACCGAACCATTACTGCACAAACTTCCAAAGCAAAGCATTTTCAAAACATTTTCATCTACATTTTTAGGTTTAAAGTCCAAAAGCTCTCCACCATCAACATAAACTTTCACCAAAGTCATGCGATTTTGAGTAAGAGTTCCCGTCTTGTCAGAACAAATCACAGAAGCACAACCAAGCGTTTCAACAGCAGGCAAACGCTTAATGATTGCATTCTTTTTCACCATTCTAGTGACACCAATCGACAAAACAATAGTGACAATTGCAGGAAGTCCTTCTGGTATAGCAGAAACAGCCAAAGAAACAGCAGTCATAAACATTTCCAAAAGTTTTTGTCCAGTCAAAAGTCCAACAACAAACACAATCACACAAGCCACAAGTGCGGCAATGCCAAGATATCTGCCAAGTTGTGCAAGTTTCTTTTGCAATGGAGTTTTTGTTTCTTTTTCTCCTGCAAGCAAGTTTGCAATCTTTCCCATTTCTGTGTTCATTCCTGTCCCAGTGACAACAGCAGTAGCCGTGCCATAAGTTATCGAACACCCAGAAAAAACCATATTCGACCTTTCAGCAACAACCGCACTTTCTTTCACCCTAGCAGAAGCATCTTTGTCAGTTGGCACAGATTCTCCTGTCAAAGCAGACTCTTCAGATTTCAAATTGCTACTTTTCAACAACCTTGCATCAGCTGGGACAAAATCACCAGCCTCAAGACTGATAATATCTCCCGGCACAAGTTCTTCAACAGCAACAATTTTTTCTTCTCCATCACGCAAAACCTTTGCATGTGGTGCAGACATATTTTTAAGAGCATCCAATGCCTTTTCAGCTTTGCTCTCTTGAAACAATCCAAGCACAGCATTCAAAATCACGATCAAAAGGATCAAAGAAGGCTCAATAAATTCCATAGGATCTTTTTCAATGCAAGCCACCACAAAAGAGATAACTGACGCCACAATCAAAATAATAATCATAACATCTTTAAACTGTTCAAGAAATCTGACAAACATACTTTTCTTTTTCTTGTCAGCCAATTTGTTCAAACCAAATTTTTCACGCCTTGCGATGACCTGTTTTTCAGACAAGCCATTTTTCACATCAGCATCAAGTTCTTTTACAACAGCTCTTCGACTATCAAAATGATATGACACATTTCCCCCTAAAATCATAAAACCAAAAGTTTGTTATTTTTAAATAACTACTACACCGATAGAACATTAAAACCAAAATTTTATAAGCAAACTCAATATTTACTGTCTATACATTTCTTGTCCATCATCATCTTCAAAATAACAACAAGAAAAAATGGAGCTGATGGCGGGAATCGAACCCGCGACCTACCGATTACGAATCAGTTGCTCTACCGACTGAGCCACATCAGCATAAGGTGCATAGACTTATACACCTAATAAAATCAATAAACGAACACAAAACTTAGTCTTTCATATTTTTCAATTTAAAAGAAACTTTACCAAGTTCATCTTCTTTAGACAAGACTTCAACTTCAACCTTGTCGCCAACTTTGACAATTTCATAAATTTTTCTAGTTTTGTTTTCTGTGGCATTAGAGATATGCAAAAGTCCTGTTGCACCATTCTCAACTTTGATTATTGCACCAAATTGCAAAAGTTTAACAACTTCGCCTTGATAAACTTCCCCAACGACCAATTCTTTAACTCTAGTGATTTTAGGATCTTCCAAAAGAGCCTTAAGAGAGAGTTCAACTTTTTTGTTTTCTCTGTCAACTTTGATCACTTTAAATTGTCTTTCATCTCCAACTTTCAAAGCATCTTCAACTTTTTCAAGTTTGTCATAAGAGATGTTTGAAATGTGAAGAAAACAATCAAACCCATCAACACTTACAAATGCACCATAAGGCATAATTCTTTCAACTTTGCCTTTGACAACTTTGTTGATGAAAATGCTGTTCCAGAAATTCTTTTCAATAGCCACTCTAATTTGTTCTTGCAAAAGTTTAATACTGCCAATAATAGTTTTGTTTTCTTTGTCAATTTCAGTGACAACAGCTTCAAACTGTTTTCCAATAAGTTTATGAAAATCTTTCACATAATGTTCTGAAACTTCTGCAAAAGGGATAATGATTGTGTAGTCTCCCATTTTAGATTGCAAACCGCTTCCAACACTTGTAGCAACAAAAGAGAACTTGCTTCCAAGTCTCAAATTCAAAGCGTTTTGATTGGCAATTTTCAAAGCATCAGCCAAACTCTTTGAAGCCTCAATCAATCCTTCTTCATTTTTTTGATTTGTGATAACCACACTAAATCTGTCTCCAATTTTTACATCATCATAATTTTGAAAGTCTGATGCAGGAATAAACGCATCATTTTTGCCACCGATGTTGAAAATAACACCATCATCTCTTCTCAAAACAACAACCCCATCAAAAGATTGTCCTTTTTTGTAAGAAGTAAAAGTTTTGTCAATAATATCCAAATTAAATTTCTCGCTCATAATCATTCCCCATATAAAAAATTTATTAAACAAAGATTATCAAAAAACACAATAAAAGTCAAATATATAATAAAAATAACTAATGAAAAAGGACCATAAAGGTCCAAATTCTATTTTTTCTTTTTAGCCAAAACTTCTTCTCTAAGTTCCAACATTTTTTCTCTAACAATACTGTTTGCTTTCTGCAAATTTTCTTCGTCAAGTTTAACCCCATAAAACTCAGACAATTCAAAAGGTTTTCCGATATGATAAACACTTTTCCTAAAAAGTTTTGGTTTTCTTTCAATCCAAATAGGCACAATAGGAGTTTTAGTCTTTATAGCAATCATAGCCATACCACTTTTAATTTCTCCCAAAATTTCTTCTTCGTTTTTAAGTCTTGTTCCTTCTGGGAAAATAAAGAGTTTTTTGTTTTCTTTCAAAGCCTTCATACAATTTTTGATAGCATTTATATCTGTCGAATCTCTGTCAATAGCAATGCCACCAAAGTTTTTCAAAATAGCACCAAAAAGTTTGTTTTTAAAGAGTTCTTTTTTCGCCAAAATTTTAATTTTTTCTCTTGTGTTCAAAATGTATAAAGCAATATCCCAGTTAGAACGATGATTACAAGAAATAATAACTTTCCCCTTAGGCAAATTCTTTCTACCCTTGATAAAAGTTGGATGCATAATAGAAAGTGGTATCCAAAGCAAAATCCTAGCCAACCATAAAAGCATAAATTCCTCCAAATCTAATACTAAAATATATTAGTAAAATCACACATAGTTGTCAAATCAAACAGAAAAGTTTTTAGCAAGCAGATATGCCGTAGCCCAAGCAATTTGAAGATTGAATCCGCCAGTCAAGGCATCAACATCAAGCACTTCACCAGTAAAATATAACCCTTTTACCAATTTGCTTTCAAATGTTTTTGGATTGACTTCGTCCAAACATACACCACCACTTGTGACAATTCCTGTATTGATATCATAAAGCCCACCATAAGTAAGTTTAAAATCTTTCAAACCATTGAGCAGTTTTTGTCTTTCTTCTTTTGTTATATCATGAATTTTTTTGTTCTCATCAAGACCGATTGCCTTAGGAAACATCTCTGCAACAGTTTTTGGCAAAAGACCAGGAAGGACATTCTTCAAATCTTTGTTTTTGTTTTCTTCAAAATCTCTTAAAAGCCTCAAATCAAGTTGTTTTTCAGTCAATGCCGGCTTAAAGTCCAAACTGATAGAAACATTCTTACATCTGTTTACATAACTGGAAGCGGACAAAACAATTGGCCCAGAAATTCCTTGATCAGTAAAAAGCATTTCTCCAAAGAAAGACAATTTCTTTGAATCAGCAACAATATTGAGTTGAACATTTTTCAAGGAAACACCCTGCAAACTTGAAATAAATTTGTCTTTAATCACAATAGGGCAAAGTGCTGGCACCACATCAACAATTTTGTGCCCAAACATTTTGGCAAACTTATAGCCGTCCCCACTGCTTCCTGTCGCCTTATAACTTTTCCCACCTGTTGCAATGACAACTTTGTCAAACTTGCTTTTGCCTGACTTTGAAATGACAACAAACTCCTCTCCTTCTTTTTTTATTGACATAACTTCGTCATTAAAAGAGAAGTTGACATTTTGGCAATGCACATCTTTCAAGACTCTGACAACATCACCAGACTTATCACTTTCAGGGAAAACACGATTTCCCCTTTCAACCTTTGTATTAAGCCCAAGTTGTTCAAAAAAATCAACACAATCATAACTCGTAAAAGAATAGATAGCAGACCTTAAAAACTTATCTCCTCTGACAACATTCTGCAAAAATTCATCAGGCGGACAAAGATTTGTCAAATTGCATCTTCCTTTGCCTGTAATAAAAAGTTTTTTGCCTGCTTTTTCATTCTTATCAAAAACAGTCACATCAACACCCTTGTCAGCCAAAAGACCAGCCAACATCAAGCCAGATGCACCTGCACCAACAACAGCGACCTTAATCATTTTGCTCCTTTGAAATAGGCAATTTCTTCTTCAGTCATATCTTTAGTTTTCCCACGATAAAGACCACCCAAACGAACTTGTCCAATTCTAACTCTCTTCAAGAGTTTAATTTGATGCCCAATAGCGTCAAACATTCTTCTAACCTGATGATTTTGCCCTTCATCAATAACAACAGAAACTTTGCTAAATTTGCCATCATAGCCAAGAAGCTTAACTCTTGCTTCTGGCATTCTTTTTCCGTTTTCAACAACACCTTTTCTCAAAACAGCCAAGTCACCTTCTTTGATTTCTCCTTCAACAGTGACATGATATTCTTTTTCAAAGTGAAATTTTGGATGAGTAATAAGATTTGCAAACTCGCCATCATTGGTCAAAAAGATCAAACCTTCAGTATCATAGTCCAATCTTCCCACACTAAACAAACGAACATCAGAATCCACCAAATCATAGATTGTTTTTCTGCCCTTTTCGTCACTTGCAGTGCAAGCATAACCCTTAGGCTTGTTCATTTTAAGATAGACAAAACCAGTTGGCAGAGTTTTGACCACTCCGTCAACCTTCACAACATCTTTTGTCTCATCAACAGAAAGTCCAAGGTTGTCAACAACTTTTCCATTGACAGAAACTCTACCTTCTTTGATTATATCATCGCATTTCCTTCTTGAAGCAACGCCACAAGAACTCAAAAATTTGTTTAATCTCATCATAAAAAATCCTCTCACCTAAATTCCAATAGATGAGAGAATTTCAAAATTACCAATTTTTGAAAAAATCTTTCATTCTTTGGAGCATTGACTTAGGTTTTATCTCTTCTATTGTAAAGATTTTCTCAGAGAAAAGCAAGTCATTGCCCAAAAATATTTTGACCTTTCCAATTTCAGTATTTTTATCCAATGGAGCATCTACGCTTTGTGGATAAGAATAGACAAATCTCAAGTTTTCAAGTTCTTTTTCTGTCAATGGATAATAAAATTTTTGATAAGTCCCAATCTTTGCACTTTCACATCGTCCATCAACGACATCAACCGAACGCTTATAGTCATAAAATTCGGTCAAATCATAAAGTTTGAAATTGTCAGCACACTGCTTCAAAAGTTCGGCACTTTCTTCAAACATAGGACGACAATTCAAAACCACACACACAAGACGCAAACCGTCTTTTTCGATTGCGGACACCAAACATCTTCCCGCATCGTCTGTGTAGCCAGTTTTGACACCAATGCACCCTTCAAGCGTAAAAAGAAGTTTGTTCTTGTTTTTCAAATATCTGTTTTCACCATTTCCATTTGTAATTTTGATATTTTTTGTTCCAACAATTTCTCTAAAAGTTTCATTTTCAAGGGCATAAGAAGTGATAAGTGCCAAATCATAAGCAGTGGTATAATGTCCATCAGCATCAAGTCCATGCGTGTTGGCAAAATGAGAATTTGTTGCACCGATTTTTTTTGCAAGTTCATTCATTTTTGTGACAAACTCACTTGTAGAACCAGCAACATGCTCTGCAATAGCCACCGAACAATCATTGCCAGAAATCAACATCAATGCATAAAGCAAATCACGAGTGGAATACACATCACCCTTTCTAAGATACAAAGAAGTCCCAGGCACACCAACAGCCTTTGGAGATATCTCAAATTTTTCATCCAAGTCTTCGCAATTTTCCAAAGCAGTGATTGCAGTCATAATTTTTGTAGTGCTTGCCATGGGCATTTTTTTGTTTTCATTCACAGCATAAAGTTTTCTCTTTGTAGTTGTTTCAATCACAGCACAACCCTTTGCAGAAGAATATAAATTCAAAGCATTTGATTGCACCACAAACGAATTTGAAACTCCAATAAAGGCAAAACTCAAACACAAAAAAACAAGAAAAATTGACAACACAAAATTTTTAGTTTTCTTTCTCATTTTCCTCTCCATTTTCTTTTGCCGATTTTTCAATCTTTGCAAGCAAAGAGTTGACCATATTCAAAACAGTTTGATAAAGAGATTTGTTTTCAACATTGACAAACTCAACATCTCCCATTTCACGAATGATCAAAAAGCCAACTGGCGAAACACTCATACCACCAGAAGAACCACCACTCATAGGAAAATGATTTGCCACTCTCCTTGAAGACAAGTCAGCATATTCACCACCGCCAACAACAAAACCAACAGAAACTTTTGAGATAGGGATAATCGTTGTTCCATCAGGAGCAACAATGCTGTCACCAACAATAGTGGAAGAATCAACAATGGTTTTGATCTTGTCCATTGCACTTGAAATCAAATCGTTTATTGATGATGAATTGGTATAAATTTTCATAAGTTCTCCTTTTGCATAACACCATATTTCTTGTGTGATATGCAACATATTACACTATATGTAGTGTTATTTCTTTCTCTTAGATATGATAACCGAATATACAAAAGAATATACAATATCAAAGAAAGAAATTGATCCAGAAGCCACAAAAGCGATTTCACAAGTGACTTTATTGTAAGAAACAGTGTCATAAACACACATTGAAGCAGTTGGCTTTTTGTTTTTCAAAAGCAGAAAAAATTGTGTCAAAACAAAGTTTAAAAAACCACAAATCATTGCACTTAAATATGCATCGCCCGTCCCGATATTGTAAAAAACATAACATTTTTTCAACCTGATTTTATCTTTAATTTGATTGCCAAATTCTTCCATCAAAGCAAATTTTTGACTCTCAAATTCCAACTTTTGAAATTTTGTTTCCCCCTCATTTTGCAACTCTATATACTTCCCACGAAAGGCAAAAATATAATAAAAGATTTGTTTCTTCAAAACAAAAAGAGAGATCACCCCCTTGTTGAAAAGAGGATTATAAGAAAGCCTAATTTCCACAAAAACAGGAAACACCAAAATCAAAATGAAGAAAGCGGGTATCAAATAATATAAAGACAACTTCCAATCCATATTTTTATTTTGTTTAAAACCAATAAAAA
Source organism: uncultured Eubacteriales bacterium (assembly GCA_900551855.1). Lineage (GTDB taxonomy): Bacteria > Bacillota > Clostridia > Christensenellales > UBA1242 > Caccovivens. Next base: position 31,378 of record URXM01000005.1, read on the forward strand.
AATGCGAACCAATTTTCGCATTTTTCTTTTATAGCATCAATTATTATTTTTTGTTTTTCATTTCTTTTTTGATCTTTTTGTATCTCTCTTTTCTTGCTCTGTTTACAATTTTGTTGACCTTGTTATAATCTAAAATTGTGTTTATTCCGTCATAGTTTGCATCTGGCTGAGAGACAATCAAATCAGCAATCACATCAATGGCAGTAGTTTTCAATTCTTTCATATTTGCTTTCATTCTGTTAACAACTTCTTCACTGTCACGCAAATAATTTATATGTCTTACAAGTTCTTTATAGTTCTTAAATGATAAAGCAACACCTTTATCCTTCAAAAATTCAATATTGTAATATTCTTGACCAGGAAGTTTGTGTGTAGCAATTATAGGCACACCTTTGTTTACAGCCTCAGTTGTTGACAATCCCCCACCTTTGCCGACAACAACATCTGCTGCACTCATAATAACATCAATATTATTTACAAAACCATAGTTGACAATTTTAAAATTTTTAGGGTAGTTTTTCATTTCTCTATCTATTCTTTCTTTTGTCTTTGCATTCTTCCCATTGCCAATAATGATTTGAATATCTTTCTTTACACCTTTAAGCAGTTTCTTTAAAATTTCATAACTTCCACTCCAATGACCACCGCCAAAAAGAATGAAAACAGTAAACAAATCTTTGTCAATTCCAAGCATTTCTCTTGCTTTAACTTTGTCAATTTCAACAGAAAACTTGTCGCTTACAGGAATTCCAGTCATAAGCAAATTTTCGTTTTTAAAGCCCTTTGAAAGCAAAATAGCCCTGTTATCTTCGTGTGCCATTGTCAAGACATCAACTCCACCAATTGACGCTTCCCAGAATGGTGAAACGACATAGTCAAGCATACACGCAATGTTGAAGCTTGGCAACTTGTAAACTCTTCTCAAACTTGTCAAAGCCATTCCACCATAATAAGTTGTTGTGTAAATAACATCTGGCTTAAATTCATAAATCAATTTCAAAAGTTTTCCATAAACCGACTTTACAGACACTTGAGGAGGACAAATACTTGCCTTTTCAACAGGATATTTGAAGTAAGAATTATAGAAATAATCATACAAAGGACGCAAATATCCAACAGAAATATTATACCCCTTATCAACAATCCAAGAATTGAAGTGAGAAGTATATTCTTTGATTATGTCAACAACTTTTACCTCAGCTTGTCCCATCTGTTCAAGCTTGTTTTTCATTGCATAAGCAGCAGAGTTATGACCGTTCCCTGCCGTAACTGTTAATATCAATACTCTTTTCATAAAGCGATTATAACATTAAAAAAACAATAATTCAAGAATAAATAAAAAAATTAAAAAATTATTATGAAATAAAAATAAAATAAATTATAATATAGTTGTATTAGGAGAGAGGGAAAATGAAAGAAAATCAAAAAACAAAGACCACAAAGAAGACGACTTCAAAACAAAAAGAAACAAAAAATTCAAATATTTGTTTTGATAACGAACTTTATCTTAAATTGCAAAGCGAAAACATAAACAAAAGAATCAAAAAGTTCCACAACAAACTCTATCTAGAATTTGGAGGAAAAATATTTGATGATTTGCACGCAGCAAGAGTCTTGCCTGGATTTGATCCAAACATTAAAATCAAACTGCTTCAAAAGATGAAAAACAAAACAGAAATAATATTCTGTATAAGTTCAAACGATATTGAAAAGAACAAAATTCGTGCTGATCTTGGGCTCAGTTATGATAACGAAGTTTTGCGTCTTGTTGATAATATGAGAGACCTTGGATTATACATATCAGCTTTTGTAATAACTTTATACAAAGGTCAGCCAAGTGCCACAAAATTTGGTAAAAAACTCGAACAAAGAGGAGAAAGAGTTTACTTCCACAACTATACAAAAGGTTATCCAAATGATGTAGAAACAATCGTTTCTGACAATGGTTATGGCGCAAACCCATTCATAGAAACAACCCGTCCTTTGGTTGTTGTCACAGCACCTGGTCCATCAAGCGGAAAACTTGCAACCTGTCTTTCACAACTTTATCATGAATATAAAAGAGGAGTTAAAGCTGGATATGCAAAATTTGAGACTTTCCCAGTTTGGAATCTGCCACTCAAACACCCTGTAAACATTGCCTATGAAGCAGCAACTGCTGACCTTTACGATGTAAACCAAATTGACCCATTCCATTTCAACGCTTATGGAAAGTTGGCTGTAAATTACAATAGAGATATTCAAGTTTTCCCTATTTTAAGAACAATTTTGACAAAAATTACAAACAAAGAAATTTACAAATCTCCAACAGATATGGGTGTCAATATGATTGCCGAAGCAATTACAAACGACAAATTGGCACAGTTATCTGCTAAAAAAGAAATTTTAAGAAGATATTACAGAGCAGAATGTGATTACAAACGCGGACAATGCACTTTTGAAACTTTGGAAAGAAACAAATCATTGATGTCTGAAGTTGACGCAAAAGATGACTTGTTGAAAGTAATAGACGTGTCAAAAAACACATCAAAAGAAACAGGCTATCCTTGTGTTGCTTTAGAACTTCCAGACGGAAAAATCGTAACCGGAAAAACAAAAAAGATCGTTTCAGCAAGTGGAGCAGTTATTTTGAATGCTTTGCGTACTCTTGCAGGTATGGGCGATGATTTTGATGTAATAACTGATGATATATTGCTCCCAATAGTTGACTACAGAACAAAGATTTTGAAATCTCACACAAGCGTTTTAAATCTTGACGATGTTCTTGTTGCCTTGTCTATATGCTCTGCAAAAAATGATAAGGCAAAGAAAGCACTTTCAAAAATAGGAGAATTGAGAGGCTGTGAAGCACACTGCACATACATTCTTTCTTCTTCAGAAGAGCAAACTCTCAAAAAACTTGGAATCAATGTAACTTGCGAGCCAGTTTTCCTTAATTCTCACCTTTTTGAAGGTTAGTTAGCATAAACAACAATGGAGGATAATTATGAGATATCTACCATCCATTTCCACTTCAGTTTTAGTGGCAATATTAGTACCATTGATAATAAGTTCTTTCGCTAAAAAGATAGAATACAAAAATGAATATAAATCATTTTTTATTATAGAAATAGGTTGGCTAAAAAGTTTTTCAATTCCTTTTTTTATCATTTGTTTTGTTTTAACTGTTATAATCAACATAGCGACAATTTTACCAATCTGGGCAAATATTCTCTTAATAATTTGCAACATTATTGCTTTTTCCTTTGTTATAATGGCATTTCACTACAAAATAGTCGTATACAATCACACAATCATATATACACCACTTTTTGCAAAGAAAAAAATATATTACTTAGACGATATAACAAAAATTGAAGTTAGATCACTAAATTATGGTATAATAAACTACCAAATTTTCATAAAAGATAAAAAAATCATAACAATATCCAATATGTTAAAAAATGTAGAAGATTTTATAAACTTAGCAAGAGCAAATAATATAAAATTTGAAAGCAAATAAAATGTCAAAGACACCTTGCAGGTGTCTTTTTATATTTTTCACGCCAAATTCCAATTTTTCAAATCAAATATAATAATACCACCAAAATCTCCCCAGCATATCAATTTTTTCACAAAAAATCTGAACTTGAAAATTATCTGGCGGATCATCTTGAACAAAACTCAAAAGACGCCTTGCCACCCCATTTGCACTATCGTAAACCTTCATATCAGGGAACAATTCATTAATCTGCGGAATTATTGCTCTGTAATGCGTGCAACCAAGCACAATTGCTTTAAACCTTTTATCAATGTTTTCTTTCAAATATGGTTTAATATTGTCCAAATTATCCAAATTTTCGTCAATCAACACCGCCAAATCATTAAGTGGCAAAAAAGTGATTTCACTGTTTTGATATTTTTTTATCAATTTGTTGTTTTTTATTGTTGCTTCTGTTGCAATCAACAAAATATCTTTCTTTTCATTCTCCAATATTGCAGGTTTGATTGCCGGAACAGTTCCAATAAAAATTATATTTGGAAAACTCAAACGCATTTCGTCCAAGACTGTTGCAGTCAATGTGTTGCAAGCCAAAACAACAATATCAAATTTAAAAAATTTGTAGATCTTGTTTAAATTGTTTTTTGTAATTTCAATCAATTCTTGTTTCGACTTTTCTCCATAAGGAATGTTATATGCATCGCAAAAAAGCAAATAATTGCACTTTGGAGCGACTTTAACACATTCTCTGAGAATATTTATACCACCACTTCCACTGTCAATCAAAAGGACATTTTTCATATTTATATATATGCAGATCAAATAAATTATTTCAACAAACTATCAACAACATCTGATATAAGATTTGACAAAAACTCCGCCTTCTCTTTTGCATCTTTTTTTGTCAAAATTATCTCCTCTTTTGTTTTCAAATCTTTGCTAGAAATCATCATAGGCACACCAACAGAAAAACAAGGAACATTGATTGTGTCTTTGTTTATTTTTAGTCCAAAATTGTTCATAGCACTGCCCGGCGTCAATCCTGCATCATTAAACTGAATAGAGCACCCCAGCCTTGAAATATTATCAGTAGCCAAAGAATCAAACAAAAAAACTGCGGAAATATCAAAAGCTTCAACAATCAATCTTATAATATCATAAGCATTTATTCCCGTGTTTGAAAATGTGTTTGGAATGATCTTAAAAACTCTATTGGACTTTTTGTATGGTTCTATAAAAATTTTATTCACCACCCACACCCCAAAGCAGTCAGCCATAATTTCTGGGTTGCCAACACCAACAAACAACATTTTGTCTTTCTTTTTGATTTTGTTTTCTTTAAGCAAAAAATCAAACCTGTATTTTATTTCAGAAAACAATATATCATAATGCTCTTCCATTAAAGAAGACAACAATGGTGCATTTATAATAAAATAATGCCCTTTATCAAATCCCAACTTTTCTGCTTTGCCATCAGAGTCTATCAAGAGTTTGGAACAAGTTATATTAAACTTGCTTAATTTCTTTGTTTCATAGCCGTAAATGGTCAAATCACATCCACTTTCATCAATTAAATCTCTCATAAAGAAAATATAACCAAAAAATATTAAAAAATAAGTTGATTTTTAAAAAATGATGTGTTATAATTACATAGATAATTTTTAAGGAGAAAGAGATGGCAAACATTAAATCAGCAAAGAAAAGAGTATTGATTGAAAGAGAAAGAAATGTAAGAAACAATTCTGTTAAATCTGAAATCAAAACATATACAAAAAAATTCAAAGCAGAACTTGCTGTTGATGTGGCAAAAGCAGAAGAAGTTTATAAAGAACTTGTTGCAAAGCTTGACAGTGCCGCAGGAAATGGCGTAATTCATCAAAATTCTGCAAGCAGAAAGAAAGCACACTTTGCAAAATTGTTAGACAATGCAAAGAAAAGCAAGTAATTTATTTTAAATAAAAAAAAGAAGAGAATAAAATTCTCTTCTTTTTTATGTTGATAACTGAATGTCAAAAATAAATAATAATATAATACTTTTATTTTGAAATTTATTTAAGTTATGATAATATAAATATATGATAAAAATAACAAAAAGTTGGGTAAGTCTTTTAAAAGAAGAATTTGAAAAACCATATTTTAAAAACCTTCAAAAATTTTTGGAAAGTGAATATCAAATTCACACTGTTTATCCAGCAATGGAAAACATTTTCAATGCACTTAATGCAGTAAAATATGAAGATGTAAAGGTTGTTATCATTGGACAAGACCCTTATCACGAACCAAACCAAGCACACGGGCTTGCTTTTTCTGTTCAAGACGGTGTCGATTTGCCACCTTCACTTGTAAACATTTACAAAGAAATCGAAGATGATTTGCATATAAAATGCAAAAAGACAGGAAACCTTATGCGTTGGGCAAAGCAAGGAGTTTTGCTATTAAACACAAGTTTGACTGTTCGAAGAGGACAAGCAAATTCACATAGAGGCAAAGGCTGGGAAATTTTCACAAACAAAATCATTGAACTTCTTTCACAAAGAAAAGATCCAATGGTTTTCATCTTGTGGGGTTCAAATGCACAAAGCTTTGAAAGTATAATCGGAAAGCAACATTTGATATTGAAAGCACCCCACCCAAGTCCATTGTCAGCATATAGAGGATTTTTTGGTTGCAAACATTTCTCAAAAGCAAACAACTTTTTGATAGAGCACGGAAAAACTCCAATAAATTGGGAATAAAAAAAGAAGTCATTACGACTTCTTTTTTCTACCAAACACTAAAAAGTCTTGGTGCTGGTGGTGGGAGTCGAACCCACACGTCCTTTCGAACTCAGGATTTTAAGTCCTGTGCGTCTGCCATTCCGCCACACCAGCATAAGTTCAAAAAAGATGATAAAACAATTTGGAGGTACCACCCGGATTTGAACCGGGGAATAAAGGTGTTGCAGACCTTTGCCTTACCGCTTGGCGATGGTACCATATGTTTCAATCATCTTTTTGAAATCGTATTAAATATATCACATAAACGACGATTTGTCAAACTTATTTTAAAACTTTTATTACCTTTTAAATAATTTATATTCACTTAAAAAACAAAATGACAAAGTGATAAAAAATAAAATTTACGCAATTTTAAAGAAATTATCAAAAACGCTTGATTTTTTATCAATTATTTGTTATATTATTAGAGCGATTGACAGAAGCAATGCATAAAAAACAATATGCGGGAGTGGCTCAGTGGTAGAGCGTTGCCTTGCCAAGGCAAATGTCGCGAGTTCGAATCTCGTCTTCCGCTCCAAATAAAAAGTTCTCATTTAAAATGAGAACTTTTTTTATTTTATCAAAATCAGAATTAAAAACAAAAAACTATTTAGAAATATCAGCAAAAGAGAAATCCAATGCTTTGTTTAAATCACCAACTTTTACTTCCACTTGATAACCAATTTTTCCACCACTAAACATAATAGTATCAAAATTTTTAGCAGATTCATCAATAACAGTAACAAACTGTTTTTTCATACCAATAGGAGAACAACCTCCGTGAATATAACCTGTCAAAGGCAACAATTCTTTAGACTTTAGCATTTCAACATTCTTTTCGTTTACAGAATTTGCAGCTTTTTTAAGATCAAGTTCTTTGTTTACAGGGACAAGAAAGACAAAATGTTCTTTAGAATGCCCCACTGTAACTAATGTTTTGAAAGTTTGACTAGGGTTCTCTCCCAAGAAATCAGCCACTTCCATTCCCCCAACAGCATCAGAATCTAAATAAATGTGACTGACATAGTCAACTCCCGCCTGTTCAAGCAATCTCATAACATTAGTTTTCTTTGCATCGCGTTTCATAAATTTATACAACCTCAAGTTCTAGCTTTTTGACATGTAAAAAGCACAATTTGATAATCATCTTTCATTTCATTAAGAAGCTTTCTTGCAATTTCCAATTTGTCGTCATCAAAATTTGCAAATGGGTCATCAAGAATGATTGCTGGTTTTTCTTTCTTAAAAAGCAGGTCAATAAGAGCAAACCTTTTGCAAATGTAAACCAAATCATAAAGTCCTGCGCTCAAATAATCAACATCGCTGTATTTATCGCCAAATCTAAGTCCCAAATTTGAGTCAATAACAATCTCATCACCATCATTCAAGAATCGCTTATAATACCTATTAAAACGGCTAGAAACTGGCTCTATATAACGATTTGAAATTGAATCTCTTGAATGTTCCAAAAACTTTGAAGTTCTTGACAAAATATCAAGTTTCTTTTGATACTCATTCAGTTTTTCATTTTTAAATGAAAAATTATCATTAAGCTCAAAGAGCTTGTCTTGCAAAGCTTCAAGCTCTTCATTGTAATGTTTTTTATCATTCAACAACTCTATGTTTCTTTTTTCAATGCTAGATAATTTTTGAGACATATAAGAATTTTGAGAATAATAATTTTGAATATCATAACCAAAATCCAATCTAAATTGTTTTTGAAGAGCACCCAATTCCATTGCTTTAGATTCTACTTCAGAATTAAGTTTTACTATTTCTTCATCAATAAATCTTATATCCCCAACAATATTGTCAAAGTTATTTAACTCTACTCTTATTTGCTTTGAATTTATATGATACTTTTTAAGAATTTCAGTATATTTTTTTAAATCTTCAACACAAGATCTCAAGATCAAAATACACACAATCATGCAAGCAAGAGCCAACAAAGTTACAACTGCTGATATTATAAAAAGCAAGTTTATATGGAAAACACCTCCACAAATTAAAGATATTCCACCAATTATTGCCAAAAGCATAAAAATATAAATAGCACTGTTAACTTTGTGTCCCTTTTTAACATTGTTTTGACTCTTCAAAAAATCATAATCACTTTTTTGAATTTTCACTCCGTTTAATAAGGTATTTTTTCTTTGCATTTTTTCATTTATTTTTTCTTTATCAGCATCAATAATTGATTCAAGAGCAACACTTTTGTTTATCATAGCGGAAACATCTTTTTCGGTGTTCTTCTTATTTACGTTAGAAATTTTTTGTTGGGTTTGAGCATTTTCTTTTAACTCATCTTCAACTCTTTTTAATTTTATATTCAAAACTTCTGCTTTAGCTTTGTTTCTTTCAATCTCATCATTAAGATCTTCAATTTTCAATGCTTTTGCATCAGCTTTTATTTCTTTAACTTTTTTCTGTATCAAATTTTGAGCGTTATCATAGTTGTCAACATCATCTCCACTTAAAACTCCTGTTGACAAACTTGCTCTTATATCATCATTTATACCACTCATCAAATTTTGTTGACCAAAAAAAGTTGAGTTTTCAAATGTCTCTTTTCCGATACCAAAAAGTTCTTCTCCCAAATTTGATGAAAAATCATTTGATGTCAAATTTGTTTTTGCATCAAAAAGATAAAATTTATCAAGAGTTGGAGTACTTCCAAATTGTCTAACCGCAATATAAGTCCCCTTTTTGCAGGAAAAAACAAGTCTTCCACCAAATTTCCCATCATAATCAAAAGGTTTGTACAAATCTCTTTCTGATTTGTAGTTAGCTCTTTTAGATGTTGGAGGAAGAGAATAAAGCATAGCTTTAATAAATTCTGCTAAAGTGGTCTTACCAAAGCCGTTTTTTTCATAAAACACTTGCATATTTTGGTCAAATTTAAAATCAGCATTTTTAAACTTACCAAAAGCATCAATGTGACAAGAGATCAACTTCATAGTGAAATTTCCTCCCCTTTCAAAGCTTCCAATCCAGCAATGCAAATTTCTTGCTTTGTTTCTTCATCAAGATCTTCATCTGCCATGACTTCTTGAATAAATTCTGCTTTTAAAGAAAGCCTTTCTTTTGCATATTTTTCAATGTCAAAAAATATTTTAGTTTCGTCCAAAACTTCCAAATAGAAAAATTTGTTTTTATATTTTTCAACAATCAAATTTTTGTCAAATTCTTCATCTTCTTTTCTCTGTCCAACCAAAACAATTCTCACAATATCAAGCACGCCATAAGAAGCAGTTGCTTTATCTATTTTACCAAAAAGTTCGTCAATATTTTTCAGTTTATCAACGGCAATTTCTACACTTCTATATTTGTATTTTGCAAAAGGAATAAAATTCCTCTCCATCTTTCCATCATGAACATTCAAAAGATAAAAACCATAATCTTCATCTAAATAGCTAAATGAATTTGACTCCAAACAACCCGAATATGACCAAGTACCTCTTTTGTCAATTTTACCTTCGTCTTTTTTATGAATATGACCTAAAGCTAAATAATCAATAAACTTATCATCCAATCTTTTTAATTGAATTGGTTCACTGTATTTGTCTCCAGTTAAAACAGGCCCATGCATCATCATGATGTTAAAATCTGATTTTTGAAAATTTATAGAATCATAAAAATCAGAAGGAAGGTTTCTTTGAAAACTTACCCCTCCTATACAAACTTCACCAAAATCTATCTTTGAAAAATCATTTCCAAAAACTACAAAATTTGAAGGATATTTATCAAAAATAGTGAATCCTTCATCATGATTTCCCCAAATATAGAAAAATGTAATGTCTTTATGATTTTCAATAACTTCTTGGACAGTTTTTAAAGTCTTTTTTAAAACTTTTTTCTCGTCAAAAACATCTCCACAAAGCATAATAGCTGTGACTTTGTTTTTTTCTGCGAAATCAACCATGTCAACAAAATTTTGTAATATTTGATGACGCTTTAAAGCTCTTTTTTCAGGAGAAAACTTACTAAATTTATTGCTATCAATATGTAGATCTGCACAATGAATTATTTTCATACCTAAATTATAACAAAGTAAAAAAAATAAGGCAAAGAAAAATATAAATAAAAAAATAAAAACCGATAGTTAATCGGCTTTTATAAAGTTATAAAACTTATTCAACAACTGTTTCCAAATTGTGTGAAGCAAGACTATCTTTTAAAACAAGATTATATGAAACAGAAGCATTTGTTTTGATTGTCATCGTTCCAGAAACTGAAGAAGTTCCTCTAACATTCAAAGGATTTTTTGTTTCCCCTTCAATCAAACCATGACTTACACTGATTTTGTCATCGGAAAGTTTTGTAGTTCCTTCCAAATCATTCAACCATGCAGTTGAAGTAAAGTTTGCAACACTTGTAATGTTTATCACGATATCACCTTTATCTGTTTCAACATTAACTGTGTTTCCAACAATACCCAAGAAACCAAGAGTGACATCACCATTTGCATTGACAATTCTCTTTGTGGCATTGTTATTTTCCCCAACAGTGATATCAACTTTAAGGTTGTTTTCGCTCATAACACCTATAGCGCCATTAGCTTCACCAACAATCACACTACCTTTGTCAACCAAAGCAGATATTCCACCATCAATCTTGTTGATTTCAACATCAGGTTCTGCACTACCCTTAAATCCATCTCTTCCACTTATAGTGAAATTTCCTGAAATATAATCTGCAATGATATTTGGTGCAAGGATTGAATCTTCAGAGTTTGTATAATCAAGATTTCCGTAAACACTGCCAAACTTATAATTCCCTTGCACGCAAGAAACTTCAACAGTTTGTGCATAGATATAATCAGTAGCCACATTACCTTTTTTGCAAGTAATAGAAAGTTTTTTATTTCCAACATTTATCACATCAAAAGCGATAGAACCATTGTTTGTTGTAAGAGAAGTATCACAATTAGCAACAAGACCTTTAAATGTTTGATTTCCTACACTTACATCATTTGTAGAATACATTTTCCCACTTTCGGCATCCAAGTTAAGAGCTGTCAAAGTTGAAGAATCAAACATTTCTGTAAAGATGATATAAGCACTACTTGTTGAAGCGTTAAGACTATTTAACTTAATTTCTTTTGCAGCTTTAGCTTCTGTTCCACCAATGTCAATGTCACCGCTTGTTGTATTAACAGTCAAATTCAAGTTAGAAAAATCCAAACTAGAATTTTCAGCAGCATGCAAAATTATTTTTATATCTTTTGATAAGTACATAAAGCCAGTTGGTTCTGTGACATCAACTTTCAAAGTTGAACCTTCATAATATACTTGATAATCAAAAGGTGTAGCATTTGAAGAAACAGCAAATCCCTTTGCATTGTTTACAATATACAATCCATCAAGAGTGTATTCATTGTTTTTCTCAACGATAACACTTGCATAAGAGCAATTTATCTCAATATCTGTGACATTGTTTAAATCCAGTTCCTGCATAGCATCTGTGGTTTTTGAAATTCTTTGAGAATCACTTGAAGTGAAATATTGCATCCACAAAACAGACTTGCCTGGATTGAACATCATAACAACCAAGCAAATCATAAAGATAGCAATCAACAACAAGACAAACAAACCAAAATAGAAGAAAAAGCCTTTTCTGATATGTCCTTGTGGCATAGTCTCCTCCTTTCAATATTATATAAAAATTATATCATATATATTTTTCAATGTCAATAACAGAAAAATTAGTCCATGTGATTTGTCAAATGATTTTCAGCATTTTTTTGAAAATATTTTATTTTATTTGAAAATGTTGTGTCTTTTTGGTTGTTTACAAATAAAAATTCCATACCATAATGATACGGAATTCGTTTTTTAATGTCAACTAAATGAAAAAGAATAACAAAAAACTATTCCCCCTATATAGGGGGAACTCGCCCGCCTTCCCTATTTAGTGTTATTATGCGGCATAAACTTGCCGTATTGTTTTTGGCTTCTTTATAAACCTTATGCAGAACTCTTCCCTTTTTTCTTGTAAGAAGTCTAGCAGGTCTTGCCTTTTTTGAAGTGGCGACCACCATACCTTCTTGCCTTCTCTGTTTCTTAATGAAGAGTGCGGTTTGTTATTGTATCTTATATTCCACTGCATCATTTTCTTTTTTAACTCTGGCAGCGTTTTAAATTTCAAATAATCGTAGAAAAACTCTTGATCAGTTCTGTGGCTGCGCTCAACCTTCCCATTCAATCTTGGAGTGTATGCTCTTATTAACTGGTGCTTTATGTGTAATTTAGCACACAAAACATCCAAAGCATGCACCTTTGGTTCTTTCTGGTTCGGCTTTTTAATGTTTGTAAACTCCGAGCCATTGTCTGTTTGTAATATGCTTGGCAAATAGCCGAAGTATGCTATTGCTCTTTTTACAAAGTCCAGGGTTGCAGTGATTGTGTGTTCATCGTATGGGTATATAAATCTTTCCCTGGTCGCCTCGTCAATCATTGTGTATTGATAGTATTTACTTTCGTGCCCGTATAAAATCTCGCCTTTGAAGCACTCTTTTGGCACAAACTTCACATCCATTTGCCACTTAACGCCCAGCATATCTGGTGTGTCGTATGGTTTTGGTATGTATTTTTGTATTTCTTTGTGTGGTCTTATGTTGTGTCTCAAAACATAATTATAAAAACCACCAAAACTACGACTATATGCGTATTTGTCTCGCAGTATTCCATACGCTTCACAGTATGACATGTTTGGCTTTGATAAAACTTTTTTGATTTGTTCCACTTCTGCTTCCGTGTGCTGATTAGGATGTATTGTGTCCACTCTGCTGGTTCTATTTTCCAAACTTTCAAGCGTGCCATCATACCTTGCCTTCCAGCGCCACAATGAACGCTCGGTGCATTTGCATTTTTGACAAACCTTCATTATTGGTTGTTTTTCTTCAAGCCACATTCTCAATGCTCTACGCTTTTGATATGCTGTAAAACTAACGCCTTTCATAATCTCACCTCACGGCGATTATACAATTTTTGACAGCAAATATCAATACCAACAAAAAAATAGGCAAGCCATACCGACCTGCCTATTTTATTATTCTTCTTCTATTTTTTCAAAAATGTTATTGTATATTTCCTCGTTGATAATGTTTTCGCCATCGTCTTCAACGCTAGGATTTGCGCCAACGCCCAAGTAGTACCATTTGCCATCATCGCCGTAGTAATACCATTTATTGTTTTCGTATTTATACTTATCATTTATAAGTACTACTCCGTTTGAAATCTCCACGAATGGTTTTGCTTTGCCTTCCTGTGTGATCACAGGTTCTGATTTAGTTATATACATAATCGTATATCCTCCTGTTATTAAAAAATTTTATAAACCCGCTTGTGGAGGACTTGTACCTCTCCACCGCATCGGGTGTTGCGATTTTTAATATTTTACGGTATCGCTTCTTTAACCGTTTTAGCGTTGTGTGGCTTGGCTTCGTTTTTATGTAGCCTGTTGGTTTTAACACCCAGTGTCTATTTAGAAACATAAAGCCTTTATCAATGCGTGATATTCTTGTTTTCTTCAAGTTTAGGTTGATTTTTAGTTCTGCACTGAACCTTATAAGTGTTTGCAGGCATTCTTTCAACTTTTCTTTTGAGGAACTTATTATATACCCATCGTCCATATAACGCCCGTAGTATTTCATTCGGTGCTGCTCTTTTATGTAATGATCCATGTCGTTGGTGTAATAAAGCGCACTTACTTGTGATATTTGGCTACCAAGCCCCAGCCCTTTGTCGCCTTCAAAACAATTAACAAAATATTTATAAATGTTGAATAGTCTATCGTCTTTTATTACCTTTCTTGCTTTTTGAAGCAGTATCTCGTGATTTATGCTATCAAAAAACTTTGAAAAATCAAAAGTCAAAATATAACCGACATTTGTTTTGTTGACTCGGTAGTATTGTTGAAGGTGCGCTTTTAGTCTATTTGCTGTAAAAAGCAAGCCCTTATTTTTCATACACGCACCATTATCGTATATTAGTCTGTTTTGAAATAAAGGAACTAGGAAATAATCGCAGTAGCATTTCTGCACCACTCTATCGCTTATGTGAAGCGCTTTGATTTGCCTAGATTTTCCTCTTTCACAGACCATAAACTTTGCGAAGGGTTTTTGTTTGTATGTTCCTTCGTGAAGTTTCTTGTATGTTTCTGCCACATTCTGTATGGCTCTTATTTGGTAGTTTTTTGTTGAAGTCTTCCAATTAACGCCCTTGCAGCAGTTTTCATAACTTGTAAATAAATTTTGAAATGTGAACACTTCTTCAAATTTCATGTATAAACTCCTTGTAAATTTCACAAATTCAAAGGGCTACTTACTCTTTCAAGTAAAGCCCATCAAGGCTTCCAATTTTTAACCTTTCGGTTAGGGAAGTATAGTTCCTTTTGCATTTGCCGTTTTCGTCTATTGACTACTCTGTCTGGCATGCGGTTGTAAAATCAGAGAGCCACCCTGTTAGCGTTGTTGGCGTTGTTGTTGTTGACATAGCCATTGTTGTTCCAATTGCAGAAGTTAGACCCGTTGTTGGTATTAGGAGAACGCAACCACTGGTTGTTGCCGTAGCGGACACAGGATGAGCGATTTACAACTATACACCCATGCGTTGTTTGTCTTTTTCTTTTACGCCTTTTATCAATCTTTCGCATATTCCTATCAAAGTCGCCCATTTTACCCAGTAGCGGTCTTCAAGCGTTATGTAGGTTTTAATCAATTCTAGGTGGTTACTTAAACACGCAAGATCGCCGAGTGCATCGTCTAGTAATTCTGTTCGCTTTTGGTAGTATGTTTTGAGGTTTAGACTATTTGCTCGCAGTAATTGGTCTAGGACGCTCTGTGCCAACTTATAAGTGTGTATAACGCCGTAGAATGTGTATTTCTTTGGTATTTTACTACACATGCTCACTGTGAATTTTAGAAGGTCTCTTGCCTTTGATATGAACTCCATTTGACTTTCGCTTCGTTTGTATGCTGGAACACTCATTTTTGCACTCCTTTATTAGTTTATTGAATTGTCGTTTTGTGATTGTTTTATAGCCCGATTTATATATCCCGTTTTCTACGGTCTCATACCAGACTTTCATTGTTTTATTTTCTTGCATGTTTACCTTTTTAGCCCGCCTTTCGGCGTGCAGATTTTCTTTGATTATACGCAAAAGCAGAGAGCCACCCTGTAAGCGGTGCTGGCGCTGTTGTAGGTGACATAGCCACCGTTGCTCCAAATGCAGAAGGAAGACCCGCTGCCGGTATTAGGAGAACGCAACCACTGGCCGCTGCCGTAGCGGAGTTTGTTTTCTGCATACTCTTTGAAGTATTTGTATTGTTCGCCTTCTTCTGTGTATTTGCTGTAATTTACATATCGGTCTTTATTGCCGAACACCTCGCCATCACTCAATAGGAATAACCAGTCTTTTGTTTTAATAATGGTTGTATCACTGCTAGAACTTGTGCCTGTATATCCAGCCCATGTTTTCTTTGAAACCTGCTTAATATAAGGGGTTATTTCCTCTGGAAGTCCTGCAATAAATGCTCCATCTGCATCTAGCGTTGTTTTTGAATAGTATTTTGTGCTTGCATCATACGCATCTGGCAATGTAACCTCCACGAAGCCTTCGGTTGCCGTGTCGTATTTGTAGTATGTGCCCGCAGTTGAACTCGTCACGGTGTCATCATATAAATAATAACTTTCGCCTGCCTTCAATGCATTTTGTCTTATAAGTGAACCCACCCAAGACACGCCGTTTGAACCGCTCGCATCTCTGTGCTTATAAGTGCTGCTTGTGTAAGGTATTTTGAAAGTGATTGACGCTTTACCTGCTCCATCTGCTTTATCGTCATGATTAAAGCCCATAATAATCGCCCTGGTGTATGATGAGTCTGTTTGCCCCATAAATGAAGTAAGGTCTTTATAATCGCCCTCACTCCACATAAACTCTGCATATCCGCCGTTTCCTGCGGTTTCAATTTCTGCCCAGGTGTAATCGTTTAGCGCCTTGCCTGTCTTGCAGTTATAAACGCCGATTTCGTCTACCGTGATTGTGTTTGTCCAGAGTTCTGTTCCGCCCTTGCTCGCCTTCACGGTGTAGGTGTCTGCTTCTGTTGCTGTAAACATAACCATTCCGCCTGTGCCTGTTGATTGTGAGTCAATCAATGCGCCGTTGCTTCTGTATAATTCAAGTGTTGTGTCTGCAAGTTCTGCAGCAATAATTGCAATACCTGCGCCACCGCCTTCTGGTATGCTTTGAACGCCCGCTGTAAGTTCTGGGAGCGAGACATTTTTGTTCGCTTGCGTAATTGTGCCACCCTTTGCTATGATGGCGTTTTTGATATTCTGTATTTCATTGAATACATCTTGTTGTGTTGCCATGTTTTACTCTCCTTTATAGTTCGTATGTCCCATTTAGTAATTGTTTGCATACCTGGGCTGGGAAGTACCCATAGTTGCCATTTAGTAAAAGGTCATAGTAATCGGTTTGAATGTATGCAGATTCGTCCCCACCATCGCCTGTTGTGATTGTTGCGATTTCGTTTGGGAAGTCACTTGCGACAATTTTATATGTCACATTCTTCTTTGTTCTTATGGCTTCTGCCACCTGTGTCAAAAATTCAGCTAGTGTCATTAGTACGCACCTCCCAACGCATCGCCGATTGCTGCTTGTATTGCTGCTGCTACCGATTCGTTAGTTGCGATGCCTGTAATTGCTCCGCTTTCGCCGTTTACGCTGGTCACGAATTCCCCGCTTTCTTTGAATGCTGCACCTTTCAAGCCTGTGACTTTGATATTGTCAATGGTTGTTGATTTGCCATTGATTGTAATGGTTAGTTTTAGCGTTCCATTGTTTGTGCCACTTTCAAGTGCCACATTGTCTATTTTAGAGCTTGTAAGTGCATCGTCTGCGTTTTTGCGAGCCTCGGCTTCTGCATCTATATTGTCTTGCAGTGTTTTATCGGCGTTTTCTCTTGCGGTCTTTTCTTCTGCGATTGCAGTTTCTGTCGCAGCAACTCTTAAAACAAGCGCAGCGCTTCCTTGCTCATCGTTTGCGATCCAGTCCGCTATTTCTTTCAAAGTATCAAACGCTTCTGGCGCTGAATTAACCACCGCACTGATCGCCTTTGATATTGCTTCGTTCATTTCTGTTTTTGAAGCCTTCACGGTTTCAAGTGTTGTGATTTGGTTTTGCAGTGAAGTATCAGCAGCCTTTCTCTCGCTTCTTTCTGCTTCGATTTCGGTTTTGATAACCACGCCCTGGTTGGCTGATAAAACTTTGCTTGCGTCTGCTGTGGTCATATTGTCCACGATATCCGTCTTGTTTATTTTGGTTTTATCGTGCTTTATAATTGGTCTATGAGGATCTGTATTGTCCACCAGGTGCTCTGATTCGCCTATTACTGCGTCCACATATTCGCTGTCCACCTTCTCGCTTAATTCTTCAAGCGCTTTTTGAACATCTGTTGCTTCAAGGTCTTTGATTGCATCAATAGGCACTTCGTTCGCCCTTATGATTTGAACCGAGATTTTTACTTGTCCGTCCACTTTTTCAAGTGTGATTTTGTGCCCTGCTTTCAGCCTGGAAGTCAAAAACTCGCCGAGCCCATCTTCGCCATATAAGTCTTGCTGCAACTCGTCAATCTCTGCACCCATTTCTTGCACCTGGCTGTGCAGTTCGTCAAAGTTGCTTGGTTCTGAGATTTCCTCTGCTTCGCTCAAAAAGGTTGAAGGTTGTATTTCAAGCGTAAACGAAGGGCTGGCGGATATTTCTTCTATCTTTGCGTTTAGGTCGTTTATAAGCCAATTAATGACATTTATAACCACCTTTAATGCTCCGCTTTGCGCTTCTTCTTGCTCGTTCACGGTGTCCCACATTGTAAACTCTTTTGGCATCTTGCGTTGATAGAGTCTATAATCTGTCCCGTTGCGTGTAAAGTCTTTTACTCTCTGTAAGTCGTAGCGCTTGGTTTGCAGGTGCTTTCCTGTGGATGTTGTAATTATTCCACCGATGTGCACTTTGTTTCCAGTTTGGTTTGTTCCTTCTGTGTCATTAACTGGATCTAAAAGTAGCGAATGTGGCACTTCTATGTTAATGAGCACATTTCTGTAACTGCCACGCATGATTTTGAAGTCTGGCGCAAACTGGGAAACGCTGCCATCTTCATTTAGCGTGATTTTTAATTTGTTCATTCTCAATGAACCTCCTTTATTAAAATTTATCAAAAAAGCAGGATTGCTCCTGCTCTTATGACCTATTCTGTAAACACTGGATAAATGAACCAGCTTTGAAGTTTGTTGTCACCTGTTAGGTTGTCAACATTTTTTGCGAGGTATGCATAGTTTAGCCCTCCTTCTTGATCGTATAAAACTATCGCTTTTACTTCGTTAATATCTACGCCTTCTGGTTTTGTTATGCTTACCTCAATTGCTCCATCATGTTCTATAAGTGAATAGTTGACATTGTCTGCAACTATGTAGTTGATCGACATGTCTACCGCCTCGTCAAACATTGAGACTGTATGGTTAATTAAAACCATTTTTAATCGTGAGTTCTTTTGCCCGAATATGTTTGAGAAAATTATAAACTTATTTTCTTCGTCATCGTCCGATGTGAGTAGGTTGATTTGGTAGTTAAATGATAAGGCTTCACGGTTATCTTTATCTAGCCCTATTGATAATTTATCTGTTAATAAAAATAAACTATCGCTTTCATTTGGCACAAAGTCTTCACTTTCAGCAAGTGGCAATCTTTGGATCTGTTCCTTTGTCCAATCTGTTTTATTAAACAATTGAAAACTAAACAAGTCAGCTCCTCCCATAACATCACAGTACCTGACTGGAAGAAGTGTATAAAACGCCTCATTTGTAATATCAATTTTACCACTTGTCTTTATATCAACCGCATCTCCTGCTTTGAAGTTGTCGTCCATATCCCATTCAAACACGATTGCGTTTCTTAATGGAAAGTGTAAAAGCGGAACTATAACATCCTTACAATTACTATTCGCTTTTGGAGTTACCACCCCTTCTATTTTTTCAGTTTCCGAGTTTGGAAATAAATTTTTATAGTTTATAATTTCTCCATTCTCTTTTAAATGTTGCCTTATCTTATCTGCCTTAAATCGAGTGTATGCAAAATTTGGAATTTTTATATTGTTGTTTTCTGTAAATATAGCTTGCTTTACAAAACTTTTCCATTTGTCTTTATTGATAAAGAGTGGCGTTGTTGTAGTGGCGTTTTGTTTTGTGGTTAAAAGTAAAAAGTCCATCATTCTTACTTCTCGTCTAACCATTGACCTCTCGCTAATCTCATAGTATCTTGGTTCGCTTGGAATTGTGACAACTTGTGAAATCTGGTTGAAGTTTTTTGAGTATGTGACTTTTTGCAGTATTATGTCGTTGTAGTATTCCGCTTCTATTGCGGTTACATAATAAAGACTGTTGTTGATTTCTACCAAATCGCCGACCTCTTTTTCTTCCCCTATTTCTGCGTATTCGTTGCATTGATAAATACCATTTGCAATACGCACAAGCCTTCCCCACAAATTTGCAGAGAACCTTTCACTGTCTACGATCTTGTCTTCTTGCCCGTAGTATTGTTCATGCTTAGGGTATTTTTCAAATTTTGAATTTTTAAGGAAGTTATAAAGGTTTGGCTTAAACTGTGAAATTCTCAACTCGTCTTGTGTTTTGTATTTAATGTGAAATTTTAATTTATTGTATAGGAAATCTTCGGCTGTTAATGAACCCGTAGGCATACCGAATAAGTCACTGCATATTTTCTTTAATGCCATGACATTATCGCCCGCATTTACTTCTGGTGGGACATAGTTTAGTCCTTGTATTTTATTTGTTCCCATTTCATAATAAATTGCAGCCCATTTCCCTGGAATAACTCCCGTTTCAGCAGTCAATGTGTTATAAATCGTTTTTTCAAAAATATAATTTAGTGCCGACTGGGTTTGCCCCTCGTATTCAATATCAAACTCGTCAATTTGTGTTATGTTGTATTTTGTCTGTAATTCTGCGGTGTTGTTTGATACCAAGTAAGTACTGTCTGTGGTCTTGCAGACTAGCCATTCTTCTACTTCGTTCTGTGGACTGAATATGTTTTTCACATAACTGTCCAATTGTGTATAATATTCGCTTAAATTGTGGCTATTAAAAATGGTTATTTTGGTGCTCTTGTTGTTTTTTACTTGGTTTCCGCCTAACTGTCTAAAACTTAATAAAAAGCGATCAGTTCCGTCTTTTGCGAATGTTAATTGCGGTATTGCATGTAAGTAATAACCGATTTGTAGGAATATTTCCCATAAATTTTTATTTTCAAATATTGTCTCGTGCAGTTGCGTCTCTTTTAGTCTTGTAAGCCATTTTGAGTCAATATCAATTGGGTATTGTATTCCTATGTCGTTATAATTCTCATCTAGCAAAGGATCAAGCCCCACTTTTGAATTGTCAATAATTTGAGTATCAATTGTCAATAGTGCTTTTCTTATCAAATTAAAACAACTGTATTTTTGTGGTTTTACCAGAAATGGTGCGGGTTGTGCGTCTGACAACATGTCTTTTGCATAAAATGTGGAACTGAGCGTTATTGATGCGCTCGCAGGTTTTGATAATGAATTTTGAGTGACGCTGTATTTTGCATATGCATTACTCGCAAGTCCTAGGGAAATTAAAAGAACCCACCAGTCTGTATCCTTATAATCAAGAGTGCTTGTCTTTGTGAACCCCTGAATAATTGCACCGCTTTCATATGGCTCTATTGTGCTTGTTATTGTGTATTTGTAACTCTTACCATTATCAATTTCTGTTTGTGATAGTGCGTCTGTATTAAATGTTATTGTCTTGTTTGTGTGTGAAGTATCGTTGGTGTTTATGATTGCTGGGTATTTCGACAGTCTGCTGGTTCTAAAGTGACACGCCATCGCTTGCGAGTCTCCAGGACCTATATTAGTGTCTTTGAAATCCTCATTTTTAATCTCTACTATACCAACCCTACCGCTTTCATTATACATAACATAATTAACACTGCTACGAATATTGACTGGGTTATAAAAATGATTGACAACCTCAATCTCTGTTCCCGATATAGGCTGATCATTCTGCATCGTTGTCCTTGTCACTCTTGTTCTTATAGGGCATTCAAATAATTTGTCGGGCACCGTTTGATTTAAATGATAACATGTTAATGTTGGTATTTCAAAAC
Organism: uncultured Eubacteriales bacterium; assembly: GCA_900551855.1. GTDB lineage: Bacteria > Bacillota > Clostridia > Christensenellales > UBA1242 > Caccovivens. Next base: position 52,822 of record URXM01000005.1, read on the forward strand.
TAATCTCATGTGATAAAAGCCCGTTTAAGTTTTGTAAAAGGCTATTGATTGATGTTGTATTACTCCAAATATAACGGAATGAGTTTGTGAATTTGTATGACCCTGAAGCCAATGTTCTGTACCATCCTGTTCCATTTCTGCCTGTTGTTCCGTATGATAAATTTGGTCTTTGGTATCCACTGCCTACAATTTCGTTTTTAACAATTGGAACAGTATCTGTTGATGCAATTGTAGTTTTGTAATTTAAACTTACATCATTTAGTTCTCTTGTGAGGCTTATGTTGTCAACATGCATGCCTTGCGCAACGGCACTAGGCTCTATCAGTTCTATTCTGTGGCAGCATATTTCTGGGCATCCCACATATTCCTCTACCTGGTCGCTATCAACTATAAAATCAAATGTTGTTGGCGCATCTGTAAAGTCTTTTGTCAAATACCTTTCAATTCTTATTTTTGTCTTTGGTGGGAATGCGATATTTTGTGCTTTTGGCAAACCATCAAGCACGATTTCTCCAGTTCCTAGTGTTTCGTCAAGGTGTGGCTCTATAAAAATAGGCATTGTGAGATATTCTGTCAATTCGGTTGATTTACCACCATTTTCCCATTTCCAGGCTTTCCAGTAATACTTCATTTTTTCTACTCCTTCTTTCAAAATACTTGTAAAATTAAATTTTACGAGTTATAATGGTTGCATGAAAAATGCAAAATTTTATAAATGGTTTAATATTTCCCTATTTGTTTTTTGGCTATTTCTCTTTGTTTTTGAGATTGTCAAGGTGTGCATCTGGGGTTCTCATAGACAACTGGTTTCGAGCGATTATCAACTAATTGCGGGGGGTGGGGAGCAAGTACTCCTATTTGGTATTTGGCTAATTTTTTCGCTTCTTTATGAAACTAAGGGAAAGTTTAGAAAAACAACTTTTACCTTTTATATAATTTGGTCTTTGTTGTTCTGCCAGTTGATTTATCAAAAAGCAGAGATTTTCTCTCGTTTGTTTTTTGCAACCGAATATTACACCCCTGTTTTTATTGATAAATTCACTTCTTTGTTTGAATTATGCTATGTTTGTATTTTTACCGTTGTTTTTATTGGATATTTCGTATTTTTGTTGTGTAAAAAGCATTTCAAAAAACTATCTTAATCTTCCAGTAAAACCTTGATAACTTGTTCTAGCCAGATTGTATGTCTGGCTATTATTTTCTTTAAATATTTCGTGTTGGTATGCTCTGTGCCTTTCTGCTTGTCTAAACCCTAGCGAAATTGTAGAAGTTGCAAGTCCAGCAACTGCACCTACGGCAGCACCTATCGGACCAAACATACTACCTGTCGCAGCGCCAGAAAGTGCACCGTTTAGTATCCCTGTTGCGTCAGTGATAACTTCTATTTGGCGATTTATATTCTGTTGATAGTTACTATCGCCATTCTTTCGCCCTATGTCGCTTATGTAATAGTTCGCTGTTTGTTTTACTAATTGTCCAGCTATTTGCAACCCCATATTGAAAGCCATAACACCAGCAGGTGTCATTCCGCTTTGGACTTTATTTTTTATTGTTTCTTTTGCATTCAAAACCTTATACAATGGAGAGTTTTTGTTCTTTGCCGTGCTACCTGCATCTTTGCCCTCTATGCCTGCGTTTTTCGCCTTATAAGTGCCGCTACGCCCGCCATCAACAACAACTATTTTAATATTATGTAGTGCCATCCTTCATCCCCCTTGTTGTCAAAACTAGGCTGTGTGTTTCGTTTCCTGTATCTTCCTGGACTGTTATGATGTGTTCTTTAACCACACAATTATAAATGTATTGTTTATCTCCCCTGGTTAATCTTAAAACTAGGGATTTGTTATTGTCGGTGTCTTCTGTTTCTTTCCCGTAGTCGTCAATGTCTCCCGTGAAAGTTTCATCTACTAATTTGTTTATAAATTCGTTATTGTAGCCATCATATGCAAAAGTGAATGATCGTGCTCTAGAAAGGTTTATATTTCCTACGCTGCGCACCTGGTTGACTCTTGGTATTGCTTTTTGCTGCATAGAGTTAGTAAATGAAAAACTAGAAAATGGCAATTTAACCCATTTTGTTTCGCCTGTTGCTTGGTCAACTATCGCAAATTCTGCAGTATAGTCTGATCTCGTTATTGCTTTTGGGTAGAATACTAAATCAATGTCTAGGTCGCATACAGACATTTCGCCGAACTCGGTTGTTTCTTGCAGGTCGCTGATCGTGAGCCTTCCTATTGCTATTAGGACTTGCCTTTCTTCATTTCCTACCTTCACAGGTATGCGAATGCCTGTGCTTTCAACGATTATGTCTTCGAGCATATCTTCCAAGATTTTGACTTTGTATGTTTGTATCCAGTATTCCAGGCTTGCGGACACGGTGGCTATATCATTCTCTTTGGAATACACACGCTCTGTTGATTTTAGCGACAAAATACAGAATGCTCTTGTCAACGCCAGGAGTGCATCTGCATCTTTTCCCTGCTTTATCAAATCTGCCACCAGTTGCTCGGTGTCCATTGGTCTATGTTTGAATGTGTAATATTCAACATTGAGCACTTCTTGCACGGTCTTGCCTTGCCACTCTTTTGGCGCTGTTGGGTCTGTAATTTTGACATTTATATCTTCGTCTTCCATTATGCCTTTGAGAATTGCTAGCACTGTGTCAGCGCTTATTTTGATTTTAGCCATATTTTGCTATCTCCTTTTGTTGTGATATCCCACCTTTTTCAACCACATTTCCTGGCGCTTGTAGTAATCAAACGGCTTTCTTTCGCTCCTGAACCTGTTTTCGCTTTGAAAGTCTGGGTTATAATTCAAATTATCAAATATAATCTGCATTACCTGCACTTTCTTCATTGGGTCTTGTATTTGTTTCAGTTGGTCTATGCATTGAAAAGGTGTTATTAACTTTGTGTTTTTTAGTATGTTTTTTGTGATTGCGGGAATGTTATTGAACATGTCTTCTATGAGTGTTTGCATCCCCTTAATTTGTTTGAACTTTTCTTTGAACTTCCCATTTATGATGATCTCGTCTCCAACCCTTCGACCGCCGAAGGTGTTTTTTATATAATCTTCGACCTTCTTGTCTATCCATGCGAAACTATAAACATTTTTGAGCCCGTCTTGCCTTGTAAACTGCGGGAATATGCTTTTTAGTTCTTTATTCATGAATAGGTCTTGCATGCCGAACTTGTCATTGTATTGCATCCGCCACCTACTTCAATGCTTTTAATGAAATGTGAAGCACTGCCTTTTCTCTTGGTGTATAAATGTATGTTTTGCTGGTATCCTCAATCATCCAGAACTTGCCTTGATATTGGAGTATATCTTCATGTCTTGGCTCGTCCTTTGTGTTTGCGAAGTTGTGTGTTTTTATCGTAATGTATGAAGAACCTGTAAGAAGTCCACTTATTGGCTGATACGACGAGTCTTGCTGGTCTGTTTCCTTTGTGCAGTCAAACGCATATTGCCTTATGTATGAGTTTCTTTCAATTGTCATAACCTCGCTTGGTATTGCGTTTATAATTTCCAGCCCTTCGTCAGCGAGTTCGTTTTCTTCCAGTTCGTTCGTGTCAAAATTAAAAATATAAAACTTGTTGAATAGTTTTATTGCTTTTGTTGGGCTGTATACCTGGTCTTTTGTTCCTGTTTCAAGGTTATATTGCTCCTCGGTATAACCATACTTTACAGGCAGCGAAGTTTGCGTTGTGTCATAGTATTTCCAGTATGCACCCCACCCAGAAGGCGCAGACGATCTCTCGCAGTAAATTGTTATTTTTGTGTTTCCTGCAAAAATGCCCGAACCATTAAATGTTGAAGTTATGCTTGTCACATTTGCTGGTATAAATATTGAAGTTATTGATGTGCAAGCCTGGAACGCTTGTTCTCTGATTGTTTGCACTCCGCTTCCCAGCATAACAAAAGACAGGAGCGGGCTATCAAAGAACATGTAAGCGCCTATTTCTGTTATGTTGTTTGAAATAATAACACCGCTCAATTTGCATTGATAAAACGCTCCGCCACCAGATCCGCCTGTATAGGCAAGTTCTGTTATGTCATCGCTGATTTTTAATATTCCTCTCATGCCCTTACTGACTGCTACCAGTTTTTGATTTTGCACTGTTATCAAGCCTTCCACGATTAGTTCGTCCCAGTCGTATAGCAGCGTCCATTTATCGCTGTATAGCCCTGCTTTTAGTTGTTTAATGTTTACTAGGTCTGCGATTTTTTCGTAGTCAACATCTGCGCTTGTCGTTGCCTTCCCTTCACGAAGGCTTGTCTTTGCAAATGAACGAAGGTTTGCAATTTCAAACCCTATTTCGTCAGTTGCTACATAAATCTTCCTTTTGCCCAGTATCGATTTGTCCGTGTATCGCTTCCACCATACTGCCTTCGGTGCGAACGGGTATCTCTGTACATGTGTCATTCTTGTGCTCCTCCTTATTTTTGATTTCGTCAAAGACTGTCTTTTCCACATTGTCAAATTCTTCAAGTTTGTTGATCTTCTTCATGATTGTTTCTCTGTGTGTCTTTACCATGAACGAATATGCATTGAACATTGAAAAGAACGCCGATAATAAAATTAAAACGACGCTTAGCATTTGAACCAGGAATGTTTCAAGATTGAACCCGTAAAACCCGAATGATATTGACTGCAAAAGCACCGAGAATAAAAGCCTTGACACAATGCTCACGCCGCTTTCTCTTTTTTGGTATTGCTTTTCTGTAATACCGAAGTTGTTAGGATCTTTTTCTGCGTTGATATTCATAAGGTCTGACACTGTCAGTCTTGTGATTTTATATCTCTTGGCTGTGTTTATGAGTGATTTCTTTTCTCTGTAAACCTTCCACTCATCACTGAACATCCAGCGAAATAGTTTATAAAATGGAAGTAGTGCCTTTTGATACCACTTGTCATATTTTACTGGCTGCGGTTTTTCTATTTTGAATGTTCGTATTCTTTTCCCGTCATCGTTGAATACTTCGCCGTAGTCATATCCTGCGCTGTTTACATAGGTGCTTCTGCCGATTTTCAAAAGTTCTAGGTAGTTGTAATCAAGCCAGCCTTGTAGTTTATTTAGTTTTGGGTATATTTTTTGTTTTTGCGTTAGGTGTGCCGTTAGTGTTTCTTTGTATTTATCGCTATCTCTGCCTATCAATATGCCTTGCTTCATCATGGCTATTGTGGCTGTGATTGCGCCTATAAAAAGTAGAGTTCCATTGACTACTATTGCTAGTATGTCTGCCTGGAACTCGTCAACGAACACATACGACAAAATAAAATAAATGGCGATATCTAGTAAAACTATGAAATATCCCATATTTTTCATCAATTTCTCTTTCATAATTTCTCCTATTCATACTTTTTAGGTAGGTTATTGATTTTGTCTGCTATTTTATTTGTTATTTCTTCTGCCTTTTCTAGCTCTTTCTTTTTGTTTTCTTCTTTTGTGTTGAAATCGCAGCAAATGTTGCCGATCACAATTATTAGGTACATGCCCAGCATTTCAAATAGTATTGTTCCTGTTTTAACCAGGTATTGCCCGCCAAGCACAAAAATACCGCTTATCAATGCAAGCGGTATAATTATCCCTATTGTTTCCAGCAAGTTGGCAATTATTGCGTTTGTTTCGCCCGCCTTCCCTAGTTCTTTGGCTGTTTCAATCGCTGTGAGTTTGCGGTTGATTTTTTGTTTTAGCGCCTTGTAATAAACTAAAAAGAAAATTAAAAGCGCAATCATGCACGGAATTGTTATTTTAAGCCAGGTTGGCATCGGGTTGTGATCAGAGAAGTATTGAAACACTGCAATCAGTGCCATTCCCGTTCCTGATAGAAGGTAGGCTATAACTTTGATTAAAATGTTTTTAACTTTTACGCTCATTGTGGACCTCCTATACTCTGCCTGTTAGGTCGTCTTGCTCTTTCTCGACAATAACTTCTTTTATTTCCGTTTTTTCATATACGGTTGTAATGTTGTTGATTTCGGCTAGTTTTGCCTTTGCTGCTTCTATGTCTTCCAGAGCCTTCTTATAAGCCTCTTTTTCGTCCTTATAAACAAGTTTGTCGCTCGCTTTGATATTCCTTTCGGTTGTTATCTTTTGAACGCTCAAAAGGGCATCAACCAGTCCCTGTAAAACATTGAGGTTGTTTATAACAGCATTTGTTCTTTCTATCACGGTTTTATCTACTGCCACCGTGTTGGCGTTCACTTCTTCTGCCTTTGTTAATTGTGCAGTGAGTTTAATGCGTGAATATGTTTGTGCTATCTTGCTCGCCACCAATACCGCAGCATTGATTGTTGCAGAAACCGAGAATGTTGCGATGTATTCGCTGGACATGTTTAGTGCGTTATAAACGCTTTGTTGTATTTCTGCTGGTAAGAAGGACATAACCATGTTGAAAATTGCATATACCGCACTTGCGATCATTACTATTGTCAATAAAATGTCTAATGCTTTTAATATAAATTTTTTCATGTTTCTTCCTCCTTAGTCCCCGATTTGCTGCCTTATTAGTGTCAGCATTGCTTCTGTCATTTCTTCTGTAACCTTCGCAAGGTTTACAACCGATTCTTTCAAACTTTGCACCTCTGCGAAGTAATTTTTGGAGTTTGTTTCAAACTTTGAGACCTTTTCTGTGAGTTCTCTGATTTCTTTTCTCCATTTTATGATGTCTTCTTTTACTTTCATATAACCTGTCCTCCTCCTGGTGTGATTGGCACGAGTGGTGTTTGTGCCTGTTGTTTTGCTTGCTCTCCTTCTATGAATTCTACGAGTTCGTTTATTTCCTTCGTTGAATTTGTGCCCAGGATTTCTTTTGCGAGCATTTGGGCTGTTATTTGTTTCTTGTCAAATAGTTCACTGTATAGTTTGATACTTTCGCTTCTTACTGTTTGGTTCTCTGGCATTATGTTGAGTTCTGGTGCGCTTGCTCCGTAATAATGGAAGAATAAGTCAATCATTTCTTGGAGCGGCTCTTGTATAATTTCCACCTTATCGTTTATAAACGCACTTGTTTTTGTTCTTTCAAACTCTATCTCGGTGGCGGTTTTTTGTGTTTGTCCGTCTGACAGCCACGATGCTAGTGTTGTTGAAGATAAGTTAAGCGAGAACGCTGCATCATTTAGGATGTTTTGTTTGTGTCTGTTTAGCGCTTCTGCACGAAGTTCTGGCTGAATTACTTGCGGCTTCTTATCGTCCGATTCACCTGCTATGCTGTCTAGGTATGTAAACACCATTGTGTCTAGCATATTTTTGCCTGCATCTGGGTCATTAGGGTTACCGTATTTTTTATCAACCATAATTCTCGCACGAGCGATATAAACTTCCAACCTTTCAAAAAACTTTAACTGGTCATACTGGTAGCTTTCGTTCATGAGCAAATCTGCCAATGGTTGCCCGAATGGCAATTTTGGGAAGGCTGGGATATTCCTTGTAAACTTTATCAATCTGCAGCCGAGGTCATCGTCAAATGGTAGAAGTTTGCATCTTTCGTAGTCTTTGATTGTTCCATAGTCTGCGTAGTCAATAATTATGTCGCCGTAGTCTCTTTGGATCATCTTTCTTATGTCGTATGGTATTTCTCCCCACTTGATTGCGTCTGATGGTTGAGGTGTGTGTTCGTGTGCGACATTTGTTGAAGTTTTATAAAACAAATAGTGCACCATTGGGTATCTTACTGATTTTCCACCAACCACCGCATATTTGAAGAACCTTTCTTCACATAGGTAGTATTCGCTTGATGCCGAGATTGTGTCGTGGTATGTTGCTATAAACGATTTAACCGCTTCAATGTCCCCGTATGCATCCACGCTTGTGAAGAACTTATCCATTGGGAGCGCTTCTGCTCGTAGTTGGTTGTTTCCGTCTTTGTTCCATTTAAGCAGTGATGTTCCGCCATCTAGTGCAAACCCGTATGCTTCTTTAACCGCAGCATTGAAGTTTGACTTCTTGTATTGTTTTTGTGAGATTTCGCTTGCTAGGTTGTCTTTTGCGTTTAGCACCATTGGCTTACCGAATAGCGTACTTACTATTCCTGTTCCTATCTTCTGTAAAAACAAAGTAGGAATTACGCCATATTCTATGTTGTGAAAGCCTGTCACCCAGCCTCTGTACATGGCTGTTCTTGGTCTTATATAACCCGAATAAAATTGAAAGTATCTAGGCGCTGCTAGCAGGTATGTATTATCATTCTGCGTCAAGTTGAAACTTTCGGCTGTTAGTTCGTTTCCTAGATTAAACGGGATCAAGTATCTTTGGTCTACATTTTCCATCTACTTCGCCTCCTTCCTTCTGTAATCTTTTATGTTTAGCACCTTTGCTCCTGGCGCTTTTATAATTAGTTCTTTAAGGTATTTCAAAAACCTTTTACTCTTTTTCAAATCTTCAAGGCTATTTACCTCTGGGTTGTATTTTGGGTGGTTCTTCCAGATTCTTGTTAATCTTTCGGCTATGTATATTTCCTCTCTGTGAGCATATAAAATGTCTTCAATTTTAATGTTTACAACCTCTGTGATTTTTTGCGTCTGTTCCTCGCTATAATCAATGTTTTCGTCTGTTCTGACTATTTCCATTGTCAACGGATAAAAGTCGATAGAAAGCCCATTATAAGTCGTTTCTACCCACTCTCTTATCTCGTTTTCTACTTTCTTATAAACCGCTTCTTCGTTTATGAAATCTTTTAACCTCATGTCTTCTCTCCTTACCAGTTGTTTTGTGCTATGAAACCGCCGAACTGGTTATCGTATGAACCGACCCAGCAAAGCCCGAGGTCAATAAGCATTACTTTAACCTTTGGATCAATGTTTCGGTCTTCATTTATAAGCACGCCCTTATTAAGCCATTGTTTCTGCTCCACATCAATGCCTGTCGTTTTTGTTGGGTCATCGTTGTTTGCATAGAACTTGGCTTGCTTCCATAGTATTTCTTCAAATAACAATCTAAACCTATATGGCGATATTCCTCTCCTCACGCCCTTTGCTATAAGCCATTTAATTGTTTCAATGTTGCTCCCGCTATTTCTGTTGCAGCAAGCGTATATTTGGTCGCTTATGTATTCCAGTTCCTCATTCATGTTTGCTTGTGCATCTTGTCCTGTTGAAGTGATAACTTCTGCAAGGTTTACGCCATGTTTAAGTAGGAGCGCTTCGGTTGGTATGTATTGCCTTTTTACGCTGTCATAGCGAAGGTATTTGTCCGAGTATGGGAAGGTTATTTGATTTTCTTCCATTTCTTCTATCTGTTCTTGTGTATAGAACGGTGCTTTGTATAATTTTGGCATTGTCTTTCTCCTTATTTTCTCATTTTTGTTATTTCACGCAATAGTGAGAGTTTTTGCATTTGCGGTATGTCATCTCTTTTTAATGTTTCCATTTTGAGATCATACGCTGCTTGTGCATCTTTCTCCCAGCCTTCGTAGTATCCTGGTAGGCTCTTTTGGTCTGTTTTGCCTATCCATTTCATTCCTCTTGGCTTGTCTATATGGTTTCCTAGTGCGTTTGGCTGTTTTCCTTGTAAATAGTCCAGTGTTTCTTTTCCTTGTCCTGCGTTGTGTGTGCTTCTAACAACTGCGAGCGTCTTGTATGTTTTCCCGCTCTTTGGATGGGTTACTTCTGGCGTTACTATGTCCCCTGTTCTTTTGTTTGTTCCATAGTATGAATACAACTTACCGCTGCCATTGTGTCCGTATGTGACATTGATAATCTGTGCGCCACCATACTTTGGTGTTCTCGCCTGTCCAGTTGTCCCCATTGTATTTAGTTTTTGTATTGTTTGCTCTGCCATTGTAAACCTCCTTTATAAATGGTATAGGACGGGTTTTTGAAATGAACCCATCCTAATGAAAAACATTTTTACTATTCGGTCTTTGTGTCTTCTGTTGATTCTTCTGTTTCGCCAGTAGCTTCTTTCTCGGTCTCTGTGTTTTCAACATCTGGTTTAACTTCATCATTTTTCTTTGATTTAGTTTTGACTTTGGTTTCAACCTCTGGTTTAACTTCTTCTACAACGCCTGCCTTGATAAGTTCTTCTCCACGAGCATCGCTTACCTCTCTGATTGTGCAGTTGTCGGTAGTTCTGTAAATCAACTTTGTTTCTTTATCCTTATAGTTTTTAATTGTTTTGATTAGCATAAACTAACCCCTCCTTTCAATTAGACCTCGTCCAATGTTTCTGGTGCATCTTGTGAGCCATCAGCGTAAGTGTTAAGTGTGTTATCAACGCCAATAAGTGGGTCGTTGTCATAGTTAAGGTTAGGCAATACGAATTTACCAACAAGTCCCGCACGAATTGCTGTGATTGCAGTAAGTGCTTTTGCTGCTGTTGAGAAGTCGTCACCGCTGAACACTGCTTTAAGTGAGTTACCTGATAAGCAACGAACGCCCATATTAACTTTTGGTTGGATAATAACGCCTTGTGTGTCTGGGTCGTCAACAGTTTTAAATGATGTTGGTCTCAAACCACGAAGGGTTGCATTTGCTGGTGCAATCAATGCAGATAATTGTTCCAAGTATCCGATTACTGTTGCATCTTTTACTGGGTCAAGTCCAAGATAGTAGTATGTTGCGTCTTTTACTTGTGTAAGCACTTCGTAAAGTGGCATACCATCAAGCCAGCCTACATAACCACTTTGGTAGTCGGCTACTGTCTTCTTTTCGCCAGTGAAAGCGTTGAGACCGCCTTGTGCTACCATTCTTGTTGCTACATCTGATGCTGACAATGCGTTTGTATCTGACAAGTCAACAAGGAATGTTGGGTCAAATAGGAATGCTTGTCTTGCATCTGCTGGGTAGTATCCTGCATAAAGTTTGCTATCGCCTTTGCTTACTTTTGCATTTGAAAGTTTGAACGCTCTTGTTGCAGCTGTTCTGTTTGCTGCATCGTATGTGTAAATTTCAATTGCTTTCTTCACTTCTGCTACTGTTGGTGTTGAACCGAAGCTATCAATGAAGAATGAGTAAAGTTGAGATGCGAATGTATAGCCGTTAATGTTGATTGCGATGTCTTGTTCGATTTGGTCTTTGCAGATTTTCTCAAAGCCTTCATTAAGGTTTGCTGCATTTGTGCCTTCTACTTCATCTTCTGAGATTGCGATGTTTGTATCGTATCTTTTCAAAATGTCAATAGTGAAGCGTCTTGAAAGGACATGTTTTCTTTGTCCTGTTGTGCTGTCTGGCAAGTTGTCCTTGTTAGTCCATGCACCGTTTGTTTGAGCGCCACGCATTCTAAATCTGTTATTGATTGGCAATGGTACATAAATGTCAATCATTGCTGCGTTTGTTTGCTCTGGTGTTACGAATTTGTCTGTGATACCGAAGCCATCTTTGTGGATGATATCTTGGTATAAGTTTTTGTAGACTGTCTTTGATACAAGTCTAGCGATTTGTTGGTTGTTTACATTAAATAAACTCATGTTATTTTCTCCTTTATTCTGTTTTTTGATTTTTGTTTTTTTGATGTAAAAAACCACCGCTATGGTGGTTTGCTTGCTTATCTGTGTTCCAGATTACTATTATCTATGGAAGTGTACATCGGCACAATCGTCATAGAGTCTGTTGACTTTTGCAGGTGCGGTTGGTTTGGCTGAATAACCGAACGCCCCGTTTACCTTGTTTTTCAAACTAGCGTTTTCTGCTTCTAGTGCTGCGACCTTTGCGTTTAATCCTTCGATTATTTGTTCGTAGTCTATTGGCAATGTTTCGCCAGTTTCGGCAGTGATTGAGCCTTCATCAACAGTATCAACCTCGCCCGCTGGTGCCCCCTTTGTCATTACAGGGATGTCATCGTCTTCCTGGGTTTCTGGTTCTGGCTCTGTCACGGCTTCTTCTGTGCCCTCATTTTCGCCCTTTTCTTCCTCTGTTGACACTTCTTCGGTGGCGGTTGTTTCCGCTGCCTCTGCTGGCTTTTCTTCGGCTTCTGGGGTTTCTTCTGATGGTGCAGTTTCTGCTTCTGTGTTTTCTTCTGCCTTTTCTTCGGTGATTTGTTCTTCTACCTTTTCTTCTTCCTTTGTTTCAACGGCAGCATTTGGCGCTTCTGTTTCTGCTGTTTCTTCGCTTCCTGCCTTTGTCTCATCGGCTGTGATAAAGGTTTTGAACGCTTCTAGTTCTTTTGGAGATAATTCTTTCAACTTCTCCTTTAACTCTGCAAGTTTATCCATCTTGCCCTCCTTTATTTTGTTTTTATATTTACGCCTCCTCCTCATCCTTATGGGCTCTCCACCTCTCTGCTCGCCAGCAGTTAAGAACTTATTTTATGGCGTAGTTTCTTGTTTTGTTTAGTCTTCGTCCCACATTGCGTCCATTTCTGACATCAATTTATGGTTTTCGGCTATAAGTTTTGACTTTTCTTCTGGGCTTGCTGTTTTCATTTTAGCCCTGTTTGCTGTGACCTTCCTTCCTAACTCGTCATATCTTTTTCGTTTATCTTCTGTTAGTGTGGTTTGGACCTTTGATTGTTGTTTGTTTTCAACGCTTATCTCATAACCGTTTGAAGTTTCTTTTACTGTGAATTTCTTATACGGATTTGCATTCTCTTTATACATATCCGCCACCTTCTTATTTTGGGTTGTTGCTTTACCTTTTTTGTCTAATGTTTTAGAAACATTCAAAACTTCATAACTTGTGTCTTTGTCGGTTGACTGCGTCTTTTTGTTGAATGTGTTATTCATTGCGTCCTTTACGGTCTGCCCTTTCTCCACGAAGACATGTGCACCATTTATTGTGATCCACTCTCCATCTTCGCCTTGTCCTTTCATAAGGTTATTGTTTTTCTCCATGCTTTCTCTCCTTTTATTTTTTGCATTAAAAAAGCAAGTATTGTTACTTGCTATTTAGTCTTGTTCGTATATTTCTGTTATCTTTTCTAGTATTTCGTCATATTTGGCGTTTGGGTTGGCTTTGAGCCATTTTAGCATTTCTTCGTGCGCTTTCTTTATATCTAGCACGCTTGTAAAGCCGAGCATATCATCCCTGCTTATTCCTCTTGCTTTGAAAATGTCTATAATTTCCATTTCTGTTTTACTTAGCATCGTTGCCCTCCCAGTAATTGATTTTGTCTTCATTCCCTAGAATTGGAACTTTAAACCTGCACAGGATCTGTTCTTTTGTTTTGCTATAAGTAAACTTGTAATAGTGATTTCCGTACAGAATTGTTCCCTTTGCTGGTATCTTGTCCGCATGTTTTGTTCTTATAGCGCTGCAAAACTCCGCATATTCCTGCTCTGGTAGTCTTACTATACTGCTTTTGGTTTTATTTATCAAGGGTTTTGCCGAGAATTCTTGCACGGCTTCCTTTTTAGTTTGCCCTTCATGTATTGGTATGTGTGCACCGTTGGAGGTTATCCAGGCTATATCTTCTGTTTCTCCCTTGCCTTCGGTCGGGTATCGTTCCTTTGTGAATTCTTCCATTGCTCCTCCTAGATGCGCCCGTATTTGTCCTGGGCTCGTATTTTTTCAATGATTGTGTCTACTGATGTATCGTTATCGTATCTGGCTTTTCTTTCTGGGAATGTTAGGCTGTATGGGTTGCGTAGCACCATCATCACTCCGTATTGTAGTGCGTCTGTGCAGTCGTTTGGTATTGTTGGGTCTATTTTCTTGTTTTCAAGTAGTCTCAACGCTTTGATTTGTTCTACCAGTTTCTTGTTGCTGTATTTTGGGCTGAACTTATCAACATTGACAATTGTAAGCACTCCGTTTGCGAAGGCTGCGTTTATCATGTCGAGTTGTTGTTCTTTTGTGAATGAGGTGTGTCCTTGCCCTTTGTCTTTATAAGCAAACAGACGAACATTCCGCCACCTTAGGTAGTTTCTGTCTGTTGTTGCTATTACGCTCATTTGTCTATACATTCCACTTGCGCAGTCAAAACTAAATATAATTGGTATTGTGTGGTCTGGGTTGAAGTGTGCGTTTATGTAGTCCAAGTATTCAATAATCATTGCGCATCTTTCTGTAAGCGCAGGTTTTATTGATTGTTCCTTGCATGACAAATAAAAACTTTCTTGCGCTCGCAGCATTCCATTGTTGTGCACGGTTAGCATTGTTGCTGCTATTGCATCCTGGCTTTCTGCATCGTCCACACCTATTATGATTGCGTTTATAAATGCTCCCATACCAAGCCTTGCATCTGTTTGTTGGAATACTCGCCTGTCTATGTAGCATTTGTGTTCTATGAACGAGTGGAACACTGTTTCCCATCCTGCTGCATCTAGGTCGCCCATGTAAATCTGGCGATATGCTATTGGATCGCTTTTTTCCAGGTCTTGTATCTCGTGAAGTAGTGCTTGCGGTATCCACTCTATTATGTCGTGGTATGTTGGTTTTAGCACTGTCCATTCTTCGTCTTCAAGTTTTGCCTTGTAGAACTCGTCAAACCACATTGATGCTCTGTCTGGGTTTCCTGCAAGTATTACCTTGCTGTGCCCTGCCTTCATTTGTCGTAAGAAGGTTGACAAGCAGTTTAGTAATATTTCCTTGTTGTGTAGTTTCTGCACCTCGTCCATAATGAACAGGCTTATTGGTCTTATAAGTTTCTTACCTTTTGTTGTGTTGACATTGCTTCTTTCTGTTGTTTGCACCGAGTAAACTCTTATTTGGTTTCGGTGTCCTTTCTTGTAAATGCATTTTGAAGAAGTTATCCACTCTTGCGTGGCGTTTAGTCCTTCACTTTCTATGAAAGCCTGGAACTCACTTAATACGCCCTCGCCTGCGTTTGTTAAACTATCAACGCCTATGCAGACATCGTATTCTGGGAATAGGTTGTAATAAAGAAGTATTATTCTTCCAAGCCCTGACGATTTCCACGATGTTCTGGGAGAATACCACAGGTTCTTCTTGCACCAGTCGTCTTGTAAATCATTGAACGATGGCTCATATACTTTTGGCACTTCTATTTCAAGTTCCATACGCTACCTCAATCTTCAACATTTGATGGCGGTGTGTAATCTCCCACAATCTTCGGGTCTTTCTCTTTGGTTGTCTTGGCTTGCGACTTATCAACGAATTTGATTTTAATTCCTTTTATGTCGTTGCTTTCAAGTTCTAGTAGTTCTTTTGGCTTCTCGCCTATGGTATCTCTTACGAAGATGCTTGTTTTCACATCTCCTTTTAATAGGTTCTTTGCAAGTGCTGTCACCCAGTTTTCTTGTATGGTCTTACCATTTTGTTGCTCAATCTCTAAAAGGGCGAGCAGTTCCTCTTTTAGGCTCTTACGCCTGCGGATGTTCTCTGCTCTTTGCTTCCCGCCTTTACTGCCCAATTCTCGGGCTTCTTGCCCGCTACACCTTTTAAGGTTGGCTTTTTGTTTTTCTGTGACAGCCATTAAAACAAGCCCCATTCTGCGAACTTTTCAAATCCGCCGACATTCTGGATGTATTTTCTTGCAATCTCTACTATTTCTTTGTAAGGTCTACCATCTACCTCTTTATCGCCTATCGCACAGAATAGTTCCACTGTTTGGTGGGCTTCCTGTGCTTTCAAAAATGCATAAATGTTTACGCTGACATCTGCCTTTGATAAGTCTTTACCGTGAAGTCCGCCACCTGTCACGCTTTGTGCCATATCGCTACCGAGTTTTCTATTTGTTGCGCCTGTGTCTACACTTGTACCGCCTGTCCACTCTCCTAGCGGGTTTATAAGTGCGTTAGGGAAGTCTTTTTGCAAGTCTTCGGTTTTTGCGTTGCTTTGGCAAATTACGAGCGTTGGTGCGCAATATGGGGCGGTAGTTCCATCAAGTATGTACTTCCCGTCTGTTCCGTATTTCTCATAAATCTGGCGAGCAATCTTTGAGATATGTTCTTCTTCTCTTGTAAGTGGCACGCCTTTGAATATGCCATTGTCACCACATCTTATTTCTTCTGCTTGGTTCTTTGCTAGGTGTGCATCCTGTTTGGTGCATACGAAGTCCATTTTGATTTTGCCTGCGATTCTGGTTATCAAATCTTTTATTTCGTCCAGGTGTTGTTTGAAGTCCACGCTGCTTTCCACGATTATGTGACATTTGCCGTGTCCTATTAAAACTTCTACTGCGACTTTTGGGTTTTGTTCGAGTTTATACGCTAGATCAACGATTGCACCCGCTATTCTGTCTGCCACCTTATCTGGGTGTGCTGGGTTTACTTTTTCAATCATTTTATACTATCTCCTTTTGTTATTGTGTTGTATTGTTTTTGGTTTAAGTTATCGCTTACGATTTTTATGCTCATTACTTGCGTGAAGCCCATACTTAATATTGCATATAGTTCCATATCAAATAAGCACGGCTCTGTTATTTCTGTTTCTTCCACGAAGTCATTTGCTGTGTAGCACGGATATTGTCCATTGAGTTGATATTCTCTTTCTTTGAACTTTACGCCTGGATGGTAGTTCATTGATTTACCAACTGCGCAAATCTTGCCGATGGGTATGTTGTTGCTTCCTGCGTATCCTATGTTTAGAATTGGTGTATTTCTGTCTAGGTTATGCAGCGCTTTGTAAACATTGCCGTATCCTACGCCCGTTTTTATAATGTCCGTGAAGTGCTTTGATAGCATTTTTTCTTCTTCGTCTGTTGCACATATAACTAGCATAGGCGTTCTGCCTTCTTGCCCGTGAATTGTTCCCATCTGTCAATAATTACGCTTGCGTATTTTGGGTCATACTCTACTATCTTGCATCTTCTGTCTATTTGCTCGCATGCTATAAGTGTTGAACCGCTGCCACCGAATAAATCAAGCACGAGTTCTCCTGGTCTGCTGCTGTTCTTTATGAGTCTTGCAATCAAGCGTATAGGCTTCATTGTTGGGTGTAGGCTGTTTACTATTACCTTGTCTTCATTAATAACTGTTGTGCTTACTTTGTCGCTGTATATTTCTTCTAGAAGTTTGAGCAGTTCCTCTTTCTTTAACTTTTTAAGATCAATGTTCTTGTCTTCTATAATTGTGCTTTGTGTTCGATCATCCACGAAGTAGTGGCTTGCGCCTTCCTTCCATCCGTATAGGCATGGTTCGTGTTTCCAGTGGTAGTCTTGTCTACCAAATACGAATGAACTTTTGTTCCAGATTAATTGTTGCCTTACTGTTAGCCCGTGTTCTTTGAGCGCTGCTTCAAATGGTATATGGTTTCGGCTGGCATACCACACATAAAAAGCACCACCTTCTTTTAGTGATGCTTCCAAGTTTTCAAACGCTTTTAATAAAAACTCTTTGAAGTCTTCGTTATCCATATCGTCATTTTCAATCTTCATTCCTTTTGAGTTTGAGATTGCGACATTGTATGGCGGGTCTGTCATAACCATATCTGCGGCTTCTTCCGCCATTAGTTTTTTCACATCTTCTGGGTTGGTGCTATCTCCGCACATTAGCGTGTGCCTTCCTAGTTTCCAGATTTCGCCTTGCTTGCAGCGTGGTTCTTCCATGTCTTCTAGGGTGTTGTCCACATCGTATTCGTCTTCCTGTGGCTCTTTTTCTTCTTCTATGGTTGGTATTTCCCAGTCAAGGTTGAATTCTTCAAGTGATAACTCTTTCAATTCTTCCTCTAAAAGTTCCATGTCCCAGTCTGCGATTTCGTTTGTTTTGTTGTCTAGGAGCGCATATTCCCTTATTTGTTGTTCTGTTAGGTCGTCTGCGATTATGCATGGCACTTCTTCTATTCCTAGTTTTCTGGCTGCTTTGAGTCTGGTGTTTCCGCAGTATACCACATTGTTGGTGTCTGCTATCAATGGGTTTTTGAAGCCGTATTTCTCAATACTCTTTGCGACTGTATCAACCGCCTTGTCATTAAATCTTGGGTTTCTGGCATTGAGTTGTAGATCTTCAACTTTCATGTATACGATTTGGTGTCTTTTCATGTTTTCTCCTATCAAAAAAGGGCTAGCCAACTCGGACCTGCCCTTTTTGTGTTTTTCTTCATGATATCATAATAGCATATAAAAACTCTCATTTACTCTCATCTTCTCTCATTTCGTTATTTTTTGAAAGTTTTTCAAACGCTTTGTCGTATAGCCTGTATATGTGGCTTTCGCTATAATTAAACTCACGAATGATTTTTTGTAGCGGTTTTCCTAGCACATACCTTTCCTTTAACAGGTTATAACTTAATGCGTCCAGTTCTTCCATTGAATTTAAAAACTCGCTTTCTTTGGCTAGCGCTTGCTCAATGGTTGCCTCTATCTTTTCTTGCAGTTCTTCAACCTTTATTAGGTATTTTTCCTGCGGTGACGAGTTTACCCCGCCTTTGCCAGTTGGCATGTTATAATTCGCCCTCTTGGGGATTGCTCCCAGTTCTAGTAGTTCCTGCTGTTCGTATTTCAAGTTGCGGATCTTGCGTTTTAGTTGGTTGAGTTCTTCTAGTTGTTTCTTTACTATATTTCCTCTCTCGCTTAGCATTCCTATCCTCCCCTATTAAATAACTATTTGTTAATTTATTAAATTTTATCTTTATCTTCTTTCTGGCTGTTCTTACTTTTTATTTTTGCTTCAATCTTGCCCGAAATCTTAAAAACGGCGTAAATATCAATTATAACTGCGTTTATAAGCACGAACCAGTCAATTATTGATAACTCTGCCCATTTGATTATGCTGCTTCCTAGAAAGCAAATAGTAGCTATTCCTATGCTTCTAAAAATCAACACGATTATTGCGAAGTACCAGTATCTCATTTTTGTCATTCCTGCTGCCATGCATAGCGCATCGTCTGGGAATACTGGGAATAAAAACATAAGCGGTAGGAATATCTTTGATTTTGTATCTATTAGGTCTTGTGCCTTCTGGAGTGTTTCTTTCCCTACCAGTTTGCCCGCCACCTTCTCGCCGAGTGTATTTCCAATTAAAAACATCAATGATGATGAAAGGAACACCGATATTGCACTTATTGTGAAGGCTTGCCATGCGCCGAATAAAACAATCGCTACGGCTATGAATGTTGCCGATGTTCCTGGAACGAAGCAAAGCAGCGAACTGCAAGTTATAAATAAAACTATGTAAACAATCCAGCCCCACGCTCCGCATTTTGTGATCAGTTCTCTCAGCCCTTCAATGCTTGTGATTCCGCAAGCCCGAAGTATGAAGTATGCGGCTACACTAACAATTGCGACCGCCAGTATTGTTAATAAAATCTTTACCCAATTTTTCATTTGCCCTCCACATAACACCAACTTTGCGGTGGTTTTTTCAATAAATTTTTGCATTCTGCACGGCAGCATTCATTGTCTGTGTTGTAAGGGTCAAATTTTATATACTTGCAAAGTTCACAATTGCTATATCTAAACTCGTTTAATTCTTTTGGGTTATCATAAACTTTTAGATCATCAATGCGCCAAGCATAACAAGTTGATATCCCTTGCCCCAGGTATTTCCTTAATTGTGGAAGTGTTAGATTGCTTTCTTTTGCAAACTTTGTTTCTTCTATTTCCTGGTCAGTCTCAAAAACATCAACTTCTCTTTCTCCTGTTTCAAAATCATAGTAAACTCTACCGATGCTCTCAAATGTATTTTTGTCCCAGAGTTCGAGTTCGTATTCTTCTATTTCTTTTAAAGTAAACTCTGCAACCACCTTTGCTCTACCATAAGCAATGTATGGAATTTCTACGCCTTTACTATTCACTCTGGTTCTTATAGGTGGCATACCTCTTTTACAATCAAGCCATCTTGCATTATCGTCTTTTGCTACTGTGTCTATTTTTACATTAAAAGGAAACTCTCGCCCTTTTGTTTCGTAAATATAGACTTTACATGGCAAGTTTGTGTTTGGTTTTGTTTTTCGTATTTCAATTGTTTTTTCGCCCGTCAATATTCTTTCAGCCCATTGTGGTTGAATGCTTATCATTACTGCGTTCATTATCTATCTCCTTTTTAGCCTGCTCTTTATACCATTGTTCTTTTTTAGGTACTACCAGTTTTAAATCTTCATTTCCTAATACTGTTGAAAAGAAGGCATTTTCAAAAGTACACTTTACTTCAACAGCCATTGTTAGCGCTCTTTCCAAGATAGCAATTTCTTTTTCGTATTCCTGGAAGCCCAGGATTAAGCCGTGCTCTTTTTTTAATTCGTCTATAAACTTTTTTTGCTTTTTATTCATGGTTTCTCTCTTTTAGGTTTTTTATTTGATTATTGATAATCTTGTAAAGCCTGCTTAACGAAACCGATTTTTGACTATTTCCATTTAAATGGTAGCCGCTGAATTGTTCTTTTACTTTTTCTAACTCTGTTATTGCTATTTTTATAGAGTTTTTATTTATAAACTGCACCAAGCCTACGGTATCTTTAATTTTGTATTTTTCCAGCTCGTTTTTGAGTTCTATGTTTTCTGTTATGAGCGCTTGCTGTTTTCCAAAACCCTCATCAAATACTGATTTTAGTTGCTCAATAGTATCAACGCCCAACATCTCCATAAAATCTTCGGTTTTCCTTACAAAACTAATTATTTCAGCATAAGGGATGTTTCCGTTTTCCCGCTCTTTCAATGCTCCGTTTTCAACAAATTTTTTCATAATTTCTCCTGTTTATTTTAATATTCAACACACTTTCGTGTGTTTTGATTTTTTATGATTATACGCAAAAGCAGAGAGCCACCCTGTAAGCGGTGTAGGCGGTGCTGTAGTTGACATAGCCATAGTAGGACCAATAGCAGAAGTTAGACCCGTTGTCGGTACTAGGAGAACGCAACCAACACCATTTTGAAGGTAGCGTGTTCTTTTTGAAAAATTCATATTGTTTGCCTTCTCCGCCGTATGAATAATTGTTTTCTCCTGTTGCTTCCATTTCGCTCAAAATAAACAATTTGTCTTCTGTAATCTCGCCGTTTGTTGTTTTTGCAACCGATTTGATAACTTTTTGCAGTTTTTCTGGTAGCAATTTGAAGAACCTTTGCATGTATGTGTTGCGCATCTTGCTATCCTTCCACCCGCCCTTGTTGGTTGCGGTTTCGTTCATTTCATATTCTCCGTCAATGAAGAACATAAACGCTGCGCTTGCTTTGCCATGTCTGTCTGTTAGTTCATCGTGTGGGTTTAGGCTGATTAGCTGAATTTTTACTTTTTCACCTGTGTATAATTCTTCCTCTTTGTATGAACCGACTTTGAACAATTTTTTCTTGTTTGGGTTCTGCATTAATTTTTCTATTTCGTCCCATTCAAGTTTATTGAGGTCTTTTCTTTCCTCTCTTATCTCCGCTTTGTAATCTGCGAAGCATTCGGCTATTTCTTCCTCATCGGTCAAGCCTTCAAGCCTTTTTTCCAATTCTTCAATTGCTTTTATGATTTCGTTTTTCATGTTTTCTCCTTAAAATAAATCTGTTTGGTTTTGTTGTTGCAGTCTATAACTGCGCCCTCTTAATTCAATTTTGGCGGTTGACATTGCTGCGATTCGGTCAACGGTCTTTTTCATAAGCCCGCACCTTTCTACCAAATCCACCAGGCTTTCATTGCTGGAGAAAATGGTTGACTTTTGGTTTATGTATCTTGCGTTTATAACATCGTAGATTTTGTCTTGTAGCCATGTTCGTTCGCCGTTCTTTGTGACAATCTCTGTTCCCAGGTCGTCAATAATCAAAAGGTCAACGCTTGTTAATCTGTCAATGAATGCGCTTTCGGTCATTGAGTTGTCTGTAAATGTTTTTTTGATTTGTTTGGCTATTTCAAAAAAATTCGTAAATAGCACGGTTGTAAATCTTGCAAGTAGGTAGTTTCCTATGCACGCTGTTAGCAGGCTTTTCCCTGTTCCAACATCGCCGTATAAGTACATCCCTAGTCCTTGTTTTTTGATTTCGTCCCAATTCTCGCAGTATTTCTTGCAGCGCTCTACGGCGTTTATGAAATCTGCAGGTCTGTCAAGGTCAAGGTTTTCAAAGCTTGCGTTTTGGTATCGCTTTCCTAGAAGGCTCAAATCTTTTAGTCTTTGTAAACTCTGCATCCTGGCTTCTGCCTTTCTGTGTTCTTCCGCTTCTTCTATGGCTCGTGATTGGCATTTGCAAAGGCAGACGACCACCGTGTTGTTATGCTGGAAGTATCTATTTCCTCCGCATTTGTTGCACACCAGTTCGTAGTTTTCTGTTAGGTGCTCATCTTCTCTCACTTTGTGTTGAGAGAGTTTTGTTTTTCTGCATTCTAGCAGTTCTTGTGAGTTATACCCTCTGTCAAAATCTGCCGCATCTAGTATTTGCGATATCATTTCCATGCTGCTGCCTCCTCGTCTGATACTTTTTGCTTGTTAGGCTGTTGTGGCTGCACCTGGTCTCGCTGCTCTCTCTGTCTTTCTTCCTTTACGGCTTTGAATGCCCATTTGCGAATTGACAGGTTGTCGTTTTTGCATTTATAACCCTTGCGCTCCCTATATTCGCTGAAGTATTCAAGTGCTGATTCTCCGTCTGGTTCTGCTAAAAGTCGTTGATATTCTTCCTCTGTTAAAAGCACATTTTTGTATTTGCCGTATTTATGCTTTTGAGCGTGCGTTGAAAGTGGGCTTGTCCCGCTTTCTTCTTTTACACTTTCTTCTTTAACTTCTAGTTTTATTTCTTCTTCTACTTCTATTTCTTTTTTAGGGAGTGAGTTGTTTGTGATTTGTTCGTGAGTATTCAGTGAGCGTTCAGTGATTTGTGTATGTGTTTCCTTTGAAGCCTCACTCTTTGGTTGTGGTATCTGTGAAGGTGTAGGTCTGTTTATTGTTTGGAACTTCTGCCATTTTGTAAGTTGGTAGTATTTTTTACCTTCAACTTCATAGAACTTAATTGACATCGTTGCTTCAATTTCTTTTAGCGCAGCGTCTATCTTTTTCAATGATAATTCGTCATCGTATGGGAACAATTGCGATTTTAGGTATGCTGTGTTTGCTTTTCCTCTGCCTTCATCGTCTGCGTTAGATATAAGTCCTACCCATATCAACCTCGCAAGCATTGAAAGGTTTGAGAAGTCTTCGCTTGTCCATATCCCTGGATCAATCATTCTTTTCCTTGCCATCGTTTCCTCCTAACAATTCGATTATTGTTTTTGCTGTGTCTTTCTTGTTGCAATTTTTAAACTCTACGCCATACTTTTCGGTCATTGTTTTCATAGCTTTGCCTAGCACTATGTTTGAAGCGTGGCTTATAAGTCCGCCATTTCGCTTTCTGGGCGATTTCCATTGTTCTATTGGTGTTTCATCCTCTACCAGAATTACAAGCCTTATTCCTGCGTCTTTTGCCCTCATGCACTCTGCCCTGAACCTGTCGTGTTGTTTGCCGCAAATATTGCCCGCAACCTCTACCCAGTCTTTCTTGGTGTCTATGCATATTGTTAGGTCATCAATTCTTGCGTAGTCGCCTACATATAATTTGCTCCTAACCACCGCAACGCCCAGGCTGTTGAGTTGATCGTTTAGCGTCTTGTGTTTTCCTATCTGGTTTCGTGTGTCTTCAATTAGTATCATCGTCCACCTCATAAATGTCTACATGGCAGTAATCTCCGCCTTTTATGCTTATGCCTAGCGTGTTGTTTATTATGGTGTATTGAGCCTGTACAGCTGTCACTATATCGTCTATCCAGGCTCTTTCAATTTCTCGGACCTCTTTTGTTCCGTCCCACCTTATAAGTTCCGCTATAACCTTCTTTTTGGTTTGGTTTGTGTTTTGCTCCATATCGCCTCCTAGAATGGTAGACTGTCATCGTCAATTGGTTCTAGGTCTGCTTGTGGATCTTCTTCCTTCTTGTCTGTTGTTTCTTTTGTCACAAAGTCAGCAGACATTGAGTAGTATGTTTTTTCTTCTTTGGTTGTTTGTTTTAACTTTCCGCATGCTAGTACTCTGTCGCCTTTTTTAATTTCTATCTTTCTGTTCCATACGGTTATGTTTACGATTGGGAGGTTGTTTCCATCTTTGTCTTTACCCATTCCAATTCCAAACTCTACGAATGGCTCGCCATTGTATTCTTTTTCTTTTGCATCTGATACGACTGGACCTGCAATAATGCAGTCGTCCTTTCCGTCTCTTTTAATAAACATGTTCGCCCTCCTAGTTATTCACTATGCTTTGAACATAGGCTTTTTCAACATCAATTAGTTTTGTAATCTTATTGATTTCTCTGTCAATCTCGTTGATTTTGTTGTCTGCGTCTTGCTTGTTTCTGTATGCTAGGTTTTCTAACTCTTTGATTTTTGTTTCAATCTTTGAGTTTGTTTCGTTTTGTTTATCTTTGATTTCTTGTTTTCTGTTGCCTAATGCTTCCTTTTTGCCGATTAATTTATCAATTTTGCTTCTAAAAAATTTCATATTAGTTCTCCTTTTTATAACCTTTTAAATTTTCAAGTTCCATCGGGGTCAATGTTTCTATCCCGAGTTGTTTTGCTTCCTGGATAGTTCCGTCTATCAAGGTTGCCATTTCTGCGCTATCTAGCGTGTGTGTTTCTTTGTAGATCAAGTATTTTACAAAAGCCTTTCCGTTTTCTGTTATCTCGCCTATCGGTTTTGCGTATTTGAAGTATTTTGTTATTGGTACTTCTTTTAACGCTTTGAACCCTGCTTTTAGTCCTTTTTCATCGCTCGCTATTGTTCCGTAGTCCAGGTTTATTTGAACCTTTACTTCTTCTGCTGATTTTTTGAGCGCTTTTGCGATTTTGTCTACCAACACATGGAAGTATGCATTTGCGTCTAGGCTTCTGCGCTTGCGATATGGTTTAATCTCGCAAATATAAGGTTTTTCTTTAATTTCTGGCAGGATGTTCATGAGTTCGTTTTGAACTTGCAAGATATCCTTTTGCTCTTGTATTAAAATTTCCATACTTAATCCTTTAATGTTATTCTAACGCTCGCCTTTATGGCTGTCGTTTTGGTGTATTTTTCTGCAATCTCTGGAAGTTCCTTTTTAATTTTTGCAGAGTCGATTGTGTCTCTTGTTCCTGGTGCTATGTAAGTGATTTTGAAGTAATCGTTATCAATGCTCTTTACTCCTGTTTCTTCCATTTTTTCAATAAGCATTTGCTTCAACTCGCTTTCTACTTTTTCAAGTTCTTTTTTGCGGTCGTCTAGCGTTTTTAACTCTTGCTGAATTGTCATGATTTTTTCGCAGGATACTGTATCAAGTTCCAGCGTTTTCTTTTGGAATAATTCGCAGTTTCTCTCGCATTCTAGCAATCTTTCGATTTCTTCTTTTTCGATTGGTTGTATCTCTACCACATTGCATGTGTTTTCGTCTGGGAAGTGAATACAAAGGAATTTGTCAAATTCTTCATTTAGCAAGTATGCATAAAGGCTTAATTGCCAGGCTACCGCTTCTCTATGAAGCGTCACTGTTGTTTTGAAATCTCCCAGGAATGTTTGACCTTTTATAAGTCCAGCAACATCCACCGTGCCAGCGATTTCTTCGTTCCAAACCATGAACTCGCTTTTGCTTGGTAGTATGTCGTGCTTTTTACAAGCCTTTATAAAGTTTTCTAGTTCGCTTGTGAACCCCACTTGCTTGTGGTTGATGTATTGTTCTAGTTCTTCGTGGATAACGCTTCCTCTTTCTGCCTTCGCTTTTAACACGCTTTCGTTGACATTTGAGTAGTCTGGTGTTATCCCGTGCTTTTTTAATAATGTAGTAACCGATGTAAGTTCTATTTTTTCGCCGCTGTCTTTGATCAGCGTGTATGTATGCTTTTTCTTATTAAATTTAACCTTGTCCATTTGCACCCTCCGCTTTCTTTGCGTTGGCTTTCTTTTGTTTTTGTATTGCCTGGTCTGCTTGTTTGAAGGTTATTTGTTCTATTTTTTCTACTTTGTAGTATTTTGCCATGCTTTGTAGGCGTTCGTCTGTGAAGCCTAGTTTTTTCAATTCTTCAAGCTGAACTTTTGTTATAAGTTTTTCGGCTGGTTTTTCTGGGTTTTTGCCATTGTTTGTTTTGTCGCTATCGTTTCCATCATCAAGTGCAAATAACCCGCCAAGTGCGTATTTTCTTGCGTATGAACTTGTTGAGCCTGTTGTTTGACTTTCGTCCATTTTTGGTTTTGGTTTTTCTGGTTCTCTTGCCGATGCTTTTGTTGTTATGAAGTTTTCGCCATCTGTTAATGTTGCGGTTGCTTCAATGTAGAACCTGTCGCCTCTTTGGACCACCTCGTCATTTAGAAGAAGTGTCAACTCTTGCGCTGCGCATAATGGCTTTGCTGCTTGTAGGATATCTTCACACGATCTGTAATTAAAATCTGCGAAGTCGTTATGTTTCTTTTTTTCAACTTTTAGTTGTTCCTGGATTGTTGAAAGTTTCTTATATAACTCTTTCATATTGTCCTCCTTGCTGATATTTCATAAAATTTGCAATTGTTGGGACAATTCCCAATGCTTCGCAGAATTCTTTTATTCTGCCGACTTGGTTTATAACCTCGTCAATTTTGCCTGTTAATACAAATGTTTTCATTTTTTATCTCCTTGTGATTGATTTTTCTTTGGAGATGGTATATAATAATGGTGCGTTAGGTCATTCTTATATGCCTATCTCATTAGCCGCTGAGCAGTTCGAGTGCTTGGTGGCTTTTTCTTTTTTCTCTGCTTTTCTTACCATTTTTTCAAATTGTAAGTAGCAGTGCCATATAAAATCTTTTAGGCTGTGAAAACCACATTTTTCTAGGTTTTCTTGCGTGAACATTTCCCTTGCTTTGTCTGGAAGTCTTACCGAGAGTTTATAAACATCTGGTTCGGCTCTCATTTCGGAGTTTCGCTGCGTCTTTTGTTTTTTCACATACAATTCGTTGTCTGCGTAAATGTCTTGTCTTTCGCAGTTTAATTCTTCGCATATTTTTGTAAGCATTGTTGGAATTGGTAGACACTTGTAATTTTCAAAGTTGCTCATCATTGGAGTGTTTGTTCCTACCCTTTTAGCAAGGTCTGCTTGTTCTAGTCCACGCTCTCTGCGCTTTTCTTGCAGTTTCATGTTTCCTCCTTTTTACCTTATTTGTTTGTGATAAGGTTTTTAATTGCGATTCTTACTAGTTGGCTGATTGTCAAGTCTTTGTTTGCTGCAAGTTCTGCGAGTTCTTCGTGAGTTTTCTTTGTAATTCTTACGCCCAAGCAGATCATGTCGCTTTTTTCTTTGTCTTTAACCTTCATACCGCACCTCCTTTTATAAAATAAAAATATGGCTTGCCAGTAATGGCAAACCATATAATTTTATTGAAAATAAAATATGGATGTCTCAATACTGACACCCATATTATAAGGCTACAAGAAAAATTAGTCCAAAATTGCTTTAATTCTTCTAATACCACTAGAAGAGCTTTCTTCTTTAACAACTTTAAAGTGGTGCAAATCTTTTGTATTCTTAGCGTGTGGTCCACCACAAATTTCTTTTGAAACATCGCCAATTGTATAAACCTTAACGATTTCGCCATATTTGCTTTCAAACACACCTACAGCCCCACTCTTCTTTGCATCAGCAACAGACATCTCACTGCATTCAACAGGGATTTCTCTCTTGATTGCATCATTGACAAAATTTTCAAGAGTTGAAATTTCTTCAGGTGTCATTTTGTGATCAAGATTGAAGTCAATTCTAAGACGCTCTGGAGTTATGTTAGAACCTTTTTGCATAACTTGAGGTCCAAACATTTTACGAAGTCCAGCCATAAGCAAGTGTGTAGCAGTGTGTAATTTTGCACTTTCATAAGAGTTGTCTGCGAGTCCGCCTTTAAATGTTCCGGCTGAAGCAGTTCTGCTCTTTTCTTGATGTTCTTCAAAAGCCTTTTTATAGCCTTCTTCGTCAACATCATACCCTCTTTCTTTTGCAAGCTCTCTAGTGAGTTCAAATGGAAAACCAAATGTATCATAAAGTCTAAAGCAAGCCTTTCCAGAAATCACATTTGGCACAACTTCGCCTTTTGCTTTTGCAAATTCCTTGTGTTTTTCAATTCCAGAAATAACCTTGTCAAATTCTTTGTGACCTTCTTCCAAAGCTTTAGAAAACTTTTCAACTTCTTTTGAAAGTTCATCTTTAATTTTTTGTCTGTTAGCTTTTATATCGCTGTAATCTTCTCCGTGTTTATCAACATACAAATCAATGATATCATTGAAGTATTTTGTGTCGAAACCAATGTTTCTAGCGCAGTTAACAGCACGACGAATAAATCTACGCAAAATATAACCCTGACCAACATTAGAAGGAAGCACTCCTCTAACATCTCCCAAAATAAACATAGAAGAACGCAAGTGGTCAGTTATAATTCTGTAAGAACGCTTTGATTGTTCATTTTCAAGATATCCAACTTTAGCTTTTGTGCCAATAAAATCAATAACAGTCTTGAAAATTCCAGCGTCATAAACACTTTTAAGTCCGTTCAAAACGACAACAGTTCTTTCCAAGCCCATTCCAGTATCGATGTTAGGTCTATCCAACTTCTTAGCCTTTCCGCCTTCTTTCTCAACCTTGTATTGCATAAAAACATCGTTCCAAATTTCAAGATATTTCCCACAATCACAAGCAGGAGAACAAGTTTCACAGCATTTAGGTTTTCCTGTATCATAAAACATTTCTGTATCAGGTCCGCAAGGTCCAACACCGGCCCCCAAAGCCCACCAGTTGTGTTCTTTGCCAAGGTAGAAAACATTTTCAATTCCGCATTCTTTCCAAGTGTTGTAAGCAAGTTCATCACGAGGAGCTGTTTCATCTCCAGCAAAAACAGTGGTGGCCAATCTTTCTTTTGGAATACCCAAATATTTTGGACTTGTCAAAAATTCATAAGAATAACGAATCATTGTTTCTTTGTCACAACTTCCCAAGAACCAGTTTCCAAGCATTTCAAAAGAAGTCAAATGGCTTTCGTCTCCAACAGAGTCAATATCGTTTGTTCTCAAACATCTTTGCAAGTCACAAATTTTGTTGCCAGCTGGATGTTTTTCTCCAAGAAGGTAAGGAACAAGAGGATGCATACCTGCAGTTGTAAACAAAATAGTAGGATCATTTTCTGGAATGATAGAATAACCTTCAATTTTTTTAAATCCGTGGTCTTCAAAAAATTGGAACCATTTTTTCTTTAAATCTACATCAGTAATCATAATAATTTTACTCCTAAATTAACTATATAATAATACCAAAAATCACACAAAAAAACAAGCAATACGCGAAAAAATGTAAAGAATATATAACATATTGATTTGCCAAATCACAAATTTACAAACAAATATCAAAGAAGCATTAAACAAACAAATAAAAAAGAGAAATAAATTTAATTATTTCTCATAAAAAACATATATTATTTGCTCTTTTTGTTGTTTTCTTCTTCAAATTGATTGATAATTCCAACAATATGATGATGTTTTCTTATTCTCTTCAATTTTTGAGTAAATTTTGGAAATTTTTCTTTTGTATCATATTTGTCAATAGTGCTTGACATAGAATGAATAATGACTTTTCCAGCCTTTCTATTGTCGATTTGTTTGGCGACAATATCAGTAGTTTTAGAATTTTCCACAGCGTAAATACACTGCTTTACACCTTTTCGTTTTTCTCTTTTCAAAAATACATAAGCAATCAAGAAAATAACAAGAAAAACAACTGCGAACCCTACATAATAAAGGTTAAAACCAGAAACAATAATAAAAAGCAATATCAGACAAGCGACAAAAAGGAGAGAAAACCACGCATAACGAATGTCATTTTTCGCTTCTTCTACAATGTTTTTCCCTTCATAAAACATCAAATGGTATTTACCTTCAACATTTTCAATGTTGTTGATATTAAGTCTTGCCATTGTCCCCTCAATTCAATAAACATTTTAACACAATAATTTTATGCTGTCAAACAATAGTTAAAAACTTTTAACTATATTATTTTCTCAAAATATCTCCAGCCTTTAAAGGTAAAGAGCAAGGTATTTTAACTTTTTCTTGAACAACTTTTGCAGACTGCATACTTTCTCCAGCAGGATTGGTGATTTTTTCAACAACAAATTTTTTGTTGAAAAGGTTTTTGTCTGGGCTTAAAACTTCAAGTTCGTCACCAACAGAAAACTTGTTTCTCATTTCAACTTCAACAACGCCATCTTTTGCATCAGAACTTACAACAGCAATGAAATCACTCTCCTGAATTGGCATAGAGTCTTCTGTGTATTGTTTACCTTCATCTCCAAAATAGAACCCTGTTGTATATTTTCTATGACTAGCCTTCATAAGTTCTCTGCACAACTCATCAGTAGGTTTTTTAGGTAGCATATCCAAAGCCCTTCTATAAGCATTGACAACCGTAGCGACATAATAAACAGACTTCATTCTGCCTTCAATTTTGACACTGTCAACACCAATTTCTTTGAGTTCTCCAAGATAAGGCAACATATTCAAGTCTTTGGAGTTGAAGATATAAGATCCCTTTTCATCTTCCTGAACTTCCAATTCGTCATCACGATTTACTTCTCTGACCAAATATTTCCATCTGCACGCCTGAACACACTCGCCGTGGTTGGAATCTCTGCCTGTCAAGTAGTTTGAAAGCAAGCATCTGCCAGAATAAGCCATGCACATAGCCCCATGAACAAACACTTCAATTTCCACTTTAGGAGAAACACTTTGACGAATTTTCTTGATTTCTTCAAGAGAGAGTTCTCTAGCCAAAATCAATCTTTTTGCTCCAAGTTCTGCCATCAAATTTGCAGAGTAAGAATTGATAATGTTTGCTTGCGTGCTCACATGAACATTAAGCATAGGTGCGTGAACTCTAATAAACTGCAACATTCCCAAATCTGCCACAATAACAGCATCAACCTTTGCTGATTCCAAAAATTTTAAGTAGTCTTTCAAGCCTTCAAAATCTTTGTCGTGAGCAATGATGTTTAATGTTATATAAACTTTTTTACCTCTTTCGTGAGCAATCTCAACAGCTTTTTCAATTTCTTCGTTTGTAAAATTCCCTGCAAAAGCACGAAGACCAAAACGACCTCCTGCCAAATAAACAGCATCTGCTCCAAAGTGCAATGCTGTCAAAAACTTTTCAAAATTACCAGCTGGTGCCAAAAGTTCCATATTAAACCTCCTTCATATAATCTTTATCCATAACCAACTTTTCGGTTCGTTTTTTCAAAACCATTTTTCTCAATCTTTGAATTTTCTTCAATCTTATCCAATTAAAAGCCCCAAAAATATTAAGGCAAAGGTACATAATATATTGAATGATTGTTGTAATATAAGAGATATCTCCTTTTTGAATTATAACAAAAATCCATAAACACATTCTCATAATGTTGTTTGGCAGTTGAAAAAGAAAGTTGTATTCGCATCTTCTAACAGCCAAATATCTAGCAAAAGCACAAGAACCAACAGACAATGTACTGATAATCAAATTTGCAGTGTTGAAATAATCAAGCAAGAAGAAAATTCCAATCGTAAACATCACATCACCCAAAGAAGCACACAACCATTCTTGCCAACTCAAATTTTTGTTTACCTTGACAATGTTGTCCGTTTTGTTTAGGTTTCTCGCCCAAGAAATAATGCTTGCTATGTAAACTGGAATAGTGAAACAAGCTCCGACTATGATTTCACCATAATAGTTGTTATTGTAGCACATTACAATATACAACGAAGATTGAACAATGCCCAAGAAATTCCCAAGTATTTTCCCCTTTGCAAGGAAGAAACTTGTCAAAATTCCAAGCAAAGAATTGCAGGTGATCAAAGGCCCAGAATTAAACACACAACTCAAACAAATAATGATACAGAAAAAGACTGACATATACAGCCATTCATACCACTTTATTTGTTTTAAGAATTTTTTAATACTTTCCATTATGCTCCTACAAAATCAAAGTTAAAACGGTAAAAAGTTATATATTGCTTTCGCAATTTTTGCTCTCAATCACTTGACTGTCAACACTCAAATTTTGTCTTCTTTTCATTCTTATCCAATTGATCATACCGACAATATTGAGTGACAAATACATTAAGTATTGAGAAATTGTTGTTATGTAAGAAAGATCATTATTTTGCACAACAAGGAATATCCATAAGCACATTTTGATTACATTGCATAAAATTTCAAAGACAAAGCCATATTCACAACGCCTTACCATCAAATAATCTGACATAACCCCAAAAAATATCGAAAGCGTGCTAATAATCAAATTTGCAGTGTTGAAATATTCAAGCAAAAAGTAGAGAGCAAAAGAGATTAAAGCGACCGACAGAGTGGACACAACCCATTCAAGAGGACTTATACTCTTGTTGACTTTTACGATTTTATCGCGCACGCCCAAATTTCTGATCCAAGAAACAAGTATAGCAATCATAATTGGTATAGAGATAAGACAAGAAATGATCACTTCCCCATATAGTCTGTTGTAAAAACAAATAACAACATACATAACACATTGTATAATACCAATAATAATCCCAAGGATTTTCCCTTTTGCCACAAAAAACAGAGTAAGAATTCCAAACAAAGAGTTTAAAGCAATCAACCAGCCAGACTTAAAAACAATGCTCAAAATCACAATGGCAGAGATAAAGACTGACATATACAGCCATTCATACCATTTTATTTGTTTAAAAAATTTCTTAATTTCTTCCATAAACTTCCACAAAAACTAAATGCTTACTGTTGGTTTTGCAGTCAAAGTCAAGTCAGCAAGTCCAATGCCTGCAAGGATATAATAATAAGCAATAGCTCCAATCATTGCAGCATTATCAGTGCAATATTTAAGAGCAGGAAGATAAATAGAAATACTGTTTTCTTCACATTTTTGTTGCAATTTTTCTCTAAGCCTGCTGTTTGCTCCAACACCACCTGCAACAACAAGTTTTGTCTTGTTCAACTGTTTGCACGCTCTCATAGTTTTTGTGCACAATTCATCAGTGACAAGCTCTTGGAAAGAGCAAGCCAAATCTTCTCTTGAAAAAGATTCTTTCTTTTGCTCTTTGTTATGAACAAAGTTTACAACTGCTGTCTTAAGTCCACTGAAAGAGAAGTTGTAAGTGTCTTTAAGAGGAGTTTTATAGTTAAATTTAATATTATCTTTTCCCAATTTTGCCAATTTGTCTATGCTTGGTCCACCAGGATAAGGAAGCCCCAAAACTCTTGCCACTTTATCAAAACATTCGCCGACAGAGTCATCAACAGTTGAGCCAATAAGGTTGAATTTGCAATAATCTTGAACATCAATGATTGCAGTGTGTCCCCCACTTACCATAAGGCAAAGGAAAGGAGGAGTCAAATCAAGATGAGAAATATAATTTGCACCAATGTGTCCGTGAACATGACTTACAGCAATAAGAGGAACTTTAAGAGCATAAGCCAAAGTCTTTGCAAAATTTACACCAACAAGCAAAGCCCCCATAAGTCCAGCACCATAAGTTACAGCGACAGCATCAACATCTTTAAGAGACTTACCAGAAACTTTCAATGCTTCATCAAGCACAACGGTGATGTTTTTGATATGATTTCTTGATGCAACTTCTGGCACAACTCCACCAAAAAGTTTGTGAATATCAATTTGAGAAGAAACGATATTTGCAACAACATCTCTACCATTTCTGACAAGCGCAATAGAAGTCTCATCACAAGAAGATTCAATTGCAAGAATCAAAACATCTTTTTGAGTTTTCAATTTTTCATATTTTTGTTTAGATAATTCCAAATAATTCATTATTTTTTCACATTTGTCCTTTTAAGATATTCGTTTATAAATTCTTGAATATCGCCATTCATAACAGCCTGAACATCACTGGTTTCATAATTTGTTCTGTGGTCTTTGACCAAAGTATAAGGGCAAAAGACATAAGAACGAATTTGACTTCCCCATTCAATTTTTTTAACATCTCCACGGATTGCTGCAAGCTTCTCCATTTCTTCAAGTTCTTGTTTTTCAACAAGTTTAGAATAAAGCATTTTCATAGCGGTTTCTCTGTTTTGAATTTGCGAACGCTCTGTCTGACAAGCCACCACAATCCCAGAAGGTATGTGAGTAATTCTTATCGCAGACTCAGTTTTGTTTACATGCTGTCCGCCAGCTCCAGAACTTCTGTAAGTGTCAATCTTCAAATCTTCTGGTCTAATCACAATGTCAGGAGCTTCTTCAATTTCTGGCATAACTTCAACTGAAGCAAAACTT
This sequence comes from uncultured Eubacteriales bacterium, assembly GCA_900551855.1. Lineage (GTDB taxonomy): Bacteria > Bacillota > Clostridia > Christensenellales > UBA1242 > Caccovivens. The sequence continues at coordinate 86,826 of URXM01000005.1, forward strand.
GTATGTCTTCTAGAGTTTGCATCAAAAGGAGAAATTCTAACCAATCTATGGACTCCCTTTTCTGCTTTCAAATATCCATAAGCATATTCGCCAGAAACCAAGAAAGAAATAGATTTTATTCCAGCTTCATCACCATCAAGCACATCAAGCACTTTAACTTTAAAACCATTTTTTTCTGCATACATGCTGTACATACGAAACAGCATATCAGCCCAATCTTGAGCTTCCGTCCCTCCTGCTCCCGCATGCAGAGTCATAATAGCGTTATAGTTGTCATACTTCCCAGAAAGCAAAGTTTCAAGTTTGGCATTTTCAATATCTTTTTCAAGACTGCTTAAAGTGTTGTTAAGTTCGTCAAAAATTGATTGATCATCACAATCTTCCAAAAGTTCAATGCTCGCTTGACAATTATCTATATCGTCCTGCAATTTTTTTGCTTTCTCAATTTTAAATTCACAAAATTTTACTTCTCTACCAATTTTAGAAACTCTTCTGGCATCGTTAAAAAAGCCATCTGAAAGTTGTTCTTTTTTCAACTCTTCAAGTCTGGCTTCACAACCGGCAGGGTCAAAGACACTCCTTAATAAATTTAAATTCTTCTTTCAAATTTTCCAATTTTTCTTTTTGAACATCGACTATCATAATAGACTCCTTAAGACTTATAACTCATATATGATAACACATTGAAATTTTAAAGTAAAGCAAGCATCAGTCTTCTGTCTTAACAATTTCTTCTGCAACATGAACCATTTTAAATTCTTCGTCTTGTTTGATAAGAGCCTTTTCCAACCAAATCAAACTTACGCCATACATGATATACATCAAACATACAAGTCCAATTGCGATTTCCAAGAACAACACACTGCTCTCTCCAACCAAACTGTCAAACACACCTGAGAGCAACAAGAAAACAGAAGAAAGGACTCTTCCTGCTGCAAGAGAAAATTCTGAAAAGGCATTGCTTTCAAGAATATGAGAGTGAAGAGAAAGAACTCTAACAACTCCTGCTCTTCTAGAGTCTGAAATAGACATCAAAATAACATTCAAAATAGAATAAACGGCATAGAAAATTATGATAGTAGTTTTATTTGTTGCACAGAAAATGGCAATGATTGTTGCAGTAACAGAAACAATTGTAGGAATGATAAACCAATTTGCTCTCTTTTTTCTGTAGAATCTCAAATAGAAGAACATCGTCAACAATGAGCAAGCTGTAAAAATAGATTGGAAAGTTCCAAGAGAGGCATTAGAATCAAAAGTTCTCATGACCAAAATAGTTATAAGCGTGGTAAAGCAGTCATAAGATGCTCCCCTAAAAAAGTTTGTAATGTACATAAGCCAAAGAGGCTTTGTTTCTTTTTTATGTTCCTTTAAATATTTTCCAAAATCTCTCAACTTAAATGAAAGTGGATAAGATTTTTTAGGTCTAATCATACAAGAGAAAACAATTAAAAGCACACAAACTGCAAGCATAATAAGTGCCGCAATAGTGAAGTCCATTTCAACCAAATAACCCAAAGAAATAGGAAAAACAATATAAGTCAACTGAAACATAATTCTTTTTACGGCAAAAAAACGAACTTGATGTTTACTGCTTATCGTTTCTGCTGTCAAATTGTTGTATCCACTTGAAAAGAAACCAAAACCAATGCCATAAAAAACAGCAATCAAAGGTATAAAATCAATCAAAATATTATATTTACTGAGTAAGTAAACCATAAATACAACGCCTGTCAAAAACACAGAACCAATGCAAACAAAAATACTTTTGTTGATTTTCTTTAAAGCATAGCCCGTAATAGAATAAGAAAGTCCAATAATAAGGTAGTCAATAATATAAAACAAACCAATGTTTACAATGTTTTGAGAAACAGTCGCATTTGGATTGTTTAAAATACGAGAAATAAAAAATAAGTCGATAAAAATGCAAATAACGGCCTGCAAACAATCACACGCAATGATAGAAATAGCGCTCAAATCAAATATCTTACTTTTAGACTTCATTTTTTCCTCTAGTGTTAACAAAAAAAATAATTTTATATTCTCTGACATCATTATATCAAAATTAAAAAATAATACAAAAGAAAAGATTAAAAAAATGTAAAAATTTATCAATCTGTATTGATTTTCAACAAAATTTAAGTTATTATAATTACAAGAGGAGGAATATGGATAAAACTTTAATCAAAAAAATAAAATTTTTAGTTAATGTCGAACTTCCAAACTTCTCTGCCCAAGAGAGATTATCATATTATCAGTCCATATTACAGCGCTTAAACAAAATGTTAGACAACAGCACAATAGATTTGGACGATTTTGACAAATTGCTTGAGATTAAAAAAGACCTTATGGCTAAAATCTACAAAGAAACAGGAGAATTGGAGTAATTATGTCAAACAAGTACAACAGAAACACATCACTTATAAAGAGTAAGGAACGAGAACTTAAAAGATACAATTTAAGATTTTATTATACCCCTTATGTTTCTACCAAAAACAAAAAACTGATATATCTAGCCCTTGATTCTTGCATAATAATTGATATGGTAAAACTGTTAAGAGGGACCGCACCAATAAAACGATCTCCAGAATATTTCACAGTTTTAAAGAACATCTTAAACAGAAATGTTTTCTCAAAAAACGGAAGAAGAAATAAGCAAGGAGACTTGGTATTCTGTATTACACCTACTGTGTTAAAAGAAATATCAAACGAAAAAGGTGAAATATTTGATTGCTTGAAAAAGTTTTTAAATGAAAGAGTAATGATTTTAAAAATTGACGACTCTTATAAAAAGCACTACTCAAAAACCATTTCACAGCTTACAAACAAGTATTACGAAAATTACCTTTTTGTCAATGATAAAAACGAACTCACAACTGATGCATTCATAGTTGCTGAAGCTTCATTCTTCAACCTGACACTTTTGTCAAGAGATAAACATATATGCATCAATATAAGAGACATTGATCCAACAAGGAAAATAGAAAAGATCAAATTTATAAATCGTAGAGTTATTCAAAGGCAAAAAAATGGTCCACAAGCAGAACCATCTAAATTGAAGTATCTTCTTAAAATGATTCCAAAATGGAAAGAAAATGAAGAACTGATGCCAGAAATGGAACACACAGAATATTTACAACCAGAAGTTCAAAAATTAAAATACAATTTAGACAATCATCAACCTATCAACAAAACTTATGAAAACAAAGATTTGTAATTTGTAAAACAAAAAAAACCACTTATTTCAAGTGGTTTTTTTATTTAATCTAGAAATTAGTTTTCTTGAGATTCAGTCTCAGTAGAGCCTTGTTCGCCTTCAAGTTTTGCAATTTCTTCTCTGTAAGAAGCGATATCTTTTTTGAGCTCATCATTTCTATCTTTCAAAACGTTGTACATTTTTTCAAGAAGAGGATATCTTTCTTCATTTTTCTTCATAACTTCTTCACAGTGTTGAACAGAAAGTTTAAGTCCATCCAAAAGGTCCAAATCTTCTGCCAATTTTTGTGCTTTTTCTTGGTCAATTTCAGCATAGTTGTTTACACCATAAAGCAAAACTTTTTGTTTAGCAACAAGTGCTTCTTTTCTTCTAAGTTTCTTCTCATCTTTTTCATGAGCAGCCCAAACTTTACGGAGTGGGATATATTCTTTTTTACATTGTTTAAACTCTTTTTCTGAAGCTTTCAATCTTTCTTCAGCTTGTTCCAATTTTTGTTTCAATTCGTCCAAAGATAAAACTGGTGCTGATGTGCTAGCAGTTGTTGCAGCTTGTGCTGCTTCTTGGTTTTGTTCTTCCAAAGCTTTCTTTGCTTCTGCAAGTTCTTTTACCATTGTTTCATATTTTTCTTTTTCAGCAACCAAATTTTTTCTTTCTTCATCAAGGCTGTCATTTTCAACTGTTTCAACAGTCTCAACATTTTCAGTTGTTTCTGGTTCTGCTGTTTCTACTGCAGGTTCGCTTTGTTCTTCAGCAACAGGTTCTTCAACAGTTCCCTCAGTTTTCTCTTCTTCCTCTTCTTTGTTTTCTTCGGTTTCTTCAGTTTTTTCTTCTTCAGAACTCTCATCGAGGTCTTCCTGCATTCTTCTAATCAATTCTTGTCTTCTAGCTTCCAAATAAGCTCTTCTTTTTGCAGTTTCATCGTCTTCAGAAACTTCATTTTCAGCTTCAGCTTTTTCTTCCTCAGCTTTTTGTTCGTTGACATCTTCAACTTTGTTTGCATCAATCAAAACAACATCATGATTTACTGTTTCGTCTTCTTTAACAGGTTCTGCATCAAGTTTGTAATCAGAAACAAAAACATTGTCATTTTCTGCAGTTTTTTTGTCATCATCAAGATGCAATTCGTCACTTGAAGAAGTTGTAGGATTTTTTGCTTTGTTTACCAATACAGTTACTGCTTCCCACAAGAAATAAACAATAAGAGCCCCAGCAATAACAACACCAAGAATAATAACAACATTCAAGATCAAAGAGTCAATACTGATTTGTGCTGTGTTTAAAAGAGAGTTTAACATAATGATTACCTTCCTTTTTAATAAATTTTGACAACTCAAAATTCACATATTAGTGATTTGAAAGTTAAGACCAACAATCAGACTTTTAATTTGGTGGAGACGGAGGGAATTGAACCCTCGTCCGAAAACAAAACAGAATATTTTTCTACATGTTTAGTTTATGAATAAGTTTCATTTTTAATTGACTCATAAACAAGTTTTAAAAACTATCCCTTAAAATTTTTTACATCTACAAGGGCAAATTGATGCAAAATTTTTGCCTAAGATGATACCCTACACTTCAATTGGCAAAATCAAAGGAGAGCAGATTGAAAAAGTTCAATCAAGTTCGTCATTTCTAAGTTAAGCAGCGCAAGGCATAGCATTCATAGAAACAACATTTTCATTTTCGTTTGCGTTTATTTCGCTTGCTCATGTTTAAGGTGTATGGGCGACCACCACATGCTTTATATATTTTGTTTAAATCCCCGTCGAAACCAAAATCGTCCCCTCACTCAAACGGAATATCTTTCAATATCGCGTTTGACAGATTTCTCTTTTAAGGTTTGTCTCTTGTCGTAAAGTTTTTTACCTTTTGCGAGTCCGATTTCCACTTTAACTTTTCCAGAATTGTTGAAGTAAATTTTTGTAGGAACAATGGAAAAGCCTTTTTCTTTAACCATACGCTCAAACTTTTGAATTTCGCTTTTGTTAAGAAGCAATTTTCTAGTTCGTCTTTCGTCTGGTTTGAAAGAAGAAGTTTTTTCGTAAGGTTTGATGTAAGCATTTTTGAGAAACATTTCGCCGTTTTTGATAACAACAAAACTGTCAGTCAAACTCGCTCCGCCAGCCCTTACAGACTTAACTTCACAACCTTCAAGAACAATTCCAGCCTCAACCAAGTCTGAAACGAAGAAGTTATAAAACGCCTTTTTATTGTTTGAAATAACCTTCATTTCTGCTCCTATTATATCACTAAATTAAATATATTTCAATACCATTTTTGAAAAAAAGGTCATATTTTTGGTATTTTTTCAAAAAAAATTGAAAAATTTAGCTATTTTTTGCAATTTTCAGTTTTCTGCAATCTTAAAGTCAATGTTTCTAGATTGCAAATTTACATTAGACAAAACAACTTTAACTTTGTCACCAATAGAGTAAACATGAGAAGAACCTTTAAGTTTCAATTGTTTCTCCAAGAAAAGGTAGCCATCATCTGGCAAATCATCAATCTTAATAAGCCCCTCAACAGTGTTGTCGAGAGCGACGAAAATTCCGAAATCTGTTACAGAAGAAATTGTTGCATCAAAGACTTGTCCAACCTTGTCTTTCATCAAATAAGCTTTCCAAAGATCATCAACATCTCTTTCTGCATAATCAGCATTTCTTTCACATTGAGAAGATTGTTCTGCAGATTCAAAAGCAAACTCATCAAGTTCGCCTTTTCTTTCTTCATCAATCTTTCCTTTTTTGTGCAACCACTCTTTGATAATTCTATGAATTGTCAAATCAGGATAACGACGAATAGGTGAAGTAAAGTGGCAATAATCAACAAGTGCCAAACCAAAGTGTCCCAAATTTTTGTTTGCATATTTAGCCTTTTGCATAGAACGAAGGACAACCTTGTTTACAACATCTTTTGTGTTTAAATTTTCCACATTATCCAAGATTTCTTGGAAGAATGCAGGAGTTATATTTTGAGGTATTTGTGGATATGTCACACCAATACCTTTCAAGAAGTCGCAAACACCCTCAACTTTTTCTCTTGTTGGTGCTTCGTGAACACGATAAACAAAAGGTATTCCAAGTTTGTTGAAGTGATGAGCAACAGTTTCATTTGCAAGCACCATAAAGTCTTCGATCAATCTGTGAGCAGAATTTCTTTCTCTACGAGTAAGTCCAACAGCCATACCCTTGTCATCAAACACGAACTGAACTTCAGGGATTTCCAAATCCAAAGCCCCTCTTTTTTGAGTATTAGCTTCCAAAATGTCGCAAAGCTCTCTCATTAAAAGGAAATCTTTTTGAAGTTTTTTAGTTTTTTGATTTAGTTCTCCACCAGTGATTGCTGTATAAACTTCATCATAAGTCAGTCTTGCAACACTCTTAATCACTGACTCGCAAATCTTGTAATCAACAACCTTCCCATTGAAATCAACCTTCATAATACAAGAAAGAGTCAATCTTTCAACGCCCTCATTCAAAGAACAAATTCCATTCGAAATTGATTTTGGAAGCATTGGCAAAACTGAAGTAGGAAAATAAACACTTGTTCCACGCTTATACGCTTCTTCATCAAAAACATTTCCTTGTTTAACATATTCGCCAACATCGGCAATATGCACACCAAGTTCGTAATAATTATCAAATTTTTTGATGTTTACAGCGTCATCAAGGTCTTTTGCATCAGCACCATCAATTGTAAAAATTGTTTCATTTCTAAGATCAAGACGACCTTTCTTTTGTTTTTCAGTAACAGACTTTGGAAGATTTTTCTCTGCATCTATCACTTGCCCTGGGAAGTTTTCAAACAAATTATGCTCTCTGATTATTGAAAGTTCCAAAGCCTTAACATCATCTTCAAAACCCAAAATCTCTTCTGCTATGCATTTTACTTTGCCTTTGTCAGTTCTTACAACCTTCCCCAAAATCTTCATATTCTTTTGAAGTTTAAGCCCAGTTTTAACAATTGGAAAATCAAAAGGTATTTTGTTGTTGTCTGGATCAAGAAAATAGTTTCCTCCAACAATGTTGACAGCGCCAACAATATGTTCAAGTTCTTTGTAAATTTTTACAACTTCTCCATCAATTCCATTGTCAGACTGAGCCATAATTTTTACGATGACAAATTCTCCATCAAGAGCATTCATAGTCCTGTTTGCAGGAATAAAGATGTCATTAGAAAAACCATCAACTTTGACAAATCCAAAACCTTTTGAAGTGCCAAAAAATTCCCCTTTCACATAGCCATGAGAAGGAATTGTGATAAATTTATTTTTTCTTATTTCAAAAACATCTCCGTTTTCAACAAGAGAATAAAAAATCTTCTTCACTTGCTCAACATCAGTTTCAAGTGCAGAAGACAAGAATAAAAATAGTTTGTCTTGATTAGAGAAAACCAAACTATTTTTGTCTATAAGTGATAATATTTCTTTTTTTTTACTCATACTGGAACCCTTGAGATTGCTAAATATATAATTACACAAACAACAGCAACGATAGAAGTGATGATTGTAATAAGTTTAAGCTTTGCATCTCTAGATCCACCCTTGTTTTTTGAATAGTAACTTTCTTGTTGACCTGTAATAACATCAGCATTGTTAGAATCTTCGTTTTGGAACAAAGTTGTAATAATCAAAATGATTGCACAAGCAATAACCAAACAGAACAAAACGATTCTAATAATTGGAAAAGAACTAGAAATCCAAGGTGCAACAAGTTCTGTATCAGCAAGCAACATACTATTATTCATAACAAAATCTCCTTTAAAAATTAAGCAAATCGTGCAACACACACAACGGCTAAAAGTGCAAATAAGATAATTGACAAAATCAAAGTCCCCCACTTAGGCTTTTTGCCTTTGTCAAAACTGCCTTTAAAGAATGACAACAATGACAAGAGTCCCAAGACACCAAACACACAAACAATAATGACGTAAGTTGTTTGAGACCATTCGTTAGTCACCCACATTGAAAAATCATCCCATAGACTACAAAGCATAGAAAACATAATGCACTCCTTAACAGAGTTAATTTTAGCATATTTAAAGCAAGAAAACAACTCTTTTTAATTTAAAAGATTAAAATTTTTACAAAAAAGAACTAATTTTTTGTTGAATTAGTGACAAATAATACAAAAGATAAACATTTTTGCATTTACTTAATTTCTTTTGCCAAAAAAGGCAAAATTGTAATATAATAATTTCAGAAAAAAAACAAAAAAGAGGTGTAAGATGAATAGAACTAAGATTGTTTGTTCAATAGGGCCAACAAGCAGTGATGTAAAAACTTTGGAGAAAATGATTGACGCAGGTATGAATGTTGCCAGATTCAATATGAGCCACGGCACTCACGAATCTCATAAAGCACTTATTGATGCTGTAAAACAAGCTCGTGCAAACAAAAATAAGCCAGTTGCTATATTGATAGATACAAAAGGTCCAGAAATAAGAATTAAGCAATTTGAAAACGGGAAGATAATGTTAAACGATGGCGACATCTTTACTCTGACAACAGATGATATTCTCGGCACACAAGAGAGAGTTAGTGTGACTTATAATAAATTGCCAAAAATTGTCAAAAAAGACACAAAAATATTGTTAAATGATGGGAATATAGAACTTAAAGTCAACAAAACAACTGCACACGACATCATATGTACAGTTGTGCACGGCGGAGAACTTTCAAATAACAAAAGCATAAACTTACCTGGCGTAAAAACCGAAATGCCATATTTGAGCGAACAAGATAAAAGCGATCTTTTGTTTGCCAAAGAAATGAATGCTGATTATCTTGCTATTTCATTCGTAAATTGTGCAGACGATGTTTTGCAAGTTAAAAATTATTTAAAAGAAATCAATTTCAAAGATGTAAAAATTATCTCAAAAATTGAAAGTGAAGAAGGTGTAAACAATTACGACAAGATCTTGAAAGTTTCTGATGGAATTATGGTTGCAAGAGGAGACCTTGGAGTAGAAATTGATTTTGTAAGAATACCAATTTTGCAAAAAGAATTTATCAATAAATGCAATTATGAAGGTAAGATAGTCATCACAGCAACCCAAATGCTTGAAAGTATGATTACACACTCCCGCCCAACCCGTGCAGAGATTTCAGATGTTGCAAATGCGATTTTAGACGGAACAACAGCAATAATGTTATCTGGCGAAACAGCTTCAGGAGAATTCCCAGTTGAGACTGTTTCAACAATGCAAAAAATTGCCATTGAAACAGAAAACTACACTGAAGGTAGCTATTCAAATATAATCACCCACAATGATTCAAAAAGTTTAGGTTATGCAGTATTTGCACTTTCACAAACAGAAAATGTAAAAGCGATTGTTGTCGTGACAAAATCAGGAAAATCAGCTGCAAACATAAGCAGGTTTAGACCAAGCTGTCCAATTATTGCCTGCACCCCAAGCGAAAAAGTTTACAACAAAATGGGTTTACTGTATGGGGTTTTGCCTATTCTTGATAAGACTTACACAAATATAAATGATGTAAATAAAAGTTCTCTTCAAAAAGCACTTGAAACAAACTTGGTTAAAAAGAATGATAAAGTTGTCCTTGTAAGCGGACAAATTGCTGGAAAGAGCGGTTCAAACCTTATGATAATCAAAAAATTATAAAAAATAAAATAACATATCCAATAAAACTATAAAATATCAATAAATTGTTGACTTTTAATGCTTGGATATGTTATTTTTTATATGCAGAATTTATTTCAACAAAATTTCATATTACAACAAAATCTGTACACAAATTAAAAGCAATAAAGCATAACATATTATTTATGCTGATGTGGCTCAGAGGTAGAGCACCGCCTTGGTAAGGCGGTGGTCGCGGGTCCGATTCCCGCCATCAGCTCCATAAAGCAAACCCTTGAAAAACCCTTATATTTAGGCAATTCAAGGGTTTTTCTTTTTATCAAAATTTGCTAAATTTTTAGTCCTAAAAAACATTAGATGCAAAATTTGACATCAATAGCTGCATATATTATTTCTTTTCAAATTCATCATACAAACAAAAATCATCGTTAATTTTTATAGTAATCAATATAACAATATACAATAGCCAAATGTAATTTTGATGATGAACTTCTTCTTTATCCTTTTTAGGTTGTGTTCCATGACCATATCGATTTCTTAAAGATAGTCCATTTGTAACAAACCTATCATTTAAATAATAATTAAGATATTTAACTTCTGGTTTTGATAATAATGTACTTTCAAAATAACATATATCTTTCCTAACGAATTTATCTAATTCCTTCCTAAATTCAATAGGATAATGATAATAATTTATGACCTCATTAGTTTTCAAGTCATACATTAAAACTATTTGCTTGATATTTGCAAATTTTACAAATCCTTGTTTGTTGACCTTAATTATAAAACTTTGCTTCTTTCTCGAAAAACGATATATGTATATGCTTATTCTCAGTATTCTCGTGAAGTCCTGCATACCAAATGATATTGTCTTTATCTAGTCATGCACGAGTAAAAAATTTAGGTATTTCTTTTTTTATAAAGTTATATGCTTGCTCATAGTCTCTACAATACATATCACCAAACTTCTCTCTAAACGAAATTACCATATCCCATATACAACTTTGAGTATTTCTTAATTGTTCTCTTAACTCTCTTTTTTGCTCATCAGTCAAAAGTCCGTCTTTGCTAAATGCTCCACAAGATTTTTCATTGTTGCCAACATATTTTGTATAATCAGTTGGAGTATTGTCCATTGAACCAGTGTCAACATAACTCACATAGTTATAACTTACTGTGCAACTCAAAAATTCTCGCTTTGCAATTTCTTTTTCTTGACTTGCTTTGTATTTTTCTTTTGGTTTGTAATACTTACACAACAAAACAATATTATCTTTCATCGTTTCATCCTTTCATAAATAGCATTTAAGACATCTTCCATTTTGTCAAGTCGAGATATAATTTCATCTTCTTTCATCTCTTTAAAAGCAACTTGTTTTAAATACGCGTTTAAAAACTCGTTAATTGACCCGTATTGACTGTTTTGGTAAACCTCTTGTAATTTGTAATTTATCAACCAATCGCTTTTCTCGCAATCTAAGCATGTTTTGGCACTTAATTTTGCTATCTCTCATATTCCCTCCTTTTGTTTAATTTGATTTGTTTGAATTTTAAGTTTAATTTTACATTTCACACTTCCTTTTTAAATATTTTTACAATTGTCGCTGGTTCACCATTTGAACCTGCGGGAAAAGTTTTTAAACTTTTTCAAACTAATTTTAGCAATGTCGCATGTTCACCATTTGAACACGCGGGGTAAATTTATATAAGAAAAAACACCATTGCAATTTGCAAAGATGTTTACTCCTTCTATATTATTAACTACATGTTTTTCTAAATCGTGGGGTTATTTTTAGCAATTTCCCATAAAAAAGTTTAAAAAATTTTTCATCCCCCCTCACTTATATACAAATCGTAAGGCACTTTTGGATTAAAAAGTCCCTAAATTAAAGCAATTAAGCCTTGTCCAAAAAAAATAAATTTTTTAATTTCATATTTACAAGGACATGTTCTTATAAACCATCATGGACTTTACTTTTTCTTGATAACCTTATACAAAATAATCCCCCCCTATATTATTAAGTACATGTTTTTTAAAAAGTATCGTGAATTTTTACAGTTTTTAGCAAAAATTCTTAAAAATATTTTTGTCCCTCTATTATATATAAGGACATATTTTTTCAAATCGTGGGGTCATTTTTGCCATTTTATAAAAAATTTTTTAAAATTTATTTTACCTCCTCTATAATATTAACTACATTTTTTTCAAATCGTGTAGTATATTTGAACAATTTTTTCAAAAAAAGTTTAAATATTTTTGATTTATATCCCTCTCACTTATATACAAATCGTAATACACTTTTGTGCCTAAAGTCCCTAAAATAAAGGGTTTTAAACTTAAAAGTAAATTTTAATTTTTAATATCCTTCTATTATATATAAGGCCATTTTTTTTGAAAAAAATTTAGGCAGTCATTGATTTTTTTGAGAAATCTAAAAAGATATTTCAACACATAAGAAAAAAGACATCAAAACTGATGTCTTAAAACTCTAAATTACAAAAGAAAACTTTTCTTTATTATTAATTTCTTTTGAAAGTAAATACTTAACAAAAAATATTAATATATATAATTATATTAGACTAAAATTACAAACTCATTTAAAAATCGCAAATTAAAACTTGTTTTATTATAAATGTTAGTGATTATATATTAGTTGTTTCACATCTTTTTCTTTTATGGCTAATATTATGCAAATTTAAATTATTATAATTATTTTAATGATCTAAACATTTGATCAATACATTTTTTCTTTTGTTCAAGATTTGGATGCACATACAAATTTAATGTTGTGCTTATGTTAGAATGTCCTAAAATCACGCTTACCGTTTTATAATCACATTTACTTTCTATGCATCTTGTAGCAAAACTATGTCTAAGCCCGTGAAACTTTAATTCATTTATTCCTAATTTTTTCATAAATCTTTTATAATAATTTCTGTATGTTCTAGGTTCTGTTGGTTTTTCATCGTTAGTCACAACATAATAATTATCATTTACTAGTTTCTTTAATGATTTTATAGTTTTTGACAATTCAGACGAAATCGGAATATCTCTTATTGAGTTTTTTGTCTTTGGGGTATCACTAATAATTTTTGTGTATCGATTACTTTGATTAACAATGTAAATTCTCTGAATTGTTCTTCTAACTTTTATCACTCCTTTTTCAAGATCGATATCTCCCCATTTTAAACCACATATTTCACCAATTCTCATCCCTGTTGTTAAACACATATAAATACCGAAGTTTTTAAAAGTAAAATTTTCTTGAATATGATTTAATATTTTTTTATGATCATTCACGCTTAAAACTTCTAATTCCTTTTTTAATTCATCAGTAGGAAACTTAATCTCTATCTGTTTATACTCATAGTAATGAAATTTAACTGCAAATTTAATAATCATTTTTAAAACAATCACTATATCTTTAATTGTTTTCTGACTTAACCCCTCTTTTAGTTTTAATAATACAAATTTTTGAACGTCTTCTTCTTGTATTTCTTCTACTTCCCCAAAGTAAGGTAAAATATGATTTTCAATCAGTAGAACATACGCTGAAAATGTTGATTGTTTTACAAATCTTTTTTTATCCTCCTTCCATAAATTTACAATCTCTTTAAAACTTTTTCTTTTGACCATCTTTTTAACCTCCTTAATTGTAGTCATAATTAAGTTTAATATAAAAAAGATAAGTTTTAAGCATGGAAAGAAAAAAGAAAAAATTTTAACAGCAATTTTAAATATATGTTTAATTATTTTCTTTTGAGAAAATAAAAATTTAATGATTTTGTTTTGAGTGTCTATGCGTTTATTAATAAGTGTATAAAATTTAATT
>URXM01000006.1 GCA_900551855.1 uncultured Eubacteriales bacterium
ATTTCTGACTGTTCCTTTAGAAGAACTTATAGTAAAATTAGTATCGTCTGTTACTTTTTGCGATTGATAATACAATGTCAATGTATAGGTGTTTATTTCCCATTTCGCATAAAGATATGCATGGGCGTTTTTTAAATAACTGCCAGAAGCTAAATTTGTTAATGAACTCTCTTTATACCAATCAACAAATGTATATCCTGTTCTTGTTGGAGTTGGAGTTGAGTAACTACCATAATATAAAACAGAATATTCTTTTATCCTAAATTGCAAACTGTCGAAATAATAATTATTGCTCCCATCCTTTATATATTTTATATAAATATAATACGAGCCAGTACTTGAAATATTGTATGTCACCGTTTGCTCAGATGAATTACTAGAGCCTTTAAAACTTTTATAAACATTACTTGTATCCGCTGAGGAAGATGATGTTAATGATGAATTCAAGTTACTAAATATACCAAAATCATAATTAGCTTCTGCATAGTTTATCACTTGAAACGAAATGGTAGAACCAGCTTCTGCATAAAAATCTACTCTGCATAGAGAATATGAACTACTAATTCCAGCATTAGAACTCTCGTAATAACCTTCCTCATTTAAGTTAAATGAATGTCCTCCTGATACAGTGCTTATCTTAAAGCCATCGCTGCCCAATCTGAATTGCAAAGAATCATTATAATTATTTCCAGAACCATCTTTTCTATATTTTATATACACATAATGAGTACCAGAACTTGTAATGCTATATGTCACAGTTTGAACATTTTTTGAACTTGAGCCTTTAAAGCTCCGGTAAACATTACTTGTATCCGCTGAGGAAGATGCAGATAATGTTTTATCTAAATTGCTAAATATACCAAAATCATAATTAGATTCTGCATAATTTATTACATAAAAAGTGGCATAAGAACCAGCCTTTGCTGTAAACGAAACTTTACATAACGAATATGAATTTTCTACTCCATCATTTCCACTTTCATAATATCCAGCGCTATTCAATGAAAATCTATAACCTGAAATATTTGTCACAGAAACTAAAGAAACGCCACTTGGAAGATATCCTCCTTTTCCATAATAAGAAACCCCATAACTTATTTTCTGCCACACTTGGTTGACTGATATAGAATTTTTGACAAGACTGTCAGGCACACTTTCTCCAAGAGTAAAAAGTTCATTACTTCCTGTTACAGTAAAACCTTTAAATACATATCCTGCTCTTGTATCTATGGTAGTAGCCAGCTTAAATCCAACACCAGCATAAACAGTTGTTGATGTTAAAGGATATCCTTGCCAGCCTATATATGTGTAAGTATACTTTCTCCTAAGTTTTAAATAAACTGCCGGAGCATAAGATTCTCCAGTTTTTCCATTTACAATATCAGAATTTGCAATTTGAGATGAAAACGATGATGGTGCACTATAACTAGTGGTTAATGTATAACCACCATTAGCCCCATAAAAGTAAGCACTTGTATAGTATGTTCTAAAAGTATTGTTGTTGTATGTATCAATAGTAGATATCCCTACAATAGCGTAAGAACTATCGTTTGACAAAAGTTTTACATATCTTTTGTAATATGTAAACCATGTGTTATCATATGAATTGCAGTAATAGTAAGAAGCATATACCGTTGTTCCGTCACTACTAAGTTTCCCACCAGGATTCATTTTGTAAGCGTCAGCATTTATAGGCTCCAATGCAGACTCAGAACTTCTCCATTGCAATTCAAAAATTTGGCTTGGAGAGGTCGTATTAGCTTTTGTTGTTGTATATGTATCAGCATTGTCTTTCATTTGCGCATATACTTTAAATGTGTAGTCAGTATTTTGTAAATTTGCACTTATTTCTTCGTCTTCTTCATTATCACTTGGATTTTCATCATCTTCACCACCACCATCTTCACTTGGTGATTCAGTTTCTTCTGAAGGCGTTGAAATTTGAGTGTTATTGTCCGAATTAGAGGATGAGCAACCTGTAAATAAACAAATTCCTCCAACCAAAGAAAAACAACATAATATTAAAAATATATATAATATTTTCTTCATCTATAATATTATACAAAAATTTTACAAAAAAATCAAAGAAAAAAGCACAAGTTGTCTGTGCTTTTCTTTTTATATTATATCCCTATCTTTTAAACTTTCTTTCTTTTGAGAATCTATACCAGCAACATTAGAAATAATAGCAATTCTTTGACAAGAAACTTCGTATGCGGTTTTTGTTTCACTTTCATTGTTTGGCAACATTTTTGTATATTCGCGTGATTGAATTCTTCCAACCAATTCAACTTTACATCCAACATTTTGACTTGCCATAAATCTTGCATTTATACCCCACATAATGCAAGGAATATAATCAGATTTATGAAAATTTGGACGATTTACAGCCAAAAGTACATCACAAATTTCTCTATCAAAAGGAGTTTTTCTATATATAGGCTGTTTGCAAACATAACCAATTAGTTGCACTTCATTTGTATAAAGATTTTCTTTCTGCTCGTTTGCATTCAATACTTGCAATTCCTTACCAAATAAGTGCAAAATCAATCTACTTCGATCATCTTGCAATTTGTTATAGCTTCTATATTCTCCCGTGACCTTAACAAAATCTCCAAGTTTTATAGTCTCTCCAACTATCGCTCTTTCAGATATTGTCACAGGAATAATATCTTTCACTTTTGACAATCTCTCAACTTCTACTTTAAATTCATAAAAGTATTCACCTTCTACTTGATGTGACTTTGTCGGTTCCACACAAATACGCCCTGATATTTGTGTAAAATTTGTTGTTCCTTCTTTTAATCTATCGTATTCCATAAATTCTCTCCTTAATTTTTGTGTTGAACTCCATTTCTGTCTATGGTGTAGTTATCATTGTAAATTAGTTCTGAAATTCCAGTGACTTTATAACCTTGTATTTTCAATTTGTTCAAAATCAATCTCAATCCATCCAAAACATTGTCAGAATTGTTATGCATCAAAATAATAGAACCATTTTTGACCCTACTTAAAACTCTATTTGCAATATCAGAAGCAGAAAGTCCCTTCCAATCAAGACTGTCAACATCCCATTGTATCGTCTTCAAATTCAAACTTTCAGCTGTTTCCAACAAAGCATTGTTATAAGAGCCAAACGGAGCTCTAAAAAGAGACACTTCTTTCCCAGTAATAGACTTAATCTTTGATATTGAAGTTTCAAGTTCAATCTTCATAATAGCCTTATCCAGTTTAACCATGTCTGGATGAGTATTTGAATGAGTTCCTATTTCCAACCCCGCCTCATCAATCGCTTTAACCATATCTGGATAATCGTCCACCCAAAATCCCACAAGGAAGAATGTCGCCGAACAATCAAACTCGTTTAAAATGTCAATAATTCCTTGAGTTTTATCCGCGCCCCAAGCGGCATCAAAAGAAATAGCGACTTGTTTTTCTTCCGTTTCCACATTATAGATAGGCACCTTGCGAGTAGAATACCCAAAATATACTTGTGCTGATGTTGTCCCGTTTACAGAAATAGATAAAAGCACGACAACCAAAACCATAGCAACAAAAATTTTCAATGTTCTCGATTTGATAACATAGAAATGCATTATACAAACCTCGCTTTTATTTTATAACTAATCAACATATTCAACAATGCTTATTTTGTGAGATATAAACAAATATTGTCCTGAAATGTCGAATTTACTAAGTACAATATATCTATATCCCTATTCTCAAAATATTAGAACAAAAATATTGAAAACAACAAAAAAAAGACTGGATAATTTCCAGTCCTTTTTATAAACATTTTTTAAGCCCAATAGAAAATTTTAAGCGCCAAATGGTTATTAACCGTTATCCAAATAGAGCTATCCAAATTTGTTGAGTTGGAATTGTAATTGCCGTTAAATTTGCTTGTTGTACCAGTTTGTGTACCATTTACCACAACATATAACCCATTGATATAATAGCAATCACTAATTGAAGTTGTGCCATTTACCAATCCATTTATATTCTGCCCTTCATTTGAAGAAATAATTCCAGAATTAAAACTTTGATCAATTGTTGTATTAGAATCTGCAAAACCAATCAAGCCTCCAACATATTCACAATAATTTGTGTTTGTTATATTTCCTTGATTTGCACATGCAACAAAATCACAATTTTCAGATTTTCCTACAATTCCTCCAATATATTGTTGATAAACAAAAGGTGACAAACTCGCTCCATCAGGATTCAAATAAACTTCAACTTCCTTTCCGTAAATTGAATAAAATTTGATGCTATTTATCTGTATATTGCTCAAATTGTTTACATTCTCAATTGTAGAATTCTTAGCACTTCCAATCAAACCACCCACATAAGAATAACCTGAAATGTTGGCACTTGAATTTTTAAGGCTTACATTTTTTATTGTTGCATTTTCAACATAACCAAAAAGTCCACGATAGCTTATATTATAATTGCCCAAATTGAGATTCTCTATCAAATGGTTGTTTCCATTGTATACTCCTTTGAATGGAGTTTCAATAGAACCAATAGGATTAAACAAAATTCCAGACATATCAATATTTGCAGTTTGATTTATAGTTATGCCTTCAAATGTGTTTCCTTGTGCAACCTGTCCACTAAGCCATACCAAATCTTGCGCAGAACTAATTGAATATACACTCTTATTTGGATTTATTGTATAAGAACTATCTGTCGTGTTGTAAGTTATAAATTTTGCAACAATAGAAACATCTCCTATATTTCCAACAATTAAATTGTTTATAAATGTATATTCTTCATCCAAAGATAACAATTTGTTGTTATAATACCAACCAATAAACTTATAACCATATGGAACAGAATTTATAGAAACAGTCACTGGAGCATAATAACTAACCATATATCCAACATCGTTATAAAAATCTAAGACTCTGCCACCATCTTCTTTTGTGGTCATTGAAATGCTTACATTTTTGCTGCCAACATCTTGATTGTTAACATTTATTTTCCCTGTCAATTTATAAGTGTTTAATGTACTATACACATAAATATTTAACTCGTAAGATTGCATTGGTCCAGATGAATTAGGATAATGATATTTAATATATTGTTCCAATAAATTAGAAAATTTATCATTTGCATTTAATGCCGAACTAGTTGGAAGGCTAGAAGAGTTTGCAAAAACAATTTTAGCATTGGAATAACTTGAAGATAAACTATTGTAAAGTATATTATAAGAATTGCTTACAGTATATGAATTTGTTCCATTGATATAAGCAAAATACTGATCACTGAATGTCAACATATCTGTTCCAAACAAACTCTTATATGCGTCTGCAGATATATCACCAAACATCAAACTCCTAAAATTGTTTGAATCAACCTTTGTATATTGACTTGTAGATTTGTATGTGTTTAACATATTGTTGATTTTGATTGTGTAATTTATTTCTTGTCTGGTCACATAAATCACAAACGAAGTCATTTTTAATGCATCATTTCCAAAGGTTGACAAACCATTTATTAAGTCATCAGATGAAAGCAAAATCTTCGTGCTCTGATAATCACATTCAATATTTTCTTTTATTTCATGTTCTTGACTAGTCTCACCATTCTTGTTAATGAAAACGGAATACTTGTAGCCATAATTTATATCAATCTTATTATCCTCTCCCAAATTCAAATAATCTTTTGTAACCATTTGAGTGCCATTATAACTTGTGCCTTTCATACTTACTAATTCTGTAAAATCGCTATTTGGATTCCATTCTGAAACAATGGTTATTTCATAAATTATTGGTACAAAATATACATCAAAATTCTCAAATCTATAATCAAAATCATATTCAACCTTGCCTAAAACGACATCTTCAGCCGCTTCAGAAGAAAGTTCATGATTTGATGAATCAACTAATTTTCCAACATTATTCTGTTGAAAGTTATGATATTTTGTTATCTCTTCTTTTGTAAATACAATTTTATTGACAGCATAGCCTAAATTTGGAGTCGCTGTAATAGTAATTGGATCTAAATAATACACATTAGTATAATTTTGAGCTGTTCCACCTTTACTTCCATTACTTTCAAGGTTTGCTAAAGAAAAGTTTTTATAAGTATGGACACCCACATTTACAGTCTGAGCTATACTTGCAAAACTGAATTTAAAATAAATTGGGTTTTCATCAATATAGGCATTATTTTCAAATCTTACATAAATTTTACGACTTCCTGAATTTACTGTCTCTGAATAATATGCTTGTGACTGCTCATAAGTACCATCATTTCGTATAGAAAGTTTTGAAAAAGTAAAGTGTAAAGGATTGTATTCTACCCAGAACAGATTAGTATATCTTCGCATAAGAGTATAATCTGCACCATTTAAATATGGGATTCTGTCTGATGTGGAAGTAACCTTCTTTTCCACTAATTTTGAAGTGCCACTATCCCATGCATAATAACTTATTGTTGAAATATCATCAGAATAACTTAAATAATAACTTTCTCCTCGTTTATTCCATTCAATTTGAATTCTTGCAGTTGAAACACTGCTCATAGGCACAATAACATTTTGATATGCACTACCCATTCCCCTTGTACTTCTTTCACTATCAGAATAGTAATTGTATACCAATGGAGACATAAGCCAATCATATGAAGTACCATAACTTGTTCTTACTTCATTGTTAAATGAAATTGAATCATATCCTGCATATTTATTAGTTGTCCAATTATAGCTTGCATTATAAAATGAATACTTTGTTAAAAAACTATAAGTTTTTAAAGATCCACTTGAATAACCACCGGCAGAACCAGATGGTGCATACCCTGAGGTGTAATTGTTATTTCCATAACATTTTACAACTTTTCCAGTACCATTCATAAAACCTACGATTTGTCCATAATTTGAACTTCCTGAAACTTTGCTATAGTTTATACAATTAGAAATATAAACATTTGTTTTTGCATCTTCATGCCCCAAATTAAAGAACCAGCTACCAGCTTTTTCTTCTTTCCCAATTTGTCCAGCGATTCCACCAATAGAATTGCTATTAGATCCACCAGTTACAACCCCATGATTTATACATGAAGTAATAAGCCCAGCGTCCATAATCCATCCAGCAATGCCACCAATATTTCTAATACTTTTTGAAGAAGTTACAGTAATATTCCCATAATTTGCAGAAGAATAAATGTATGTTCCACTTGTATTGCTTACTCCCAAAATTCCGCCATATCCACTATCGGTACAATTGTCAGAGTTTAATGTAAGTTTTAAATCACCAAAATTAGCACATTCATAAATTTTTATACTGTTGTTTTGATTTACTGCCAAAATACCTCCAACGAAAGTATTATAAACATTAGATACAGTAATCTTTCCGTAATTTATGCATTCATATATTTTATATTCAGAGCCTGACAAGTTCAAAAGATTGGCTATTATACCTCCAACACAATTGATTAAAGAACCAGGCCCCACATAGTAGTAAATATTACCACTAAAAATATTTCTATAGCACCACATATTCCCTCTTGTAGATCTCAAAAGGCCTATAATTCCTCCAAAAGCAGTGCCATAACTTGTTATATTTCCAGAACCTTGAGCATTCAAGTAAATGTCACTAGAACATTCGCATTCCTTAACATCATAAGTTGTTGTAGCTACAATGCCACCTACGACAAGTTCTCTAAATTGTGCCAATTCATAAAAATATATATCTATCAAAGCAGAACATGAACAATCAGAAATTGTAGACATATCTATTGAAGTACCTACTACTCCTCCAATATTCATGCTCCCTGAAATAGTATAATAATTATCTCTATTTTGCTCATAAATCATACTTACACTATCATTAGAAACATTTGAAATGTTCCCGCCAGACAACATCCCAACAGCCCCACCAACATGTAGCCATAAAGATGAATTGCCAGTGACATCGCTTTCAATATTAATTTTGCCATTTTTTAATGTAAAGTCTTTTATTGTTGCATTATAGGCAAATCCAAACAATCCTATACCAGCAGAATTAGAATATGTAAAATTAACTGATTCATCTCCATAATCAAATGTATTTTCACATAAATATTTACTTGCAACTCCTTGGGGACCTTTTACAGATATAGTTAATCCTGAAATTGTATGCCCATTACCATCGAAATTTCCAGAAAAATAGTATGGATGCCAAGTAGTTGTTGCAAAAATCCACCAACCATCGGTTGTTGAATATGCACTTGTACCTATTGGTGTCCAATAATGTGCAGATATATCAATATCCGCAGTCAATTTAACATAAGCATCTTTATATAACAATCCAGTATTAGAATTTTTATAATTGTTGTTCACCATAAATGCAAAATTTGCAAGCGTTTGAGCAGAACCAATCAAATATGGATCATTGACTGTACCACTCCCAGAAGGTCTGTTTGATGTTGCCTTATCTGCCCAATAACCACTTGCTGTTGCACTTATTTCTTGGTCTTCTTCTTGAGATTCTGTCTGTTCTTGAGATGTAGTTGCAGTAAGTGATTTATCAATGATAAAAACACTGCCACATGCCAGTCCCAAAGACATAAACACAGCAATCAGCAAAATAAGAATTCTCTTCATATATCTATATTATAAACAAAATCTGACATTTCACAAAATAATTTGACAAAATTTTTACAATATTGACACAAAATATTGTAGCAATATAGCAAAATAAAAAAATTGGATTTCTTCAATCCAATTTTTTAATCAACAAAATCATAAACTCCCAAGAATTTCTTTTTGATTTCTTCTTGTCCAACATTCAATCTATCATTAGAAATTTTAAATTTTTTGCTTTCTAAAAGTGTAAATTTCAAACCATGATCCACAACAACTTTATCGTTTGTTCCAGCATAAGCAACACTCTTTCCATTTCCAGCGAAATTGATATATTTTACACCTTTTCTGTATCTTGCACAGATAGGGATTTGAAGAGCATTCAAGCGTTTTACATAACCATTGTTTGTGACAATCATATAATCATCACTGACATTTTGTCCGGCATAGATAACACAATCTTTTTCTTCCAAGTTGATTCCCTTTACCCCGCCAGAAACTCTGCCTTGCAATGGGACTTCATTCTTTTCAAAGTTTACACAATAGCCATTTTTGCTTAACATAACAAAAGTTTTGCCTTTGATTTCGTGTTCAACATTTATAAGTTTGTCATCATCAGCTACTTTCATAACTTGATAATAATTTTTAGCGACAATCAAATCTTTTTCAGAACTGCGTTTAACAATTCCTTTTTGAGTAAAGAATGCCACTTCGCCATCGCCCTCAACCTTCAAAACAGCGACAGGAGTTTCCATAATATCAATAGTTTTGTCAATTTGTTTTAAAGTTACGCCTTTTTCTCTCCACTTACATTCTGGCAATTTGTCAACGACCATCTTGACACAATTCCCTCTGTCAGTAAAGATCAAAACTGTATCAGTTGCCTTAACAGGCAAAACGCTTGTGTGAATATCAAACAAAGTGGAAGTATCAGAAAGATTTTTTGAAGATTTAGAATAATTTTTCATATTAACTTTCTTCAAAGTTTTCCCAGCAGAAAGAGCAATCAAATAGTCTTTTGTGTCTTCCATTTCTTCGATTTTTGTCAACTTGATTTCTTCATTTTTAATTTCGTGAGAGCGTCTAGGATTATTAAATTTTCTCTTAATTTCCAAAATTTCTTTCTTAACAACATCAAGTTGCATCTTTTTAGAATTTAAGATAGCCTCAAGTTCTTTGATTTTAGCTTTAAGTTCTGCAAGTTCTGCTTGAAGTTTGTTTACTTCCAAATTAACCAAACGAGCAAGCCTCATATCCAAAATTGCTTGAGCTTGCTTTTCTGAAAGAGCAAATTTTTCACGCAATCTTTGTTTTGCTTCGCTCACATTTGCAGAAGTTTTAATAATTTTTATAACAGCATCAATATTTTTTATAGCGATCAAAAGACCTTCAACAATATGGGCTCTGTCTTTTGCAACATTAAGATCAAATTTTGTTCTTCTTACAATAACATCTCTTTGGAAAGCAGTATAATAAGAGATGATATCCATAAGCCCCATAAGTTTCGGCTTCCCACCAGCAATAGCAACCATATTGATTCCATAAGATACTTGCATGTTTGTTGATTGGAAAAGATATCCCAAAATCTTCTTGGCATTTGCATCTTTTTTAAGTTTAATCACAGCGCGCATACCATTACGGTCGCTTTCATCTCTGATTTCACTTATGACAGACAATTTGTCTTTATTTTTCTCTTTAAGCTCGGCAATTTTTTGCAATAACAACGCTTTGTTTACTTGATAAGGAAGTTCTGTAATTACCAAACTTTGCTTGTCGCCATTTTGTTCAATGCCGACCTTTGCACGAATGGTAATCTTTCCTTTACCAGTCTCATAAGCACTTCTTAATCCATCGCCAAAGATTAGTTCTCCGCCTGTAGGGAAGTCTGGTCCTTTAATGATTTTCATCATTTGATCAAGTGTTATGTTTGGATTTTCAATATAAGCCACAACACCATCTATCACTTCACCCAAATTGTGTGGAGGGATGTTTGTAGCAACGCCAACAGCAATACCACTCGCCCCATTAACAAGCAAGTTAGGAAATCTTCCAGGCAAAACATCTGGCTCTTTCAAAGTATCATCAAAGTTAAGTCCCCAACGAACTGTATCTTTTTCCAAATCTCTCAAAAGTTCCATAGCAAGAGGAGTCATTCTTGCTTCTGTATAACGCATAGCAGCAGCACTGTCCCCATCGACAGAACCAAAGTTTCCGTGACCATCAACAAGAGGAGCTCTAAGGATAAAGTCTTGTGACATACGAACCATTGCGTCATAAACAGAGCTATCTCCGTGTGGGTGATATTTACCCATACAATCACCGACAATTCTTGCAGATTTTCTGTAAGGTTTGTCAGGAGTCAACCCAAGTTCGAGCATAGAATACAAAATTCTTCTTTGAACAGGTTTCAATCCATCTTCAACTCTTGGCAAGGCTCTGTCCATAACAACATGCTCAGTGTAAGGGATCATAGAATCATGCAAAACTTCTTCCAAAGGTTTAAACAAAATTCCATCTCCGCCATAAATTCCACCGCCACCATTGGAACCTCCATTGTTTCCATCTCCAGCGTTTTCATCTGCTTCATCAACACTCTCTACAACTTCTGTTTCAGAAATTTCAGAGTTTAAACTTATATCTTTTGACACTTCAGTTTTTGTTTTGTTCTCTTTTACAGCAACTTTTTCTTTCACTCCAGCACCCTTCTCTGTTGGTTGAGTTTTTGCAGAGTTAGACATCGACCAAAAATCCAACTGCCCCTCAAGAGTGACAGGAGTCTCTTCTTGTTTTTTCTCTTCTTTTTGAGCAGTCAAAAGTTCGTCATAACAAATTTGCCCTTCAATAGGTTCAATAACTACTGGTTTAAATTCTTCATCAGTTTTATTTTTATTGCTCACTTCAAAACCTCAACTTTAAAATTTTTAATAAATACACTAAATTTCAAAACAATTAAATGTTTTTATAATTTTTCATAAATGTGTCTTCTCTATCAAAATTTGCGTGCTCACTTATATATTGTTTTCTTTCTTCAATGTTATCTCCCATTAAAGTGGTAATCATTTTTTCTGCTTGAGCCGCATCTTCAATAGTGACTTGAATCAAAGTTCTGTGTGCAGGATCCATAGTTGTTTCCCAAAGTTGTTCTGGATTCATTTCACCAAGACCTTTGTATCTTTGAATCATATAACCTTTTCCAGCACTTGCGACAGCATCAGCAAGTTCGGCATCGGAATAAACATATTTTTCATAATCTTTTTTATAAACCTTATAAAGTGGTGGAAGACCAATAAAGACATGTCCATCAGTAATCAAAGGTTTCATATAACGATAGAAGAAAGTAAGCAAGATTGCTCTAATATGAGCACCATCTTGGTCAGCATCTGACAAAATAATCACTTTGTTGTATCTAAGCGTTGACAAATCAAAGTCTTCGCCAAAACCAGTATCCAAAGCAGAAATAATTGTTCTTATTTCCTCATTTGCAAGCACTTGGTCAACCCTTTTCTTTTCAGCATTCAAAGGTTTACCACGAAGAGGCAAAATAGCTTGAAATCTTCTGTCACGCCCTTGTTTCGCAGAACCACCCGCAGAATCACCTTCGACAATAAACAATTCACTTTTTGTTCTGTCCCTAGAAGTTGAAGAAGCAAGTTTTCCAACAAGATTAAAGTTTTCTGCATTGTTTTTTGCACGAGTAAGTTCTTTTGCTTTCTTTGCGGCAAGTCTAACCTTTGCTGCCTGCTTTGCTTTGTTTATGATTATTTCAGCATAAGTAAAGTTCTTTTTGTCAGCCAACAATTTTCCAAGTTCTTGCAAAGACAAATTCTCAACTTCTGTTCTCGCTTCAGGGTTTCCAAGTTTTGTCTTTGTCTGTCCTTCAAATTGAACATTGTTCATCTTCACATTGATGACAGTGACAAGACCTTCCCTAAAATCTTCACCAAGAAGATTTGGCTCTTTATCTTTAAGCATATTGTTTGCTCTGGCAAAATCATTAAATGCTTTGGTAAACGCACTCTTAAAACCAATTTCATGCATACCGCCTTCAGTTGTAGGAATGTTGTTTACATAAGAGAAAGTGTTTTCAGTGTAAGAATCTGTTGAAATAAAACTTATTTCCAAATCAACAATTTTGCTTTCAGCATAGAAATATAAAGGCTCTTTAAATAGAGAATTTTTTCCTTCAACCAAATAAGAAACAAAATCTTTAATTCCACCCTCAAAATGGAATTCACATTTTTCATTTGTCTCTTCATCATCAACCAAAATTTTAAGTCCCTTGTTTAAAAAAGCCAATTCACGAGCTCTTCTTGCAATCAACTCAAAATTAAATTCCTGTTTACCAAAGACTCTGTCATCTGGCAAGAAAGTGACTTTTGTTCCTGTGGTATTACTTGTCCCAATTTCTCTCAATGGAGCAACAGGCACACCACTATGTATTTTCCCTTTTTCATCTTCATAAGAATGGAATTCAACAAAATATTTCTTTCCATCTTTGTTTACAGTCACTTGGCACCAACGAGAAAGAGCATTGGTTACAGAAGCACCAACGCCATGAAGACCGCCAGAAAATTTGTAATTATCATTGTTAAACTTTCCACCAGCGTGCAAAGTTGTATAAACGACTTCAACACCACTTTTATGAAGAGTAGGATGCATATCAACAGGGATACCACGACCATTATCTTCAACTGTGGCACTGCCATCTTTGTTTATAGTGATTCTAATTGTGTCGCCATAACCATTTGAAATTTCATCAATAGCATTATCAACAATTTCCCACAAAATATGATGGAATCCTCTAGAACTAGTCGTTCCGATATACATACCTGGACGAAGTCTAACAGCATCAAGTCCGTCAAGGACAACTATATCTTTTGATTCGTATTTCTTCTCAGCCATAAACACCCCAAACAATTATGTTTTTTCTTTAATATTTTACCACAAAAATAAAAATTATTAAAACAAAAACCGGCATTTGCATAATATTTTCCACAAAAATTGATTACCATATGTATTTTTAAAAGCATTGCTGCATATTTATTCATTTTTGCAAATATTTATTCAAACATAATTTTCTTTTTAAAACGAATATAATGTTTTATTAAATCAAACAATAAAACAAAGAAAAGGAGAAAATATGAAAAAAATCGTCCTTACAGGTGGAGGCACAGCAGGACATATATATCCCGCCTTAGCAATAGCAGAAAGTTTAAAAAATTTTGAAATACATTACATTGGAAGTAATGGAATGGAAAAAGAAATTTTAAAGAAATATCCCAACATATCATATCACGAAATCCCAGCAGTAAAACTGGAAAGGAAGATAACTTTTAAAAATTTATTGATTCCTTTTAAACTTATAAACTCAATAAAGAAAACAAAAAAAATATTAAAAACAATCTCCCCCGATATTATTTTTTCAAAAGGAGGTTTTGTTGCCGTTCCTGTCGTTATTGCTGGCAAAAAATTAAACATTCCAATCATAAGTCACGAAAGCGATTTGTCTTTTGGACTTGCAAACAAAATTATTTTGCATTATTGCGATGTTATGTGCACAACCTTTGAAAAAACAGGAAAAGGAAACAAAAAGTGTTGTCATACTGGTCAACCAATAAGAAAAGAAATTTTCAATGGCGAAAAATTAAATTTCAATTTTGATAATTCAAAACCAACAATATTGGTCATTGGTGGAAGCCTTGGAGCACAATTTTTAAATGAGATTATTTACAAAAATTTGGATACGCTAACCGAAAAATATAACATTATTCATATAACAGGCAAAAACAATTTCAAAAATATCTCTCACAAAAATTATAAATCTTTTGCCTATGCAGAACACATCGAGGATTTATATAAAAGTGCAGATTTTGTCATTTCAAGAGCAGGAAGTGGAGTAATAAACGAACTCTTAGCCTTAGAAAAACCAATGCTTTTGATCCCTTTGTCTAAAAAATGCTCAAGAGGAGATCAAATAGAAAATGCAAAATTATTTAATCAATTAGGATATTGTGAAATTATTGAAGAAGAAAATTATAACACAAATATTTTAATGGAAAAATTAGAAAAAATAATAAAAAATAAAGAAAAAATACAAAAAAATATGAAAAAAACTGCAAAAAATAATCCAGTTGAAGAAATAATTAAATTAATTGATAAATATATTAAAAAATAATTTATTTATTTTTTTCTATTAAATAATCAATAATTTTTATTTATTTTTAATTTTTCTAAATTAGGGAGTCCATAACCTTCCAAATACATTTCAAAACCGAGAGGCTGACAAATTTTTAAAAGAATATTTTTTATTTGATCAGGTTTTAATGTTGGATCTTTTTCAAAAAACAAACAACAAAGCCCCGCAATCATTGGTGTAGCAACAGAAGTTCCACTCAAAAGAGTGTAAGGATTTTTTATACCACAAGAAATTATATCAACACTTGGAGCAACAACATCTGGCTTAATGTTTCGAAAAGCAGGTCCCCGTGACGAAAAATCTGCAATTTCAAAATATTTTCTGTTAAAATTTGCATCATCATATCTATTGTCATCGATTCCACCAACAGTAATAATTTTAGAACTTATTCCTGGAGATTTAATTGTTTGGTATTCTGGTCCACTGTTTCCAGCAGCAGCGACAACAACGACTCCATCTTTCCAAAGAGCGTCTGCCCCCAACATAATGGGATCATTGTGTCCAAGAGGTTCACTGCCAAAACTCATACAAACAACCTTTATGTTATATTTCTTGTGATTGTCATAAACCCATTCCATAGCATCAAGAATTTTGTTTGCACTCGCCTCACCTTTTTCATTTAATGCTTTAAGAGAAAATATCTTTGATTTTGGTGCTATGCCAGAATATTTGAATTTTGATAAAACTCCATTCCCAGAGCACACACCACAAACAAAAGTTCCGTGACCATTGTCGTCATACATATTTTTCTTGTTTGCAATAAAGTCTTTAAACAGTTCGACCCTATTTCTTCCAATCATAAAATCACAATGTGGTGAAAGCCCTGTATCAATAAAAGCCACCCCAACACCATCTCCATAATATGGAAAAGCTTCCGATCTTAAAATTTGCTTGGAAACATACATCATACAATTTGCGACAGCATTTGAAGATATAAATTTGATAGAATCAAAATTTGACAAAGAATAAATTTCTTTTTGAGAAGCTTTACAATAGAAAGAATTTATGAATAAATATTCATCTAAAATATGTATATTTCTATCTTTCAAAGTCTGCCTAGTTTTGTTTAAATTTTTAGAATACACAAAACAAGGCAATTTTTTGTCTCTGCTTAAAATAGCAATTTCGTTTAATAATCTTCTGTCAATTTTGTTTACATTCATTTCAAACTGTCAATTATCCTTATCATATTTTCATAGGTTTGTGTTGGCAAATAAGTTTTAATTTTCTCCAAAGAAGCCATCAAAGCATCATAGTCAAAAGTTCCGTTAAGTTTTTGATTTTCTATCTCTTTTGTCAACATAGAAAACAATTCATCAGATGAACGATCCTTTAAATCATCATATGCTTTGTTTATGTTTTGTTGTTTTGAAGATGAAATCTTTTCAGAATTTTTCTTTTTTGACATTTCACTCAGTTTCATATTTACCCCTAAAAACAATATATGATTTAGTTTGCAAAATTTACACAAAAACAAAATTTGGTGCATATAAATAAGTATGAATAATTTTTTTAACAATCCTTTTTCACAAAACAACCGAGCAAAGCCCTACTATCCAGAAGCATTAAACATAAACGCCCAGTCTCAATCTTTTGATACAAATCAACAGAATGATCAACAACAAAACTTTTCACAACAAAATCAAAATTTTCAGCAGAATATTTTTTCAAATCTATTTAATGGACAAAGTGGAAACAATATGTTTTCAAATCTATTCAACAGCAACGAACTTTTGACTTCACTTTTGGCTGGCAACTTGTTTGGAAACAACAATAATCCAGACGCAAAAAACAATATGATAATGCAAGCATTGTCAAATATGATGACTTCATCAAACAAAAGTCAAAAACAAAGTGAAGAGAATGTAGAAAAAGTTGTTGATGTTTCATCAACATACGAAGAATTATAAAAATAAAAAACCAACCTTTTCAGTTGGTTTTTGTTTTATTCATCTACAACTTTTCCGTGTTCAAAATAAATTTTTCTCTTACAAATTTTCTCTGCTATTTCTGGTCTTGTGCAAGCCAAAATCAATGTTGTGTCAGGACCTTTCAATTTTTTAATCAAACTTAAAATAGCATCAATATAAATATCGGAAATTTCATCAAAAATATTGTCAACAAGAAGCAAATCAAGTTTTCTGAAAGAAAGTCTTATCAAAGACAAAATGTATTTATCTTCCTTTCTTATGTTTTTAACCTTTTCATCTCTGATTTTTTCAAGAGAGAAGTCAATGATGGCATTGTTGATCATCTTTTCAGCTTCTGCTGGCTTATAACCTTTTTTGTTGAGAATGTATTTAAAGTTTTCATACACTGTTTTATTTTCCAAAAACACTGGACAATAAGGCACATAGCCGACACTCAAATCGGTTTTGAAATCAATCTTTTTGATAGGTATTTTGTTTATATAAATCTCTCCAGAATCAAAATCTTCCAATTTTGCTATAACTCTAAGCAAAGTGGTTTTTCCGCTGTTTTGTTCCCCAACAAAAGCAACGCTTTCACCTGGTGCCACATCAAGATTGATGTCTTCAAGCGCATAAAACTCTTTTGTATATTTAAGATAAAGGTTTTTTATAGATAACATATTTGCTCCTATTTTTATAGATATATGATACTATATCTTGCAAAAAAATAAAAGTAAATTCACAGATTTTTGAAATTTACTTTTATCTTATATAAAAAACTTTTCTACTTTTCGTGTTTTTTGACAGAAACTTTGACTTCGCTGGAGATATCTTCACTTAAAACCAAAATCTCTTCTTGACTGTCAGTATTTTCCTTTGTTTCTCCTGCAACCACCCTAAATGTCAAATCAACATCATTGTCAGCAGAAAACAAAAACACTCTACTTCCAAAATCTTCGTAGGTTTTGTATCCAGCCTCTCCCTGCACGCCGTTTGTTTTGCTGATAAGATATGTCAAATTATACCAATAATCACTTTTAGGAAAACATATAACATATTGTTCTCCCAATTCCTCACCAAAAGCGACCAACTGTTCTTCATTGCTGGACTTTATTTGCAAATCAACATATTTATCTTTCACCCTTTCATCGTTGTCCAGACTGACTTTTATTGCATAATCCGTACTCAACGCTCCAGTTATCTCGCTTATATGCGCACTTCTAATTTTTGTCTCATTTTCACAGCCAGACAATAAAAAACAAAAACAAACACACAAAATCACGGAAATAAATTTTCTCATAATCTTATAATGTTCGTTTTTGTCTTTATTATGCCATAAATAAACATATCACTTATCAAAAATGATATTTTTTATAGCTTAAATTAGAAATTTACTTCAATCAAACCATACTTATTGTCATTTCTCTTATAAATAACATTAACTTTTCCAGTTTCTGCATTAAGGAAAATGTAGAAAGTATGTCCCAATCTTTCAATGGCATCTTTTGCTTCTTCAACCATAATAGGATCAAGTTCGAATGTCTTTTTCTTGTAGATTTCTGGCAATTTTACATCTGGCATTTCGTCCAAATATTCAAATCCAACATTCTTTGGAGCAGTTCTTTTGCTTTGAGTAACTTTTTCTCTGTTTCTAACAATTTGTTTCTCAAGTTTTGGAAGTGCAAGGTCGATGTTTTCATACATATTAAGTCCAGAAACTTCTGATCTAAACAAAAGACCTTTGTTTGTGATTGTGATTTCCAATTTTTCAATTTTGTTTTGCTTTGAGCAAACAACTCTTGCTGTAGCTTCTTCGCCAAAATATTTGTTTAATCTTTCCAACTTTTCTGTAAGGACAGTTTTGAATCTTTTAGCAATTTTGTATTTTTTTTCAACAAATGTAATTTTCATATCTATCTCCTTTTGTAGAAACATTTTACCAAATATTTCGTATTTTTCCAAATGTTTTTCAAGAATTACTCAGCAGTGTTGAAAACAAGTTGATCTCCGTCCAATTCGACTTCGATTGTTCCGTGTTCTGGAAGTTCGCCAAGCAAAATTTTCTCGGCAATTTTATCTTCAATTTCTTGTTCAATAAATCTCTTCAAAGGTCTTGCACCATAAATCAAGTTAGATCCTTTTGCAACAATATAGTCAATAGCTTTCTTGTCAACTTTCAATTTCAAGTGTTTTGCTGCAAGACGCTTGTTGATGTTTGCAATAAGAATGTCAGATATTTTGATAAGATCTTGTTTAGACAAAGAATCAAAGATGCAAATTACATCAATTCTGTTGATAAGTTCTGGCTTAAATTTCTTCTTAAGAGCATCCATATAGATGTCTCTTTCATTGATTTTTTCGTTGTTGTCAGAGCCAAAGCCAAGTTGTCTTTGTTGACGAATTTCGTTTGCACCAATGTTGCTTGTCATAATAACTATAGTATTTTTAAAGCTTACTGTTCTGCCTTTTCCGTCTGTCAAACGACCATCATCAAGAATTTGAAGCAATGCATTCAAAACTTCTGGATGAGCCTTTTCAATTTCATCAAAAAGCACAACGCTGTAAGGTTTTCTTCTTACTTGTTCTGTAAGTTGTCCACCTTCATCAAAACCTACATATCCTGGAGGAGCTCCAATAAGTTTTGAAACAGTATGACTTTCCATATACTCACTCATATCAATTCTTATGATATTGTTTTCATTGTCAAACATAGCTTCAGCAAGTGCTTTAGAAAGTTCTGTTTTACCAACACCAGTAGGTCCCATAAACAAGAAGGAACCGATTGGTCGTTTGCTGTCTTGAAGTCCAACTCTTGCTCTTCTGATAGCTTTTGCAACGGCTTTGATGGCTTCGTCTTGACCAACAACCCTCTTGTGCAAAATTTCTTCCAAGTGAACAAGTTTTTCTTTTTCGCCTTCAGTAAGTTTTGTGACAGGAATGCCCGTCCATTTAGAAACCACTTCAGCGATTTCGTTTGCTCCAATTTGCTTGCTACCACTCTTCTTGATGATTGTAGCATTTTGAGTTTTTAGTTCGTTCTCCAAATTGATAATTTCAGATTGAAGTTTTGCAGCCTTTTCATAATTTCTCTGCAAAGAAGCCTCGTCACGACTTGCAGACAAAGTTTTGATTTTTTCTTCCAAATCTCTTACCTTTTGAGGTTTGATTGTGTAGTTAACTTTTGCACGAGAACAAGCCTCATCAATAAGGTCGATTGCTTTGTCAGGCAAACTTCTGTCTGTGATGTATCTGTCAGACAAGTTTGCAGCAGCTTCGATTGCTTCATTTGTGATGATAATCTTATGGAATGCTTCATAAGTGTCTTTCAAACCTTTCAAAATCTCAATAGTTTGTTCAACTGATGGAGGGTTTACCATAACAGGTTGAAATCTTCTTTCCAAAGCCTTATCTTTTTCAATATACTTTCTGTATTCATCTGTTGTTGTTGCACCAATAGTTTGAAGTTCTCCTCTTGCAAGGTATGGTTTCAACATATCAGAAGGACTTGTCTCCCCTTTTTCACTTCCAGCTTGTGCCAAAGTGTGAATTTCATCAATAAAGACAATGATGTTTCCGTTTTGAATAATAGTTTCAATAGCGTCCTTAAGTTTTTCTTCCATTTGACCACGATATTTAGTCCCCGCCATAAGTCCGCCAATTTCAAGAGCATAAATTGTTTTGTCTTTCAATTCTTCAGGAACATCACCACTTGCAATCGCTTGAGCCAAGCCTTCAACGACTGCAGTCTTACCAACTCCCGCTTCACCAATCAAAACAGGGTTATTTTTTGTCTTTCTGCAAAGGATTTCAATAACTCTTTGTATTTCTTCTTCCCTGCCAATAACTGGGTCAAGTTTGTGCTGTCTTGCCTTTAATGTTATATCACTTCCCATATCAAGCAATTTTTCTGGCAAAGTGCTTCCTGCTTGACTGTTTTTAGCCTCTTCACTTCTTTTGTTTTCAGGATTTGAAACTTGCAAAGAGGCCATAAGTTTTGCTTTCATTTCTTCAGTGTTTACATTGAAGACATTTTCAAGCATTTTTGTTGCATAACAACTTTTGTTTGAAAGTATAGCCAAAAGCAAATGTTCAGTGCCTATAAAAGAGTGTCCCATATCCATTGCAATTTGTTGAGCCATTTGGAAGAGCTCTTTTGTCCTTGGTGTAAGTTCTACACTTCCAAACAAAGTGACTCCACTTGAAGATTCTTCAAAAAGTTCAAACAAAGAGTTTTCTGTGACACCATAAGAAGCCAAAATTTTTGAAGCAGTGCACTCAGAAACGCTAGAAAGTCCATAAAGTATATGTTCAGTGCCTACCAAATTACTGCCAAATCTGAGGGCGATTTTGCTGGCATTTTTTATAACCTTTTCAATACTATCTGAAAATAAACCATTATTTAAAGCCATAATAACCTCCTTTTTTGGTTTAATATCATTATTTATTTCCTGTTAATAAGAAATAAGTCAACTTTTACAAAAATAAAATCACTTTGAAACAAGTTCTTTTATTTTCCTATTAATATACTCACTTCGTAGCTGTTCTTCCTTTAAAATTTCTGAAAAATTTTCAATTT
This sequence comes from uncultured Eubacteriales bacterium, assembly GCA_900551855.1. GTDB lineage: Bacteria > Bacillota > Clostridia > Christensenellales > UBA1242 > Caccovivens. The sequence goes on from URXM01000006.1 coordinate 21,252, forward strand.
CTTTCAAATTTGCGCTTGCACCCTCAACATAAAGTTTTTCAAAGCCTTTATGATCAGAGATTTTTAAAAATCCCAGTGCATCTCCAAACTTTATAAGTGACAAGAGCTCTATCATTTCTTTCTCTTCAAGGGAGAAACACTCTTTCAAAACACCATAAGCACGATAAATTTCATCTATCAATTTGTCGTGATTGCTTGCTAAAATGTCTTCTCTTGCAGACAGTTCCATCTGACATATGTTGTAAACATAATCAGAAACACCATCAATTATTTCTTCTTCTGAAAGTCCCAACGAGTTTTGATTGGAAATTTGGTAAAAACTTCCATAAGTTTCACTTCCTTCCCCATACAACCCACGAATTGTGTATCCCTGCTGTCTAACTTCTTTTTTCAACAACTCAATGTCTCCATTTCTTTCAAGTGCAGGCAAAAAGAGCATAACCGATGCCCTCATACCTGTTCCGAGATTTGAAGGAGAAGAAGTGATATATCCATAATCATTTGAATATGCCACATCAATTTCTGACAAAATCAAATCATCAAGCACTTTCAATTCTCTGTAAGGCTTATACAAATTGAATTCATTTACGATGCATTGTTCCCTGATGTGATCCTCTTCGTTTATCATAACAATGATATGCTCATCATCACTCATAGCAACAGCAGAAATATCCTTGTTTTCAATAAGTTCTTTGCTTATCAAATGTCTTTCAAGCAAAGCATTACATTCGTTTAAAGAAAGGTTTTTAAGTCTAATAAAATCAAATCCACCATATTTCTCCAAAATTTTTTGAATGGAGTCAATGATAAAAACTGCGTCACTCTCATCACGCAGTTTCGTGAAAAAATTGAAGCCAGAGATATTTCTAGCAAGTCTAATTCTTGAAGATATAGCAATGTTTTCAAAATTTTCGTTCATATTCATAACAAATTATAACAAACTATTCAAAGATAATCAAACAAATCGCAAGTAAATTAAGCTTCGTTAGATTTGTGCTTTTTGCCTTTATACATTCTGTCAACAGCCTGTTTGACAGCAGGAAGTTCATAGCATTTTTCACAACCAACGAAACCTGTTTCCAAAATTTCTTGCACACTTGTGTGGCATTTTGGACAAACATCATTGTTCATCTTTGTCAATTCCTTTCATAGTAAGAGAAATTCTCTTTTTGTTGAGGTCAACAGACATAACTTTTACATCAACAACATCACCAACTTTAACGACATCTGAAGGATGTTTAACAAATCCGTCTGAGAGTTGAGAAATGTGAACAAGACCATCTTGGTGAACGCCAATATCAACAAAAGCACCAAAGTCAACAACATTTCTAACCACGCCCTTAAAAGTCATACCTTCTTTAAGGTCTTCCATATGGATAACATCACTTCTAAGCACTGGTTTTGGCATAGATTCACGAATATCACGACCTGGTTTCAAAAGTTCGGAAGTGATATCTTCAAGAGTAGGCACACCAACGCCACATTCTTCGGCAACTTTCTTTTCACCTTCTTTTTCAATCAACTTAGGAAGAAGGACAAGATTGTTGTTTTTTACATCTTCTTCTGTCAAATTAAAGAGCTTCAAAAGCTTTCTAGCACCATCGTAGCTTTCTGGGTGAACAGCGGTGTTATCAAGCACATTTTCTCCCCCAACAACACGCAAGAAGCCTGCACATTGTTCGTAAGCTTTTGGTCCAAGCTTGTTGACAGACAAAAGTTCTTCTCTTCTCTTAAATCCTTTCATTTTTGTTCTGTAATCAACAATATTTTTTGCGATAGACATATTAAGTCCAGAAACATAAGAAAGAAGACTTGGAGAAGCAGTGTTCAAATCAACTCCAACACTGTTAACGCAATCTTCAACAACACCAGACAAAACTTCTGTAAGTCTGTTTTGTGGCATATCGTGTTGATATTGTCCAACTCCAATTGATTTAACATCAATCTTGATAAGTTCTGCCAATGGGTCTTGCAATCTTCTAGCAATAGAAACAGCACTACGAAGATTTACATCATAGTCAGGAAATTCTTCTGCAGCAAGTTTGGATGCAGAATAAACAGAAGCCCCTGCCTCACTTACAACTGCATAACTTACTGGACGATTTACATGTTTAATAAGTTCTGCAACAAAAATTTCAGATTCTTTTGAAGCAGTTCCATTTCCAATAGCAATGATGTCAACTTTGTTCTTTTCAATCATTGCTTTAAGTTTTTCCATAGCTTCTTCTGTTTTAGAACGAGGAGGAGTTGGATAAACAACTGTTGTGTCCAAAACAGAACCATTTTTGTCAATAACTGCAATTTTACAGCCATTGTGATATCCTGGGTCAAACCCCATAATAATATTATTTTTAAGAGGAGATTCCATAAGAAGAGGTCTCAAATTAACCTCAAACATTTTGATTGCCTGCTCATCAGCCATATCTGTCAAATTGTTTCTGCATTCTCTTTCAAGAGAAGGGAACAACAAACGATCATAGGCATCGTGGATAACTTCATCCATAAGAGCATTTGTATCTTCGTTGTCTTTCTTATAATATCTTTCAATAACAGGAATAGTAAGTTTTTCATCAATAGTGATGTCGACTTTCAAGCATTTTTCTTTTTCGCCACGATTGATAGCAAGGATTCTGTGACTAGGCAAAGTCTTAACTTCTTGTTTGAAGTTTGCATAAGTTTCATAAGTCAAATTGTTTTCATTTTCAAGAAGAACACAATTGATAAAAGCCTTGTTTGCAATGATTTCACGAAGTTCTTTTCTAAGTTCGGCATTGTCAGAAATTCTTTCTGCAACAATATCTTTTGCCCCTGCAATAGCATCTTCAACAGTAGGCACTTCTTCTGTGATAAACTTTTCTGCTTCTTTCAAAACAACATAATCTTTTGATTGTGCTTGCAAAATATCTGCAAGAGGTTCCAATCCCTTCGCAATAGCAACAGAAGCTCTTGTTTTTCTCTTTGGCTTGTAAGGTCTATAAATATCTTCAACTTCGGTAAGAGTCATAGCTTCTTCCAAAGCTTTTGCAAGTTCGTCAGTCCATTTACCTTGCTCGGTAATAACTTTTTGAACTTTTGCTTTTTCTTCATCAAGATTTCTCAAATATTTCAATCTGTCGGCGAAATTTCTCAAAACTTGATCATCGCAAGAGCCGTGCATTTCCTTTCTGTAACGAGCGATAAATGGAATTGTATTCCCTTCATCAATAAGTTCAATAATGTTGTGAGTATAATCACTTCTAAGTCCAAATTCGCTTGAAAGTCTTTCTTCAATAGTCATTTTATTTTCTCCTTAATATTTGTAATATTTCACTAATAATTGTATCATAATCAGGCATATTTTTCATAAGGATTTTACCATTTTTCTGTAAAATCTCACCATTATGCACAGTCATAAAAACATCTTTCTTTGATTTTCCCCAAACAAGAGTTTTAAGCACATCGTCATACAATGATTTCCCACCGCTTACAACAATAAAGTTGGCAAAATTCCCTTTTTCAACACCATATTTTTCAAGTCCCAAAATCTTTGCCCCGTTGTAAGTTGCCACTTCAAACACTTCTTTTTCTTCAATGCAATCAGCATTTTCAAACAATCCTCTTTGAGTCATAATCAACTGCCTCATAAAAGCAAAAAAGTCAATTTCAAAACTCTTTCCACTTCCAAGTCCAACGCAAAAATCTTTGCTTTGAAGAGAAATGAAATTTGTTGGTCTAACCCCAGATTTTCCATCATCTGATGGTGTCAAACAAAAAGAACAATCATATTGTGAAAACAACTCAAAATCATCTTTTTCAAAACAGTTTCCACCAACAATAATCGGTTCTCTATCCAAATATCCAAAATCTTCCAAAACTTGTGGCAAAGATTTTTTATACAGCAAATCTACCGTTCCAAGTTCTTCCAATGTCTTGCCTGCTTCAATAAACAATTTGTTTTGATTTTTAGCAACAGTTGAAACAATTTCAGACAATTCTTGCTCACTTTTCTCTTCAAATTTATCAACAAAAACACAATTAAACTCATTTTTTGCTGCCACATCATTATAGATTGCACCTGCAAGAATGTTTTTGACAGTCATCAATTTTTGAACTAAATTTACAATATTGCAGTCAAATTGATTTATCTCTTCATAATTCTTTTGAAAAGCATCAATGCTATGACAGAACACATTTACAAATGGTGGCAAAACATACCCACCTTGCAAATCAAAGGTTTCAATGTCCCCTTTTTGATTTGACAATTCTCCTAAATTTTTTATATCCTTAATAGTGTTATTTTCAATCAAAATGTCAACGGCGTTTACTTGACCATTTTTTACATCAACCAAATTGGCATTTTTGAATAATTTTTGCATACAAACCACCTTATTATAGATACTAAATGTATAAAAAGAGTATAAAACAAAAAGGTCAAAAAGGCAAATGAAAGATAAAACAATTTTACATTCTGATGTCAACAATTTTTTCGCTTCTGTAGAATGCTCAACAAATCCGGACTTGTATGGAAAACCAGTTGCAGTGACTGGCAATCCACAAAAAAGAACGGGTATTATTTTGGCAAAAAATGAAATTGCAAAAGCTCAAGGTGTCAAAACTGGAGAAGCAATTTGGCAAGCAAAAAAGAAATGCCCTGACCTTGTTACTGTCGGCCCACATTATGCACTATACGAAAAGATATCAAAAAAACTTCACGAATTATATTTGCAATACACTGACCTTGTAGAACCTATGGGTATGGACGAATGTTGGCTTGATGTGACACATTCTTTGAAATATTTAGGAAAAGACGGCAAACAAATTGCAGATGAAATAAGACAAAGAGTCAAAGATGAGTTTGGCTTTACTGTTTCTGTTGGAGTTTCGTTTTCAAAAATTTTTGCCAAACTTGGCAGTGATATGAAAAAACCAGATGCAACAACAATCATTGACAGAGCTCATTTCAAAGAAATAGCTTACAAACTTAAGATAAATTCGATTGTAGGTTTTGGACGCAAATTGACTGACAAATTAGAGAAAATGAATATAAACACAATTGGAGATTTTGTTTCTCTAAAAGAGTCATTTGTCAAAGAATTGTTAGGCAAAACTGGAATAGAACTTTATCAAAAATTGAAAGGCGAATTGATTGACGATGTAAAATGTTATTATGACATCTTGCCCCCAAAAAGTGTTGGAAATGGAACAACAACAATTGAAGATATCATAGAGCGAGACGACATAAAAAAAGTAATAACTTTTTTGAGTGAAAAAATAGGTCTAAGACTTACAAACAGCAAATTTCAAGGTTCAACAGTTTCTGTGACGCTAAAAACAAACGATTTCAAACGATTTAGACATTCAAAAACAGTTTCTCCAATTCAATCAAGCGAAGAGATAACAAAAACTGCAATGGATATTATTGACGAATTTTGGGAATATGACAAATATATAAGAGCAATAAGAATTTGCGTTTCAAATTTGAATAAAATAGACAGAATGGAGCAACTTTCTTTTCTCAATAAAGATACAAACGACCTTGAAAGAACGATAAATGAAATCAACAATAAATATGGGAAAAACAAAATCTATGTAGCAAGCGATACTGTCTCTTTTATCAATAGAAAAAATGAAGATGAAAGTTCTTTCTAATTTTGGTTAAGCAAAAACAAATCTCAACAAAACAGCCAGAAAAACATAACAAAAAAAACGCCAAACGGCGTTTTCTTTTTAACCTACAACTTCAACAGTGTCATCTTTCTTTTGACTGGTTGTGTTGTTTGAAATTTTCTTTCTTTTTCTTGGTCTATAAGCAATTGCCCAAAGTCCAGGAATGATGAAGATTGAAGAATAGAAACCTGAAAGGATTCCGACTATAATTGGGAATGTAAATGTTCTAATATCAGTCACACCAATTACAGTAATCATAAATACCATAATAAATGTTGTGAATGTAGTCAATACAGAACGCATCAACATATTTTTTACAGCATTGTTTGCAACTTGCTTGTTGCTTACTTTTTGATTTGATTGTCTTGCAACTTTCAAATCATCTCTCATTCTGTCAAATATGATGATTGCATTGTTTACTGAATAACCCAAAATGGTTATAAGTGCAGCAATAAATGAAACATTTATTTGAATACGGCAAATCAACATAACAGAAGAAGTGATCAAAATGTCGTGCATAAGTCCCAAAATTGCAGCCATACCACTTGTGAATTCAAAACGGAATGCAACATAGATCAAAATCAAAACCACTGCAACAATCAAAGCAATAAATGATTTCATAACAAGTTCGGCACTTGCACTGGCAGTAGTAACCCCACCATTTGTCACAAATCCTGCTTGATCAAGATTTTCAAGTTCTTCAAAAGTTGTGTCAGAATCAACATATCCAAATGCTTTCAACAAAGCAAGTTGAATATCATCATTTATTTGTTCAATTTCACTTTCTTCTTTTGAATTGTCGTTTTGATATTTGATGATAACAGCACTTTCTTCATTCAATCCCAAATCAGTGTTTGAAATAGTAGTTTTTTGAATTGTATTGATAGAAAGTCCATATTCTTTCAAAACTGTATTGATTTTTGATTCAAGTTTACCCATATCAGTGTCAAGGTCGTATGAAGTATATTCTTCATAAGTGCCTTCTGAGTTTGTGTAAATGGTCATATTTGAGCCACCTGTGAAGTCAATACCAAGATTGAAACCAAGTGTGCACAACATAACAGCCCCTACTACAATGATAAGAATTGGAGCAATCAAAAACCATTTCATATTTTTGCAGAAGTCGAATTTAGAATTTTCGATTCTTTCATCAACAGATAATCTAGTTTTTTTCTTAAATTTATTCATTTGCCTGCCCTCCTACGATTGCCTCTTCATTTTCTTTGAAATGTCTAACTTGTTTAGGCAAATGAAGTTTTTTAGCTTTAACGCTGTTGAGTGGAAGATACCATTTTACGAGATATCTCAAGATAACCAAGTTCATAAACATTGAAAGAACAATACCAATCAAAAGAGTTATAGCAAAACCTTGAATTGATGCAGTTCCCAAAATGTAAAGAACAATAGCAGTCAAAATTGTTGTAATATTACTATCAAAAATTGGCCAGAATGCACGTTTAAATCCAGTCTTTACAGAAAGAGGTATTTTCTTTCCAGAACGATATTCTTCTCTTGTTCTTTCAAAAATGATAACTGTTCCGTCAACTGCCATACCGATACTCAAAATGATACCAGCGATACCAGGCAAAGTAAGTTGAACAAATGGAATAGCTTGCAAGAAGAACAACATCAAAACAACATACATTACCAAAGCGAAAGATGCAAGAAGACCGAAATCTCCATATCTCCACCAGAGCAAGACCATAATCAAAATCATACCAATGGCCCCACCGATGATGGCATATTTAAGAGCTTCACTTCCAAGCGTTGCAGAGATAACATTGCTTTCAATAAGATCCAATTGAACATTGAAAGTTCCACTCATAATTTGAAGAGCATAACTTTCTGCATCATCATAAGATTTAAAACTTCCAGAAATGAAAGTAGACCCCCCAGTGATTTTGCTTTCACAAGTTAATTGTTGGAACAAATTGTCAGAACTGATGTCTCCCAAATAAACATAGATTTTTTGAGAACCATTTGCAGCACTTTCAGTCAAATTTGCAAACTTGTCAGCACCCTCAGATGTAAACTTCAATGAAACACCGTATTCATAATTTCCTTCACTGTTTTTTTGATAAGAAACTTGAACATCTTCAATGTCTGTCCCAGTGATTTGAGCTTCGCCATTTTCTTCCAAAGTCATATAGAGAGGTTGAGGTTCTCCAATCAAATTGAAAATTTCGTTTGAATCAGTAACAGAAGGAACTTCAATTCTTATTTTAGTTCCACCCTGTCTTTGGATTGTAGCTTCTGAATATTCAGCTGTAATAACAGATTCCAATCTTGTAACAGTGGCATCTATTGCAGTGTCCAAATTTTGAGTGTTGCTGTCTTTTGAAAGAGAACAATCATAGACAACAGAAATACCACCTGCAATGTCCAACCCAAGAGAAATTGAATTGGCAAAACCATTGTAGGTGAAAGATGTAAATGGAACATTAAAACTGCAAACAGATAAAACAATTCCAAGAATGGTAATAACAACCATAGCAACAAAATTGATTATGGAATTCTTTTTAACTCTACTTCTAGCCATTACTTCCCCTTAATTTCTACATATAAATTTGATAAATAATTTTAGATAAATTACCTTGTTTAGTATAATACATTAAGGGACTTATGTCAATTAAAAAGACTACTTTTTTTTCAAATTAACACAAATGATACCACATATAGCACCAATGACGCTTCCAAAGACAATATCGTTTAAAAAAGTGCGATCAAAACAGAAAGTCCCATCTAAAATTGAAAACACCAAAAATGCCAAAATAGTGAAAAACAGACCAATCAAAAAGCCATTTAAAAGACCCATTTCTTTGTGTTTTTTAAGTCCAATAAACACCCCAAAAAAGATGCTTACACCTTTGATAACTTGATTGACTGGTGCGATTATTTTGTCGGAAATGTTTGTAAATCTAAGAATAAAAGCAAAAAGCAAAATTCCCACCAAAGCAACACCAAGCCCCACCAACACGCCTTTCAAAACACTCAAAAAAAGACCACTTGAAAAGCTTTTTTCACTTTTAGATGTTTTCAATTTCATTATTGCCTCCCTGCCATTTTTTAAACATTGGACATACTGTTTTAAGATAGAATATCTTATGCAGTCTGTTTAGCAATAATGACAAAGAAAATAGACAATAAAAAAAACACAAATGTGTTTTGCATTTGTGTTTTATTTTTTGCTTTTAGCCTTAGGTTTTTCCTCTTTTGTTTCTGCTGTTTTTTCTTCAGCTTTTGCTTCAACAACTGGAGCTGATTCTTCTTGAGGCTCAACCTTTTCTTTTTTATCTTTCTTGTTCTTCTTTGCTTCTTTTTTTGCTTGTTCTTCTTCCAAAGCCTTACGCTCAGCTTCTGCCTTTGCTTCAGCTTCTTTTTTGAGTTCTGCTTCGCTCTTAAACACTGTGTAAATTGCATAAGCATCAACACTCAAATAACTCTTGTTTTTTCCACCAGTTTCAAGCACGACAACTTTTTGTGAGTCGTCAAATTTAAGTTCGACAATAGTTCCATAAACACCACTTGTTGTCAAAACCTTGTCTCCAACCTTCAAAGAATTGGTTTGTTCTTGAACTTTTTGAGTCTCTCTCTTGTTTCTAGCATTCATCATAATAGGAAGAGCAATCAAAAGCAAAACAACGATAGCAATCAAAACATAATTCCAGATTCCAGTTGTAGCACTGCCTTCAAGCAACATACTGCTCATAACAAAATCTCCTTTTTATTTGAAATAAAAGCCCAACATTAAGGCCATGAATATTACCCCCAAAGGTAGTATCAATTCATTTATTCCCATTTAAGTGAACTCCTTTTAAGATATTACCATAACATAGTAGCATATTCCAAACAAAAATTCAATATTGTTTACGAAAAATATGTTATTTTGTCATTAAAATTTTTTAGATTTAACTTCATCTTTAAGTCTGGCAATAAAGTCATCAAGTTTAAGACCTGATGCATTTTCAAAACCACGACCACGAATAGAAATTGTGTTGTTCTTTTCTTCTTCATCTCCAACAATGATAAGATAAGGTATTTTCATAGAAAGAGCTTCACGGATCTTATATCCAATCTTTTCGTTTCTGTCATCAAGTTCAACTCTTATGCCTTCATCAAAAAGAGTATCTTTGATTTTCTTAGCATAATCATTGTTTCTGTCTGTCAAAGTTAAAACCTTAACTTGAACAGGAGCGAGCCAAAGTGGGAAAGCACCTGCAAAGTGTTCAATCAAAATACCCAAAAATCTTTCCAAAGATCCATAAATAACTCTGTGGATCATAATTGGGCGATGTTTTTCACCATCTTCGCCAACATATTCAAGTTCAAAGCGTTGTGGAAGTTGGAAGTCAAGTTGAATAGTTCCGCATTGCCAAGTTCTTCCGATAGCATCTGTCAAATGGAAGTCAATCTTTGGTCCATAGAAAGCACCATCGCCTTCATTGATCACATAATCAAGTCCAAGTTCGTCAAGAGCGTCTTTCAAAGCGTTTGTTGCCATTTCCCAATCTTCATCACTTCCCATACTGTTGTCAGGACGAGTAGAAAGTTCTACATGATACTTAAATTTGAATGTCTTGTAAACTTCATCAATAAGTGAAACAACATTTTTGATTTCGCCTTTGATTTGACTTGGAGTCATAAAGATGTGAGCATCATCTTGTGTGAAGCAACGAACTCTCATAAGTCCACCAAGTTCGCCTGATTTTTCGTGTCTGTGAACAAGACCAAGTTCGCCAAGTCTTAAAGGCAAATCACGATAAGAATGTGGAGAGTTTTTGTAAACCAAAATTCCACCTGGGCAGTTCATAGGTTTGATAGCAAAATCAACATCATCGATTTTTGTTGTATACATATTGTCTTTATAGTGATCCCAGTGCCCTGAAGTTTCCCAAAGATGACGAGAAAGCATTATAGGTGTTGAAATTTCATCATAACCTGCTTTTCTGTGAATTTCGTGCCAATAATCAATCAAAAGATTTCTAACAATCATTCCGTTTGGAAGATAGAATGGAAATCCTGGACCTTCTGGAGAAATCATGAAAAGTTTAAGTTCCTTTCCAAGTTTTCTGTGATCTCTCTTCTTTGCTTCTTCAAGCATAGTGATATGTTCGTTTAATTGCTTTTTGTCAGGATAAGCATAAACATAAACTCTTTGAAGCATTTTGTTCTTTTCGTTTCCTCTCCAATATGCTCCATTTACAGAGTGAATCTTAAAAGCATAGTTTTGCAAATTCTTACTGCTTTCAACATGAGGTCCACTGCAAAGGTCAAAGAAGTCATCGCCTGTATAATACAAAGATATAACAGCTTCTTTTGGAAGTTCGTTGATGATTTCTGTTTTATATTCGTTTCCTTTAAAAAGTTTCAAAGCTTCTTCTCTTGAAACTTCTTTTCTTACAAAAGGTTCTCCCTTGTTGATGATTTCCTTCATCTTCTTTTCAATGGCAGGAAAATGATCTGGTGTCAATTGTTCGTCCAAATCAACATCATAATAAAAACCATCTTCAATCGCTGGTCCTATTGTAAGTTTTGTGCTTGGGTAAAGCTGCATCAAAGCTTTTGCCAAAATGTGCGCAAGAGAATGTCTTGCTCTGTGTAATTTTTCATCTTTTTCAATAATTTCCATTTCAAATTCTCCTTTTGTTCTTGCATTTGAAAACAAAAAAATCGTTCTCAAAAACAAGATTAACTTGAATTTAAGGACGATTTAACAACCGTGGTTCCACCTTAATTGCACACAAATGTGTGCCACTCTTTTTAAGTGTGTATCTTCAAACATAAAAGTGGTTTCATTTTTGATATGCTAAGATTTTTCACCAACCAATCTTTCTCTGAGCGCAAGTTTTCAAAAACTACTTGTCTTTTACTAAATACGCAAACATTATACACCACATCAATTTTAAATGTCAAGAAATTTGCAAAAATTTTCATTCGACAAAAACGGACAAAATAGGAAAAATTCTCACCGAAAACAATCTTGACACAGAAACAGCAGATGCTATAATAGACTTCGCTTTTATCACAACAAAAAGGAGAAAAAATATGATAAACAAAAACAGCACAGCAAAAGTAGAATTGGAAGATTATGTTTTGCCAGAAGAAAAACCAACAATCGTAAAGAATAAAGAAGAAAACAAGCAAACCGACAATGATTTGTCTATGACAATCAGTTCTTTAAAAATTCTTGCCACACAAAACAACACCGACCTTTTGAGTTTGATTTTAAATCAAAATTCTGAAAGAATCATTTCTCATCTTGAAGAAAAAGGAAACACACAATTTGCAAACTTCCTTAAAAACTTCATAAAGATAGATCAAAAAACAACTCCAATTCGAGAATTATAAAAATTTGCTAAAAAATAAAAGATAATGAATTTAATTTCACTATCTTTTTTTATTGTATATAATATTTTTTACTTATTTTCTATTTCAAAACTGAAAATTTGTCAATTTTTTGCATATTTTTGTTGTAGCAAACATTTACTCTCTCTTCAAAAATTCTGCTCAAAAATCCAGCAGTGTTGTCATCACTTCGACAAAACAAATTTATTTTTTTAGGGCAAAGTTCTATCAAAGATGAAACAAGCCCCTCCTTCGACAAACTTTCATAAGCACAATCATCTTGAGAATTTTGTGGAGTAATGAAATAACCATTGTCATCTTCAAAAACATTGATTTCTTCTTCACAAACTTCCAAATTGTCTATCAAAAATTTCAACAAATCAAAAAACGCTTCATTGCTGACAAGATAATCGCTATTTTCATTTGCAAGCGAAATAAGTTCTGCCCATTTTTCTCTCAATGCTTTAAGTTTGAAAAAATAAAACGAGTCCAAATGCAAATTCTTGTCCAAAACCAAGTTTTTGCTAATAATATAAAAATCGGTTTCTTTGTCAAAATTTATCAACGCTTTCTTAAAAGCCATCAAACTCATCTTTTCGTGCAACGGCAATCTCAAATTTTCCGTCAAAAATCTGTCTTTATAAAAATTGCTTACAACTTTTATCACACATCTTTCGATGATGGCTCTTATTCTTGTTTTTTCATTTTCTGGACAACCTATCAAAATGTAAAAGTTGTCAAACTCTTCATAACAAGTCACAACAGCACCAAATTCTGCTGTTTGTGCTTTTAATGTTTGATAGATAAATTTTGCTATTTCAACATTTTTAGAGCTGACAGAAATAGAAAGTTCCCACATAAAAACTCCTTACAAAAGATATTTTATGCAAGGACTTTAAAAATACTCAAAATTTTGTTTTTATTTTGTAAATATTCTTTTTTATTTGACTTTTAAATAAAATTTTAAGATAATTGAATTACAAAAGGAATAAGATAAAGTATGAAGAAAAAATTGCCACTTTTATTGCTAATAATATTTGTGATACCAATTTTTGCATTGTTTGGATGCAAAGATGTTTCTTCTTATGGAGTGGTTGTTTATTCAAGTGCTGGTATGTATGGTGCAGTTACTGGAAACGGAACTTACAAAGAAGGCTCAACCGTAACTCTTACAGCCACAACAAAACAAGGAAGCAGTTTTATATGCTGGGTATATCAAAATTCCACCCAACTTGAAAATGGTAGTGTATATAAAATTGACAACACAACAAACAGCGCCGAAAAGATTGAAAAAAGCACATTGACATTTGCAGCAAGTTCAACAACACAAGGTGCTTACACTGCAGTTTTCAGTGACAATAAAATGATGTACACAAAACTTTCATCTTTGCGTATAACATCTACCCCTGATGCTGATGGCGAAGAAGACAATTTGGAAAAAGATCCAATAATGACCGCGACAATTTCAATTTTGCAAGGCAATTCTTCAACAAACCTTTCAAGTGTTTACCAAATTGAAAACGCAGAAATAAAAGATAATGTAAACATTGTTCCAGAAAACATAACAGAAGTTTTAAAACTCGAAACAAATCAAACAAAACATATAAGAGCAAACGCACAATTTGTTTATAATGAAAGAACAATCAGCATAACATTTAGAGCAGACATAAATTTCCAAACCAGCACAGATTGGATAAGCGGAAACAATTACAAATACAAAATTCAATATGCTGACGGAAATTACAAAATCATCTTCCAATTCCAAGTTGCCACAGATCTAGCATACAATTTGGTTTTAAATTACGCAGCATTGGTTGCTTAAATTAAAAGACAATAAAAAAGTTCTATAGCAATTATAGAACTTTTATTTTTTATCAATCTTATTTTGATTTTGTTTTGGAAACATTTTTCACAAACTCAACAATAAGGTCAGCAGTCTTTTCTTCTCCAATAGAACTGTCAACACACAAATCATAGTTGTTTGCATCACCAAATTCTTTTGAAGTTATGCTCTTATAATAATTTGCTCTTGATTTGTCAGATCTTTGAATGTTTTGCAAAGCTGTTTGCTCATCATCACCATACATTTCTTGAACCTTTTTGATTCTGTAATCCATTGGAGCATAAACAAACACGCTTACCAAATTTTTGTTGTCTCTCAAAACATAGTCAGACGCTCTTCCCACAATGACACAACTTCCCTTTGAAGCGATGTCTTTAATGACCTTTTCTTGTGCGTTTATAGCAATTTGAGCAACATCTGTAGAAAGATATAAATCATACAAAGCAGATTCTGATTTTTTTGAAAATTTTTTATTTTTTTCTAAACATATTCAACATTTTTTAGGTATAAACCACATGCCGGCATAGTCTGTCCAGAGTTGTTTCTGTTGCCAGTTTCCAAGGCATTTTTCACCCTTTCAACAGACAATTTTCCGCGTCCCACATCAAGCAAAGTCCCTACAATAATTCTTACCATATTGTATAAAAAACCGTTTCCGCACACCAAAAAAGTGTACATTCTGTTTTTTTTGTTGATTTTTAAATCATAAATTTCTCTTTCAAAATTTGTCACACTTGCATCAGAATTGCAAAAGCCTTTGAAGTTGTGTTTGCCAATCAAAAGTTTTGCCACTTCTCTCATTTTTTCAATGTCAACTTTATATGGATAGTAAGCAATCAAAGAATTGTTTATAGCACCTCGTTCGCCTCCCACACAAACAATATATTTGTAAGTTTTTCTCTTTGCAGAGAACCTTGCCTGAAAGTTTTGATCAACTTCCTCAACCTTTTTTATGAAGATATCTTTTGGTAGCAAATCGTTCAACGCAATCTTAAAATTTTTAGTTGGCATAATGTTTGAAGTTTGAACACTTGCAACTTGTCCAAGAGCATGAACCCCTTTGTCAGTCCTTCCACTTCCTTCAACAGAAACATTCTCCCCTGTAAGTGTCAAAAACGCTTTTTCAATTTCCTCTTGCACCGTCCTGCAATTTTTCTGTTTTTGCCAGCCAAAGAATTCGGCACCATTATATTCAATTGTAAGTTTCAAATTTCTCATATTTATATTTTACTAAAAATATATTTAATAATCAAATAAATAAGCAAAATAAATTTGACTAAAAATCTTAAAAGATTTAAACTAAAATTGTCTTAAGAATATTTTTCTTGAATCAACAAAATTAAATACAAAGGAGTTATATATGAAAAAAGTTGTAGATGGAAACACCGCCACAGCGATGGTGGCATACAAACTGTCAGAGGTAATTCCAATTTATCCTATCACCCCATCATCTCCAATGGCAGAATACTGTGATGGACAAGTTTCAAGCGGTAAGAAAAACATTTTTGGAGAACTTCCTACACTTATCGAAATGCAGGCAGAAAGTGGTGTTGCTGGGACTTTGCACGGAAGCCTTTGCGCTGGTGCAATGACAACAACTTTTACATCAAGTCAAGGACTTCTTTTGATGATACCAAATCTTTATAAACTTGCCGGAGAACACTTGCCTTGTGTAATCCATGTTGCAGCAAGAGCATTGGCTACTCATGCTCTCTCAATCTTTGGTGATCACAGCGATGTTATGGCAACAAGACAAACTGGTTGCATTCTCTTGTCTTCTGCATCTGTTCAACAAGCACACGACTTTGCACTCATTGCACATGTGCTTGCATATAAAACTTCTTTGCCAGTTATACACTTCTTTGATGGATTTAGAACATCTCACGAAATTCAAAAAATAGACGCAGTAAGTGATGATGTCATAAATGCAATGCTCCCAGAAGAAGAAATCAAAAAATTTAGAGCAGGTAGAATGACTCCTGATGCTCCTTATCAAAAAGGAACAGCACAAAACCCTGATGTATTCTTCCAAAACAGAGAGGCATCTTCCCCTGCCTATGTAAATGTTTACAAAACTTTGAAAGAAATTTTAAAACAATTTGCTTCACTCACAGGACGCAAATATTCTCCTTTTGACCTTATCGGAACAAAGAAGCCTAAAAATGTCATCGTAAGCATGGGCTCTTCTTGTGAAACGATTGAAGAAGTACTTGAAAGCGACAAAAAACTTTCCAAAGATGTCGCACTTATAAATTTGCATTTGTATCGTCCTTTTGACTATAAAGAGTTCTCAAAATTCTTGCCTGACACAGTTGAAAAGATAATCGTTCTTGACAGAACAAAAGAATGTGGAGCAAGAGAACCTCTTTATCTTGATGTAGTCACAGCATTAAAAGACAGACCAAACATCAAAATTGTTGGTGGAAGATACGGACTTGGCGGAAAAGAATTTACTCCTGCAATGGTCAAAGCAGTGATCGAAAATTTTGAAACAATGAAAGACAACTTTACAGTTGGCATCACAGATGATGTTTCAAATTCTTCTTTGCCACTTGAAACATATCATTCAAATATCAAAACTTTCCAAATGAAATTCTTTGGCTTAGGCTCTGACGGAACAGTGTCTGCAAGCAAGAGCACAATCAAAATTTTGGGAGACGAACTTGACAAATATGTTCAAGGCTATTTTGAATATGACAGCAAGAAGAGTGGAAGTTTGACTCGCTCCCATGTCAGAGTAAGCGACAAGCCAATCAAAAGCACTTACCTTGTTCAAAATGCCGACATCATAACAATAAGCAACTTCTCATTTGTTCATAAATACAACTGTCTTGAAGGATTGAAGGAAAAAGGAAAGGTACTTATCAACACAGTTTTCAAAGCAGATGAAGTTGACAAAGTCTTGCCTGATATCTACAAAAAGATTTTGCAAGATAAAAGAGCAACTTTGTATGTTATCGACGCTCAAAAAATTGCTGAAAGTGTTGGTCTTGGAAACAAAATCAATATGGTAATGCAAACAGCACTTTTCAAGACTTCTCAAATTATACCTTTTGCAGATGCCAAAGAACAAATTCAAAAATATATCAAAAAGACATTCTCTAAAAAAGGTCAAAAAGTTGTTAACAAAAACTTGAAAGCCGTTGAACTTTCAGAAAACGGAATTGAGAAAGTTGATATAAGCAAGTTTACATTTAAAGGTATAAATTTGGAAGAGAAGAACCTTTCAGACAAATTCTACCAAACAATAATGAAACCAATTGAAAAACTTGAAGGAGACAACCTCCCTGTTTCTGTTTTTGACAAAGCAGGAGTCATTCCATCAGGGACAGCAGAGTTTGAAAAAAGAGGTATTGCTGCTCATTTGCCTTTGTGGATACCTAAAAATTGTATTCAATGCGGTCAATGCATAATCTCATGTCCACACAATGCTATTCGCCCAGTTTTGGTTAAAGGCGAAACACCAGAAGAAATTGAATTTGCAAATGCTTATGGTATGAATGGATACTATTATCGCATTCAAGTAAGTCCAGAAGATTGCACTGGCTGTGGTGTTTGTGCAAATGTTTGCCCTGCAAAAGACAAAGCGCTTGTTATGAAAATGGCAAACGAAAATTTGGAAAAAGAAAAGAAAAATTACGAAATTTTGAAGACTGTAAAAACAGAAAAAGAAACACCTTTCTCAACAGACTTGCCAAAAGGTTTGCAGTTTAAAGATTGTTATTTCGGTTTCTCTGGTGCATGTGGTGGTTGTGGTGAAACTCCATACATCAAACTTGCAACAACCCTCTTTGGAAAAGAAATGGTCATTGCAAACGCAACAGGATGCTCAAGCATTTATGGTGGTTCTTATCCATCTTGCCCTTATCTTAAAGATGAAGAAGGCAAAGGTCCAGCGTGGGCAAATTCCCTTTTTGAAGACAACGCAGAATTTGGTCTTGGAATAAAACTTGGAAGCAAATACGGTGCAAAAGAAAAACAAAGTGTTTGGATTATTGGTGGAGATGGCTGGGCTTATGACATCGGCTATGGCGGTCTTGATCATGTTTTGAACGGAAAAGAAAATGTCAACATTTTAGTTCTTGACACAGAAGTTTACTCAAACACAGGTGGACAAGCATCAAAAGCCACCCCAAGAGGTGCAATGGTTAAGTTTGCAAACTCTGGAAAACAGACCAAGAAGAAAGACTTGGTTGCACTTGCTATCGCTTCAAAAAATTGCTATGTTGCACAGGTGAGCCTTGGAGCAAACATGAATCAATGTATCAAAGCTTTCAAAGAAGCAGAGCAATTTGACGGCCCAAGTTTGATAGTCGCCTACGCCCCATGTATCAATCACGGATTTGATATGTCTCAATCAAGTGCAGAAATGAAAAAAGCTGTTGAATGTGGTTATTGGTCACTTTTGAGATACAACCCAAAGACAAACAACTTGTCAATCGACAGCACAAGCGACTTTGATAAGTATGAAGATTATCTCAACGGTGAAACTCGTTTCAGCGCAATCAAAGAACTCAAAGGTGAAGAGGCTGAAAAGCTTTTAAATGAGAGCAAACAAGACGCAGAAGAGAGATTGGAAACAATCAAGAAATTCATAAAAGACGATCAAAATGCGTAAAATAAATTTGACAAAAGAAGATAAATATTTTAAAATAACTAAATAAAATAAATTTTTTCGTAAAGGTTAAAAAATATGGATTTATTCAAAACTTGGCTGGTGGAAACACCTATAGCCCATAGAGGTTATCACGACAAAAATATACCAGAAAATTCTTTGGCTGCTTTTTCTAAAGCAATAGAAAAAGGCTATGCAATAGAACTTGATGTTCAACTTTTAGCAGACGGAACTGTTGTAGTTTTTCACGATGATTCTTTGTCAAGAATGACAGGAAATGATGGATACATCAAATACTTAAACAAAGAAGATTTAAAAGTTTTGAAGCTTAAAGGCACAAAAGAGTATATCCCAACTTTTGAAGAAGTTTTAAAACTTGTAGATGGAAAAGTACCAATTTTGATTGAAATAAAAAATCAATACAAGGTCGGAAGTTTAGAGCAAAAAGTGATTGATATGTTGAAAGATTATGAAGGAGAATATGCCGTTCAATCTTTCAATCCTTTCACACTTGGATATCTCAAAAAACATGCTCCAAACATTTTGAGAGGTCAACTTTCTGGAAGTTTCAAAAAAAGCAATTTGTCTTGGATAAAAAGAGTTTTGCTTAAAAAGATGAGATTCAACAAAAAAGTAAGTCAACCTGATTTCATCTCTTATGAAGCATCTGCTCTTCCAAACAGATTTGTCAAAAAGTATAAAAACCTTCCTCTCCTTGCTTGGACAGTAAGAAGCAAAGAAGAATATCTCAAAGTTATCAAATATTGTGATAACATAATCTTCGAAAAATTTGATCCGGAAATTTAACAAAAAAATTTAAAACAAAAAACACCAATTAAGGTGTTTTTTTGTTGCAAAACTTAAAAGTCACATTTTTGTTATTCCACAGTGACAGACTTTGCAAGATTTCTTGGTTTGTCTGGATTATATCCCAATTTAACGGCATAATGAAAAGCCATAAGTTGCAGAGCAACAATGCTGACAATTGGCATAAAAAATTCTTCAAAACTTGGCACTTGCAAAAACATATCAACCTCAACGGAATGTTGAAAATTGGAAATAAGCAAAATTTTCCCTCCCCTTGCCTTGACTTCTTGAATGTTGCTTTCTATTTTTTCTTTTAAACTTTTTTGCGTTGAAACGACAATGACAAGCGAATTTTCATCAATCAGTGCCAAAGTCCCGTGTTTAAGTTCTCCACCAGCCAAACCTATGCAATTTATATAAGCAATTTCTTTCATCTTAAGTGCACCCTCAAGACTTGCAACATAGTCTTGCTCTCTGCCAATATAGAAGATGTTTTTAAACTTATAAACAAAATTTAAAACTTCTTCATTTAACTCTTGAATATCAAACGATAAAACAAATTTTTTTAGATTCTCCTGTAAGCTCAAATTCCCTGACATCTTTATTGCAAAAATCAACAGCGTAAAAACTTGTGCCACATAAGCCTTGGTTGAAGCGACTGCCACTTCTTTCCCTGCAAAAGTCGGCAAAACCACATCTGCCAATTTATTTAAAGAGCAGTAAGGGACATTTGTGACGCACATTGTATCCAATCCCTTTTCTTTTACCAAATTTGCACACGCAATAGTGTCTGCAGTTTCTCCACTTTGACTGACAAAAACATAAAGACAATTTTTACTTAAAATGTTGTTGTCATAACGAAACTCACTTGCAATGGAAACTTTGCAATCTTTATGGCAAAATTGTTGTATATATCTTGCCCCCATAAGACCACTGTGATAAGCCGTTCCACAAGCAATAAAATGAAAACTTTTATATTTCTTCAATTTTTCGAAATCAATATTGGAACAAACATCTTCTGACATATACTTAAAATAAGTTTTTTTCAAAACAACAGACTGCTCTTTTATCTCTTTCAACATAAAAAATTTTTCATTAAGGTTCTCTTCACAAAATTCAAAATCATTTATAAAAATAGGTTCTTTCTTAATTTTTTCGCCGTTTTTATTGTAAAAAACAATATTCTTCCCAGTCATTACAGCAAATTCATCATCTTCCAGAATAAAACATTTTTCAAACTTATTGACAAAAACAGACAAATCACTTGATGCCATACAAGATTTGCCATCACACGCCACCATAAGAGGACTTTTTCTCTTGGCTACAAAAATCTTGTTGCTGTTTTTGTTTATTAGCGCAACCGCATAGCTTCCTTTAACCAATTTGCAAGCATCAATAAGTTTTTTGATAACTGTTCCTTTTTGTTTTGCTATCAAATTGACAAAAACTTCTGTGTCGGTCTGAGAATAAAATTTAACTTCTTCCAAATATTTCTTTGCCAAATCTTCATAGTTTTCAATTATTCCATTATGCACCAAAGCAAACTCTTTATTCTCTGAAATGTGTGGATGAGCATTCGCTTCACTGACCACACCGTGAGTCGCCCATCTTGTATGTCCAATCACGATGTTTGAACTGTTTTTTTTATTTATTTTTTTCTCTAAATTTGCAATTTGCCCTACACTTTTTATCAGCTTGATTTGTTTATTTTCCAAAAAAGCGATTCCACTTGAATCATAACCTCTATATTCCAATTTTTTGAGTCCGTCAACAACATTTGATATCTCGTTAACATTTCCTATTGCACTACAAATACCGCACATAAATTCTCCTAAACGCACAAGACAGTGCCTTTATCTTATATGCTCTGTTTGAAGCAACAGTGAAAAAAAGATAGACATTTCGTCTATCTTTTATCTCAAATAAGTCAATGTAATATTCCCATATTTTTTCTCATCAAAAACTTCAAAATTTTGATAATCAAATGTGTCTTTGCTGTCGTGTTCACAAACGATTATTCCTTCATCAGCTAAAAGATCTTTTTCATAAATCTTGGCCAAGACTTTTTCATAAAGTCCGCTTTTGTATGGTGGATCAAGAATAATCAAGTCAAATTTTTCTTCGCACTTGTCCAAAAAAATAAGTGCATCACATTTGAAAACTTTGGTATCTATCCCCATATTTTTCAAATTGGCTTTTGTCATTTCAACGCTTCTGATATCTTTATCAACAAACACAACTTTCTCAGCGCCACGACTCAACGCTTCAATCCCCATTGCACCTGTTCCGCAAAACAGATCCAAAACATTTTTACCAGGCAAGAAAAATTGTAGTTTAACAAAAAGAGCCTGCCTAACTTTGTCCATTGTAGGTCTTATATGGTCATATTTATTTTCAAGCAGTTTCCTGCCTTTAAATTTTCCAGAATCAATTCTCATACTCATAAAAATATGATAACATTTTTGCTCATAAAATGGCAAAGATTTAACGAAAAATGCTACAAAATCACCGTCTTACCACGAAAATTCGAAAAGCCAGTCAAAATTTCATACGGAATTGTTTCTATTTTATCCGCCAAATAATCAGCGTCAAACATGCACAACACTTTATCTCCAACTTTGACATTTCCATCAACCTTAACAAAAAAAGCGTCCATACAAATATTCCCAAAACTTTGAAAATACTGACCGTTTATTTGTACTTTAAATTTCCCACTCAAATTTCTTCTAAGCCCGTCTCCATATCCAACAGGGACTATCGCAAAATACCCGCCTCTCTTGACCTTGTATTTTTCTCCATAACCAATATACTCGCCCGATTTTGCATAAAAAACTTTGCTTACATAAGATTTTATTTTCATAACAGGTTTAAGCCCATTTTGCCCATATCCATAAAGCCCAATTCCCAATCTTATCATATCAAACTCAAAAGGATAACTAGAAATTCCACTTCCACCAAAACAAATCATAGCGTTTTGATTTATTTCGGATCTTAGCAACTGAAACCTCATATAGTTGCGAACAGTCTGTTTTTTATCTTCCAAACAATGAAAATGCGTGTAAATAGATTTCAATGTAATGTTTTTCTCTTCAAGCAAATCATTAACAATCCTTGCATTTAAAACATTCCCAGCGCCAAATCTATTCATTCCACAATTTATTTTCAAATGCATGTTTTCCTTTAGTCCATTGTTTAAACATTTTTTGATGTCAACTTCATCTTCAATCATAACTTCCAAATTGTGTTTCCTGCATTTTTTGAAGTCGAAAACCTTAGAACATACCAAGATCGGTTTTTGGCTTATCTTCCTTACCTCTACCCCTTCATCTACATTTGACACACCAAAATAATCTACTTTGTCATCAATCAATCTGACAACATCTTTCAATCCATGTCCATAAGCGTTTGCCTTGACCATTGCACAAATTTTTTTTGAGTTGAAACAAGAAAGATTGAAAAATAAATTTTCTTTGCATATCAATTTCAAATTTTTCATAATATTTTATACATAAAATTTTTAAAAACTGTGAATAAATGTTTTAAAATAGTTGTGTGTTTTGTGTCGAAAAATAACACTATTTGACGAAGAAGTGACGTCATTTTTAAGTAATTTTGCTTAAATTCTTGTAAAATTCCTTTAAGGAGGTAAATATGAGTAATTTGCCAAGATACACATTGAGAATTCCTAATTCTTTACAACAAAAAATCAAATACACAGCAAATTTTAATGGTAGAAGCAAAAATAAAGAAATTGAAACAGCAATAAAAAGATATATAAATGATTTTGAAAGATTGCATGGAAATATAGAAATCGACAACGAAGTAGAAGATTAAAAATTTAAGTAAAATCAAATTTTTGATTGACAAGAACGATAATGTGTTGTATAATACACATAGTTTTTTATTGGAGCAACAATAAAAAAGATATGGGTTGCTAGCTCAGTTGGTAGAGCATTCGACTCTTAATCGAAGGGTCCGGGGTTCGAGCCCCCGGCAACCCACCATACAATATCTTGTTTAAAGGAATTTTTTATAACTAATTTTTGATTAAAATAGTCTAATTAAAAATAAAAAATGTACAAAAAATAACTGGGGATTATTTATCATATATTTCCAGTTATTTTTTTTCATTTCAAAATCTTTCTTTATCACTTTTCTTTATTTATCATAAGATTTCAGCATAATTAAACTTTTCTCTAAAAATATATTTTATGACAATAACCATGTTAAATATTCCTTTGCCCAGCCTCTTGACATAGTATCATGATATGCTTGATTATCATAATTTCTTAAACAACCATAACAACAAGTTTCTTCACCACAACCACATCTTCCATCTACTTTTCTTAATGCTTCAACTAAAATTTCTTTTATATGTCCTAACATTCTTTTTACATGTCCCGCTCCATTTGGAACAGTATCAAATAATGTAATACTAAAACCATTAGTATCTCCATTTTCCCATATGGCACCACCAATTTCTCTTCTATCTATTTCCATAAACTTTGATGCTCCTTCAATTATAGCATAAAGTATAGACTCAAATTCTGCCATAGGATTTTTATATTGGGGCAAATGCAAGACCAAAGCATCAGACATAAAATGATGCCCTAAATAACAACTCACTAACTTTCCTGCGCAAGGGAAATTGTTCGCAGTTCTATGCTCATGTGATATTGTCCCATTTTTTGTCAAACTAAGTTGAACATAACCACATTTTTCACAAATATTAAATGCTAATCCTATATTTCTATTTTTAGAAGCATATTTCCCTCTGTTAATAACAAACATTTCTCCATGTGGAGAATAAATAGAATGTATAACTTTACCTTTTAAGACTATATCATTTTCTTCAATTTTAGCATTTTTTTCAAATCCATTAAAAAATGTCTCTGAAAAATATTTAACTTCATCTTTTAATTTTACAGATTCTTTATCAGAATCCTTTGTGATAAAACCAAATTGTGGAATAACCATTTGCTTATATTTTAGTGTTCTATGACAGCAAGTTTGCTCTCTATTAAGACTTTCTACTCCTAGTGCTGTTTTATAAAAATATATTTTCCCACAACTTTCACATATAGCAAAATCATAAGTAGGCCATTCTCTATTAGGTTGTTTCTTTAAAGCATAAGGTTTCCAAAATTTTCCATTTGCAACAACTTGACTCCCTGGAGCATATTCAGTAATCGCCATCCTCAAATCTCTGTTTAAATCTATTGAACTTTTAACAATATCACTTGTGTTCAAATCTAATGGAACAACATATACAGGGAAACCATATCTTGGAAGAACATTATTTTCTGCTAAAAATGAAATATAATCTTTTGAATTATATGTTCCAATCAATTTTTTTAATTTTCCTGCTTCAGAATATTTCTTTTCTGCAGAGTATTTTTCTTCTGCATTTGATAATTCATTCATGGAAGCTTCAAAATTATTGATTGCATTATCTAAACAAGCATCTTCATTATTAGGATTATTGTTATCAACCAATTTCTTAACAAATGACCAATCATTATCAACACCAAGTTCTTTCTTTATCTTTTCTGGAACAATAATATTGATTGATTTAAAAAGATCTTGTGGTTTTTTGCTCAAAATATTATATAATTCGATGTTCAAATTAGGATGGTTATCATGTGCCAATAAGTCTTTCACAGATTTAAAATTGTATCCTATATAACTTAAATAACTAAAAATAACTGAATGAATGTGTCTTCTAACAAGATAGGCATTATTTAACTCTATATAAGGAGCCTGTATAATGCCATTAATCATCTTGACAGGATCATTATAATAAGTTAAATCGTGTGATCTTCTCTTTGCAAAAGTTAATATAAAAGCAGCTGATGAACCTCTTCTTCCTGCACGCCCAGCCCTCTGGATATAATTAGATGTTTCTGGAGGAACATTTCTCAAAACGACAGACTCAAGAGAACCAATATCAACCCCCATTTCAAATGTTGTTGAACAACTTAATATATTAACTTCATTTTCTTTGAAATGTTTTTGTAAATCAGTTGCTGTTTGACTTGAAATTTGTGCTGTATGCTCTTTTGCATTCATAGGAATTAGTTGAATATTTGAAAAACTTTGACGATAATAATCACCTCTATCTTCATTCTCGCTTATTTCAATTAAATTTCCATCGCAATTTGTCTTTGTACAAATCCCAAAAAGGTTGATTTTTACAGTTTCTCCACATTTATTGCATACATAAAGTTTACCCTTTTGTTTTTCAAAAGATATATTATCCAACCTTAACTGATAATACCCATTTACTTTATCTTGAATTAAAATTGGTAACTTTACAACAAAATAATTTTCTTTAAATGATGTTGAAAGTTCATCAAGAAATTTTAGAGATTTTTCATTGCTTTCTTCTTGATTAAGGCCTTTATGTTCAAAGAAATGTTGTAAATAGTTTAAACGACTATTTGTTCTTTTGTCAGAAGGCTTAAATCCAAAAACTTGATAATCTTTTCCTCTCTCTCCTCCTTGAGTTTTAAAATATGCATTTCTATTTTTCGGTTCAAAAGCATCATCTGTTGGACTAACACCTTCTGGAAATTGCACACAACCTTGTCTTCTTAAACTGTCAAACAACACATAAATTATATTAAGGAGCTCATCTTTTGAAATTTCATATTTGTTACAAAAATGATTAATAATTTGACTATCAATTTTATCCAAGGAATTTATTTTAATATTTATCATACCCAGTCTATTTAAAGACATTCTTGGATCCAATTCAATAATCTCTTGCATGATGTGTTGCTTAGCAATACTTTTTTTATCATCGTCATTATTTATATCATAGAATAATTTATGTTCATTTGCTATTCTGAAACATCTTTCTGATAACAAATTAAAACTTATAGACTCTTCAGTCATATCTTTAATAACATTATAAATAATATTTTTCCACAACCAATCGTTATATCTGTTTTGTATAAAAATTGCAAATTTGGCAGCATCTTGCCTATTGTCTGAAAACACTAATAATTTTCTGCCATTTATAATTTCATCTTCTGAATTACATACACTTCCCCAAATGCTATCCGTTTTTGTTTCTTCCTTTTTAGTTTTTTCTTCAGGCAATAATTGGTAAAGTTTTCGTGTTAACATTTCTGTTGCAGAATCTTCACTAGTAGTAAGTTTTCTTATAGTTCCTTTATTAAACTTCCCACATTTATAGCAGTTATTTTTTCTTGCTTTTTTAGGAATTTTTGTCATTTTTATAAAGTTAGCAGCCTCTATTCCACAACAAGAAATAGTATCTGGAATTTTTGCAGCAAAAAGTTTTCCACACTTAGGGCACATAACATATTCTTGCTTATCTTCTTTTGAATAAGAAAATTCATCTAATGAATCATCTTCATCAATTGAAATCTCTCCATCTGATAAAGAAAGCATAAATAAATACTCATCATTATCTTCGGTTGGTATAAGATATTCTTCGCCATTTATCACATCAACAGAACCAACTATATATTCTTGTCCACATTTCATACAATTTAATAATTCATAAACTTTATATCCATTATACTCTTTTTTCCTATTAGTAAAGATTTTTATATCATCAGCAAATGTAATAAATCCTCCTTCCAATGTCCTTGCAAAAACATGATATTTAGCATTTATTAAAGGATTCCCATCAGTTGGCGAAATCGCTTCTCCACATAGTTCAATAATTTTTGCTATTGTATCTTCTAAACCTGTATCTGTAATTTTTAAATCATTTTTTAATTCATCTGACAATTCTTGAATAGTTATTGTTTTTTCCAAAATTCTTTTTCTTATTTCATAAACGAGTTTGTCTTTTGACAAAATATTATATAATTTTGAAGCCTTATCATCTTTGTTATAATTTTGATATTCAGAAAAAAGTTGTTGGTAATAAGACAAATCTTTAATCTGTCCAGAGACTTCCAATAATGGCAATCTATCAGATTGAATAATTGAATTTTTATCAAAATATTCATTAAATAAATCTTTTGCAAAATCTACAACTTTTTCAATTTCACCTTCTTCTCCACCAAGTGTAGCACTTGTCCCGATACAAGTTAAACAATTATCAATTTTTCCAAAAACTGTTTCTTTCAATCGTCTTATCAACATCGCGACTTCTGTTCCATGTGCACCTTTGTATGTATGTGCTTCGTCTAAAACAAGAAATTTAAATTTGTTACTATACTTTCCTTTAAAAATTTTTTGGCTTGTTGCTCTTAAAAGCATATATTCTAACATTGCATAGTTTGTAATAAGAATATGTGGTGGTCGAGCTTCCATTTCAGCACGGGTTAACAATTCATTTTCTAAAGCATCGCTACCATTCACTCTTTTATATTCTTCATTCGCTTCTTTTCTTCCTTTTTTGATATTATCTCTATTGCCTTCTGGAGTCTCTCCAATATATCTGCCAAAGGTTATTTGTGACAAATTTTTTAAAGATTTCCTTAACCTCCCAATTTGGTCATTTGCTAATGCATTCATCGGATATATTAAAAGAGCTCTAACACCTGGTGATAAGGTATTATTATCAAATTCATTAAGCAATTCATTTATTATTGGTATAAAGAAGCATTCTGTTTTACCAGAACCAGTTCCAGATGCAACAATTATACTTCTGTTATTATTTACCAATTTTATAGCTTTTTCTTGATGATTATATCTTTTATAAACGGCATATTCGTCATAAGTGAAAGCATTTTTAATATTTTTGTTTAACACACCTTCTTCAACCAATTCTTGTAATGTATGAGTCCCTTTATATGGCATTGTTGCCTGTATAAATGGTCCTTTTAGCAATTGACATTCTTTAGACAAAGCATCTTTTGCAGCTTTGTTTATTTTGTCATTTCTAAAGGTAAACTGTGCGTCAAGAAAGTCTTTATATGCTTCGTTTAATTGGTTAAATGTTTTTATTGGGTCTAGTGCCATTTTTATATCTCCTTTTTATATGATGATTGATTTAACATTTCAGAAAGCAAAGCTTTTGAAAAATCTTTCAACAAATTTTTTATATATTTTGATACTTTTACAAATAAAGAAATATTGTTTTGTATATCGTGTTGATTTAATATCAAATCAACTATAATCATCAAAATTTGTTTTTCTTCTTTGAATTTTGAAAACTCAGGAATCGCTTTAATCTTCTTCATTTTTTGTTTAATATAGTCAACATTATCTACATCTGGGAATAGATAATATTTTTTTGCCCACATAAAATTTTCTTTATCTGTAAAGGTGTCTAAAATTTTCAAATTGTTATTTGTTATTTCTTCTAAAAGTTCAACATTATTTTTTAAACAAATATATACGATGTAAAGGTATTTATTATAGTCCAACAATTCTATAAAAACTCTTCTATCCATTAAATTTTCTTTTTTAGTTATTGGAACATATAGAAATAATTCATTCGTTATTTTATCAAATTGTTCTTTACTTAAATCATATTGAAACAATAGTTTTAATATAATCTCATCTCCAAAGTGAAATCTATTTTTAAAAATATATTTTAGTAAATATTTTATAACCTTCAAATATTCTTCGTTCGACTGAAAAAAGTTAGTATTAAATCTATAAAATAAATAACAATAAACAGCATTATTTAAATCATCTATGTTGTCGTCTTGAAATGCTAATTGTGAAAAATCATTATCTTTAACCCACAAAATAGTAGTATTTTTGCTATCAATTAGATCTTTTTTCTCATTTGTCGAAAAAATACTATTTTCTTTATTACTTACTATTTCAACAACACAATTATCTACAAGTCTTTCATCATTATCATCTATATAAGCCATTAAATTATCATCTTTAATTGGTATAGAAAAGAATTTATATGGCTTTGACAAATATCTAAAAACCATTTGTCTATTTTTGCAAGAGCCATCTTCATCCCATTGAAATATATATGTATTGCCTAATTTATTTAAAAAAAAGTTTCTTATAGATATATTAATTCTAATCTCGCAAATTTCACAAATCTTATCAAAATTTTCTTCAATTGAAATCAAACACGAATTCTCTCCTGAACATATAAATTCGATATATTCCACAAGATTAATAACTGTTTTTGAAGATTTTCTTATTCTTAAGGATTTTTGATTAACATTGTTGTTAAACCTTACATATATGTCGGAATTTGTATTATTAGTAATAGTTAGAAGGCAATCTCCATCAATTTTTAAATCTTTAACTGATAAAAATGCTTTTTTATTTGGTTGTCCAAATAATTTGTTATTTGATTCAATTATCCATTTATATGGCTTAATAATAAATTTGAATTTATACTCCTTCTCATTATAAACATAATATCCGTTAAAAATATCACAAGAACTTGGTATATTTACTCTGTTTATTATTTCATGATTGCTATCTAATATTTTACATTTATCACGTGATTTAAAAATTATATATGAATTTTTGTATCCACTAACTCCTGGATAATATTGACTAAAATCAATATTAACTGCAGGTAAATATAAAAATTTAAATGTCTTATATCCAATCTCTGGAAAGTAAAATCTTAATCCTATTTTCCCAAAACTTAATCTTCCAATATAATTTGACATGTCAAAAACAAAATTTTCAATAACAACTTCTTCATCTATAATTTTATTTTCATCTACACTGATTTTTACTTGCCATTGACCGTTAAAAGGGACCTCTATTTTCGGCAACAAACTAAATGCTTCCAACCCTTCAAAATAGCAGTTATCGCTTATTAATTTGTTATCACTTATTAATTCAAAAGGTCTTTTAATCTTTATGTTAAAAGTATCTAGATTTGATTTAAATATAACTTCTCTTTTGTCAGTTGTTGGTGCTTGATAGTAAACATTGTAGCCATTATAAACGCCTATTAGTTCTATAGTATTGTCATCTGTTTTGTAATTTCCATCAAGTAAAATATATGCTCCATTGTTTAAAATAAATTTTGATTTGTTAAGTTGTCCAAAATTGTTAAAAGTTAAATACTTATCGTTTTTATCCTTTAAAGTATATTCGCATAATAGAGTGTTAATATCATTTAATAATCTTAATTTAATTTCATCAAATTGATTAAGAATTATGGTTGAAGTTCTAAAGAAATATTCATCGTTTAACTTCTCACCATAAATTTTTCTATAACCTACTTTATCACCACTATAAACTTCCCAAATACAAAAAGCAGTATCCTTCATTGTCATTTCAGGTGTATCTATAACAACTTTATTGCTATTTATATCAAATCTCAATGTTAGTTTTTTATATCTTGAAGATATATATCTATTATCATTATCTTTTCTATTATTACACCAATTTATGATTCCTTTTTGAAAAGGTATTGGCAGGATTGAAGTTTCATTTATAATCTCAATTTTATCTTTAATTGCACTAATAATTTCAAAAACAAAATCACTCAATAATCCATTTTTGTTTAATAAGTCAATATATCTTTTTACATTTTTAGTGGAATATCTAAATACATATAATGTTTCATCAGCTAAATTATTATACGAAATTTCTTGTAACATTAATGGTTCTAAATTGTCCAAAAAATTATTAATAAGGTTATTTGGTAACCCAGAATGAGCAATTATTGGAGCAAGATTTTTATAGCTATCTTCTTTTAAATTTTGAAAACTACTCAAATTATAAATGGAAATTGTTCTATCAAATGCTTTTATCAACAATTCTCTTTTGTTTGGTTGTGAGATATTTGTCAGTCTTTCTACAGCCTGCCAAAATCCACCTTCTCTATCATTATAAAAATATTTTGCAATGCCAACAAGAAAGATTGTTATTGTTTCTTTTATATCATAGACTTGTTCCCATGACATATAATTTGCAATCTGAGATAATTTTTTACCAATCTCAATTGTCTCTTCTTGTGAAAAAAGCACCTTTTCAATCAACTCATAATTTTCAAGTCTTGAAAGTCTATCTTTGCAAATCTGGTTTATTTCTGCTAAATCCATATCAAAATTTCCCTTTGCTTTTGTATTAACTTAATTATGATAATAATACTATTAACATTATCAAAATTCATTTCTATATTGTATATAGTATATTATAGCATACTTTTCCTTAATGTTATAAAATATTTTACAAAATTTACTTGTTTATTTTTTCTTTTTTCCCCCCCCCAGTGTAGAAAATAATAGATTTAAAAAAGTACAGATATAAAATGACACTAAAAAGTTCCAAAGTCACCTCTTACTAGAGCTATTCTGGAGTCAGAATACATGCAACCCACCAAACAAAAAGGAAGTTGTTTTTTTTGCAACTTCCTTTTTTATTTTGTCTTAATCAAATTTTAATAAATATACATACATCTCAAAAGCAAATAAAACAATTCTTTTGGCAGTATTAGTTCTTAACATATCAATTTGAATCTTAGGATAAGGCAACCTTACTCTATCTAGTCCATCAGCATCTTTTAAAAGATTAAATAACTTTTTGCACTTATTTTTATCTTTAACTTTATAAATTTCAATATACTTATCTATCTCACTATCATTCATACAATGACAGGCAACAATAGTTTTCATTAAATTCAATTCTTCTTCATTATAATCAATTAAAAAATCAAATTTACTCGCACTTTTAAGCCCATGTTTATAATCCACACAGTCATCTGTTCTTCCAATATCGTGATATTTAGCACAATCTATCAACATTTCAAATTCTCTCATTGATATATCTTCAAAATTTGCTAAAATATACGCAAAAATAGAAACTCTTATATTATGATTTATTCCATGCATATTGCTCTTATATAATTTTTCTGGTTGTATATTTTTTATTTTTTGTATAAATTGTTCTTTAAATTTAGAGCTTTCAAAAATGTGTGATATTTGTTCTTTAGTTATAGGGATTATTCCCATCTTTTTTAAATCTTGTTTTGTCTCAACATAATAATTGTAAAGATAATCGTTTGTTGTAATTTTAAATAATTTATTACAATTAACTAAATCATCTATAATTTCATCTATATTTGATAACAAATCCATTCTATAACCCCTAATATGAGCATGATTTCATTGTATGTAATAATAATTTACAAATAATTCTTTAAACCTTTGAGCTATATCAAATTACAAGCATGTTTTTAGTAATTTTCTGCTAAAATTTGGAAATAACTCTTTGCATGTCCACAAACTGGGCAAACTTCTGGAGCTTTTGTTCCAACAACAATATGTCCACAAACTCTGCATTCCCAAATCTTAACTTCGCTCTTCTCAAACACTTCTTTGAGTTCTACATTTTTCAAGAGTGCTCTATATCTTTCTTCGTGTCTCTTTTCAATTGCAGCTACCATTCTAAATTTGATAGCAAGTTCTTTAAAGCCTTCTTCTTCTGCAGTCTTTGCAAAACCTTCATACATATCTGTCCATTCGTAGTTTTCTCCTTCTGCAGCCGCTTCCAAGTTTTGAGCAGTATCACCAATTCCATTCAATTCTTTAAACCACATTTTTGCGTGTTCTTTTTCATTGTCAGCTGTTCTCAAGAACAATTCAGCAATTTGTTCGAGTCCTTCTTTTTTTGCTACTGATGAA
The DNA here is from genome assembly GCA_900551855.1 of uncultured Eubacteriales bacterium. Classification (GTDB taxonomy): domain Bacteria; phylum Bacillota; class Clostridia; order Christensenellales; family UBA1242; genus Caccovivens. The sequence continues at coordinate 54,061 of URXM01000006.1, forward strand.
AAATATGTATATTTGTTTCTTGCTTGGCTTTCACCAGCAAATGCAGCTTGAAGATTTTTCTCTGTCTGTGTTCCTGCATACTTGTTTGTTTTCTTATCTTCTATAAGTTCAAGGTTTTCTCCTTTTGCTTTGCATACTGGACAAACTGGTTCTTGTCCATCTTCAACTTCAAATTCAACTCCGCAAACTTTGCATCTATATTTTTTCATAATTTTCTCCTTTTTATCTTCTAAATTTTCATTACATGGTATTTTTTCTAATAATTTTTTGATTGTCTCTTTTGGCATTTCATTGTCTTTTTCATATAACAAATCTTCCAAAAGTTTGTGTGCATTTGCACTTTGTGGCAACATATATCCTGCTTCTCTTATCAAGTCTTCTGCCATATATCTATTTGACTTCTTTACAGCCGTCATAAGCTTATAAAGATTGTCATCTTTAGTGCTATCTGCCAAACTTTTTGCAATGTTTTCAGCTTTACACTTGTTTTTGACAACTTTGTTTAATGCCTTTACAACCTTTTCGTCCTTCACTTGTTGTGGAGGAATATCAATTGGCATCATAGAGATTGCTTTACTTGGGCAAGCTTTTGCACATACACCACATCCAACACACTTCTCAACATCAATAATGCTGTTTTCTGTATCGGTTGCACCATAAGGGCAAACATACAAACAAAGACAATCTTTTGTACATAATCTTAAATTACGAACAGCTACAAACTTTTTCATTTATTTCCTCCCTTTAATTAGTTCAAATTTAAAGTTTGGAACTTTGCAAACTGGGCAAATTTCTGGAAGTTCTTTCCCTATGTAAACAAACCCACAAATAGTGCAAACCCAAATATTCATGCCATCAAGCATTTTGTCTCCCTCTTTTTTGTATCTTTCAAGCAAACTATCAAGCATAACAGTCACTTTTTCGCTCCAAGTCTTAGCTCTCAAAGCTCCTCTGTCATTCACACTTTTTGCCAAATTGTCGGCATTTTTAAACCCATCATTTAAGTCTTCTTTGCATAAATCAATGAGTTCATCTAAACTAGCCTTTTTGTCTTCAGCAACTTTACTTTCAAAATAATTGGCAAGTTGTTGATATAATTCCATCTCCTCAAACTTATATTGCTTTTCACAACCTCTCGCCAAGTTTGAGCACAAAGCTGACAACATACCGTTTGAAAGTTTTTTCATATCATCTTTTTCAACATTCTCAACTTTAGATTTTGTTGTTTTTGTTGTAGATTTCACATCTTTTTTCTCTTCCAATGGCTCAAACATAGACTTAGGAGCTCCACAAAGTGGGCAAGTCCAATTTTCTGGCAAGTCCTTGAAAGGGACTTTTTCTTTTGAGTCATCATAGATATATCCACATACTTTACAAATATATTTCATATAACCTCCACCTATAAGTAAATTATAATAATTTTCAATCAAAAGTCAAACCAAAAAATTATTATTACAATCAAAATTTTATTGTTTTTCAATTTTAAATTACATTCCTTTAAACTTATCAAAGCCATAATAAAACAAAAAGGTCTTGAATTTATCAAGACCTTTTTGCTAAAAGTTAAACAAAACTATTTGATTTCAATATGATTTGATTTAACTTCTTTCTTTTCTTCTTTTGGAAGTTTAATTGTCAAAATACCATTTTCAAGTTTTGCATCAATATCTTCTTCTTTTATGTCTCCAACATAAAAGCTTCTGCTAAATTGACCAAAACTTCTTTCTCTTCTGATAAAGTTTCCTTTCTTTTCATTGTTTTCTTCAACTTTATGTTCTCTCTTAGCTGAAATTGAAAGGTAACCATTATCAAGTTCAAGAGTTATGTCTTTCTTGTCAAATCCTGGCAAATCAACCTCCAAAACATAGTTGTTTTCAGTTTCCTTAATATCTGTTTTCATAATAGAATTGAATTGCTTCATTTCTTTTCTTGAAAACATTGGCATAAAATCGTCAAACCAATCATCAAAGAAGCCAACTGGTTCTCTTTCGTTATCTCCTCTAGAAATCAAATTATAATTATTGTTATTGTGTTTCATATCAATACCTCCTGTATTAGTTTTTCCTAATACATTGACAATTATACATCTTGTTTGCTAGCAATGTCAACAAAAGAGCGCTAATTTTTTAAAAATTTTTTAATTTTTTTATTTCTATAAAACATTTTTGTCAAACCAAACGGCAAGTTTTTCATAACCTTTCGTGTGTGGCAAGAATTTGGAGGTAAAACATTGTGCAAAGAAATCGTTTAAACTTATCCATTTTGCGTCAGAGACCTCTTCCTTTTGAAGTTTAAGTTTTGATAAGTCTATATCTTTTTCCACCAGAAACACATCTGCAATTTCATTTACCAATACTCCATTGTATTCAATCTGATCGGCAAAAGAAAACAAAAACTCCAAATCTTTTGCAGAAAGACTTACTCCAATCTCCTCAAAAACCTCTCTCAACGAAGCATCAACGGCATTTTCACCCGCCCCAACATGACCCCCAACAGATACATCCCATACATTTGGGTAAAAAGATTTTTGTTTACTTCTTTTTTGAATAAGCAGTTGTCTATTTGAATTTAAAATCCAAATATGTACTACTCTGTGCCATAGTCCCCTTTTGTGTGCTTCGCTTTTTTCAACTACACCAATTTTTTCACCATTTTCATTTAATATATCAACTAATTCTTCCATATTTATATATTAACAAAAATTGCTGATAAAATCAATTTATTATTAAATTGGCGCAAATAATTTTAGTTAAAATTTTTTTAATTTGTTTGTAATATATACTAAAATATGTTAGAATAAATTTAGAACGATCTTAAGGTGACAAAAGCCTTAATAAATATAAGTTTCCCTTTAACGACAGATAAGGAGTTTGATATGATTATCACATTGGTTACTGACCAATTTTATAAAAACAACCATGGGACAAGTGTCTCAGCTCAACAAATATACAATGGCCTAGTAAAAAGAGGTCATACTGTAAGAGTGCTTGCTATTGATGAAACAAACAACACTGCTTATGCTTTAAAAGAGAGATACTTTGGCAAACCAATAACAAAGCTTATCAATTCACAAGGGTTTCAATTTGCCAAACCTGACAAAGAGATTATCAAAAAGTCTATTGAAGGTGCAAATGTTGTGCACGTATATATGCCATTCAAATTGGGTTGTGAAACAATCAAAATGTGCAGAGAAATGAACATTCCTTGCACTGCTGGATTTCATATAATACCTGAAAATATTACATCTACAATTTATATGAACAAGGTTGCAGTTGTAAATGCTTCTTTATGGGAAAAATTTAAAAATTGCACTTATAGGTATGTAAAACACATTCATTGTCCTTCTTTGATGGTGGCAAAACTCCTTGAAAAACATCATTTCAATTCTTATTTGCATGTTATTTCAAACGGCTACAATCCTGTTTTTAAAGTTTTGGGAAACGAACAGAAGCCAACAATTTTTCAAGATAAATTTGTTATCACATTTATTGGTCGTTTTTCTCGTGAAAAACGCCACGATTTGATAATCAAAGCTGTCAATGAAAGCAAATATCGAGACAAAATTCAACTTGTTTTTGGTGGAAAAGGCCCAACAAAGAAAAATATAATGAAGATGGCACAAAAATTGCCAAACTATCCTTTGTTTAGTTTCTTCTCTAAAGAACAAATTGTTTCTTTGTTAAACTTCTCTGATCTTTATATCCACCCTGCAGACATAGAAGTGGAAGGTATGAGTTGCATTGAGGCAATCGCTTGTGGTTGTGTACCTATCGTTTCAGATAGCGTCAAAAGTGCCACACCTCAATTTACTGTTCACGAACAAAGTCTTTTCAAACGCGGAGATTATAAAGATCTTGCATCAAAAATTGATTGGTGGATAGAACATCCAGAAGAATTGAAAGCACAAAAAGCCATTGTTGCAGAACACGCTTTAAAGTTTACAGTTGAAAGAAGTATGGATTATTACATTGAGATGTTTGAACAAGCAATAAAAGACTGGGACAAAGATTATGATAGCAAAAACAAAAAGAAAGCAATGAAACCAGTCATTATCAACAATTATAAAAAATAAAATCGCAAAATAATTTGCGATTTTTTTTAATTAAACACGACTTCTCCACTGATCCACGCATTGAAATAGTTTTCAAGATTGGAGTTTGCACTTTTGCAAAAACTTTCTATCAATTTTTCTGAAGAAGAATTTTTAAACTTATAATTTTTGTAATAGCCCTTTAGACAAGCAAAAAACTTTTTCTCACTCATGCTATGCCTAAGATTGTCAAAAAGCAACATTCCTTTTGTATAAATGCAATTCACATACTCAGGCTCTGTGTTGAATTGATTTAAATTTCGGTTCATGCTTTCATCAACATCACCATTGATTTTGGTAAAAATAGAAACAAAATTTTTATAAGTGTTCAAAGCATTTTCCATAATAATGTCATACTTTAAACCATACTCTTCATTTCTTTCAAAAAATAATGCAGTAGAAAACTCTGTCAAGCCTTCATCAACCCAAGAATCTTCATATTCATTATTCCCTACCACGCCATACCACCATTGGTGAGCAATTTCGTGCACAATAACATAATCTATCGCCTCAACATCGACAGCGTCTGAAATCATAACCAAATTTGGATATTCCATTCCCCCAAAGCAGAAATTTGTTTGAACAATACTAAGTTGCTGATATGGGTATTCTCCAAACAAATCTTGAAAAGTCTCAACCGCTTTGACTGCTGTTTGCAAGTGGTCTTGAGCATTGGCATCATCATAAAAATAATATTTTATATCAATTTCTCCAACTTTATCTTGTATCACTTGAAAATTTTTTGATAACACAAAACAAAAATCTCTAATGTTGTCTCCAACACAAGATGCCTCTTTTCCCCCACTTTCTAAGTCTTTAATTTCACAATTCCCAGAAGAAGCAAAGACATAATCATCTGGATATGTTATATTCACATCAAAATTTGCAACATCACTGTAAAACGGATCACCACTTGCTGAAAACTGATTTTCTACAAAGCCTATTCCGTCTTCATACACACAAGCTATCGGGAAAAAGTTTCCAAAATTTACAGCATTATCGCCATACCCGAGACGATGGTTTATGTTCGCCAAAGCAATGGTGTAATCCATTTCAATAGATATCTTTTCTTCTGGAAAAAGTTGAGAATTCAAACTGACAGTCAAAATATTCTTGTTTTCATTTATCTCATATTCTGCTTCTTCATTCTCAATTTTTACATCTTCAAAACTTATATTCCCAAAACTTTCTCCATTTGGGTAAGCTTTGTCAAGATATGATTTAGGCACAGCAGTTTGTCCCTCATCAAAAGCATTCGCATATAAAAAGAAACATATCTTATCCAACGCATTGTCACTATTATTAACATAAACCACTTCTTGAGTGCAATCAAGAGTCTGTGATTTGTCATCATATAAAGCATTTATTTTATAAAAATTTATTTCATTTTCATCGCTACACCCCACCAAAAAAAATGGCAGGCAAAACACAACAACAAAAATCAATGCAAACTTTTTCATATCGTATTGTATTCATCAGCATGATAAAACATTCTTTTAAAAAGTTGTAAAAAGACTTTTTTTGTGCTATTATAAACAATGAACTATTTGCTTAGGAGGAACTATGGCTTTTTGTAAATATTCTATTGATATGTTGGCAAACAACAGTACCGCAGTTGATAACATTTTTATCAACAACTATCTTCCTTATGCAGATTCAAATTATGTAAAAGTTTATTTGTATGGATTGTATAAATGCCAAGACAGCAACAGCAGAGACAACACATTAGAAAATTTTTCAAACGAACTTAATTTATCTCAAGAAGAAATTGAAAAAGCATTTTATTATTGGCAAGAACAAGGACTTGTCCAAATTTTGAATGTTATACCATTTGAAGTGAGATATTTGCCTATAAGTGATGTTTTGAACAACACAAAAAAATATAATGCCAAAAAATACGAATCATTCAATGCACAAGCTCAAGAAATTTTGTGCGGAAGAATGATTACACCAAACGAATATAGAGAATATTACGACATAATAGAACGCTTGCATATGGAAAAAGAAGCGCTTCTTATGATAATAAATTATTGCGTAAATGTAAAAGGAAACAATGTCGGCTACGCATACATCACAACAATTGCAAAAGATTGGGCAAATCAAAAAATAACAACAGCAAAACAAGTTGAAGAACGCTTAATAGAATTTGAAAACTTGCAAACAGGCATAGAATATCTGTTTAAACTTATGGGGTTGAAGCGTTTGCCTAACATCGAAGAAAGAACTTTATATCAAAAATGGACACAACAAGGATTTGATGATGAAGTTTTGAATTATGTTGCAAAGAAAATCAAATCAAAAAATAAAGCAAGTTTTCAATATATGGACAATGTTTTGGATAAATATTATGCAAACAAGCTTTTCTCTGTTAATGAAATAGAACTTTTTGAAGAAGAAAAAGCAAAATCAATGCAAATCGCTAGAAGTCTTACAAAAAATCTTGGGCTTTACTATGAAAATCTTGAACCAGTTGTTGACAATTATATCTTTAACTGGATAAATTTGGGTTTCTCCGAAAAAATGTTGGAAGAAATTTCAAATTATTGTTTCAAAACAAATGTTAGAACACTTGAAGGTATGAACAAAGTCCTTGAAAAATTCCATAAACTAGGCATTTTGACAGAAAAATCACTGGCAGAATACTTCAATGAAGTTTTGTCTGTTGACAAAAAAATCAAAGAACTTTTGGAAAACATCGGGCTTTCAAGAAATGTCAACCAGTTTGACAGAGACAAATACAAAATTTGGAAAGAAGTTTGGAAATTGCCAGAAGATGTAATTTATTACGCCTGCACCCTTGCTGTTGGGAAAGAACAACCTATGCAATATCTTTCAAGCGTACTGTCAACTTTCCATGATAAAAACATCAAAACTGTTGAAGATGCAAAAAATTCATTTAATATTTTAAGCAAAACGGAAAATAAATCAAATTTTTCAACTGGAAGGACATATTCCAAAGAAGAAATGAATGCTCTGTTTCAATCAATTGAAGAAATTGAAATTTAAGGAGAAAATATGAAGCAAGAAATTGTTCGAGATGCTTTGGCTGTAATACAACAAAAAAAGAGAGATGCAGAGGCAGAATATAATGCCAAAATTTCTCCTATGCTCAATGACAAAAATTACAACGAAGCATTCAAAACATACACAAAAATTCAAATAGAAAATGCCAGGAAAAGTGCCTATGGTGAGAAACAAGATTTGCAAAGCGAAAAACTAGCTTTAGAAAATCTTAATAAGATAAAAACAAAATATGGCTTGCAAAACGAAAAAATAAACTATTCTTGCAAAAAGTGTAATGATGAAGGCTATGTAAATGGTCAAATGTGCACTTGTTTAAAACAAGAAATCTCAAAAATCATACTTAAAAACAGTGGATTTGAAGAACTTAAAGACTTTGACACAGAAATCAAAACAGCTGAAGAACTTCAACCTGTTTATAAACTTATGAAACAATGGTGCCACAGCAATTTCAAAAAAAATTTGATTTACATTGCCGGACCTACTGGCGTTGGAAAAACATATCTTATCAGTTGTATGGCAAACGAACTTATAAATCAAGGTAAAATTGTGAAAATTGTTTCTGCTCCAAACATGAGCATAGAACTCAAAGAATTTACAAAATACCAAGATACAGAATTGATCAAAAAATATCTTTCTTGTGAAGTTTTGTTTATTGATGACCTTGGCACAGAAACATTGTTTAAAAATTCAACATTAGAAAACATTTATCTTATTATAAATGAAAGAAAGATCAGAAAACTTCCAACAGTCATAACAAGCAACCTAGCTTTAAATGATTTAGGTGCTGTTTATGGTGAAAGAATTTATTCAAGAATTGTTGATAGAGAAACTTCAATTACTATCTATTTGGACGGAGAAGATAAAAGATTAAAAAATAATTTTTAATTATTAAATATTATAATAAATAATTAAATAATAAATAAAATTAAAATTTTTAATAATAAAAACAAAAAAAAATCGCAAAAAATGCGATTTTTCTTTATTTTACGAGCAAATAAATATCTAAATATTATTTTTTATTATTATTTTTAATATTTTTTATAAATAAATATTATTAAAATAATTATTAAATAAAATAATAAATAATTTTTATCTGCTTAAAAATTTTATCCATAATTTAGCAACTTTATCTTGTGCTATTTTTTCGTTGTCTGCTCCGTGTCCAGAGTGCATAACTGTGTAATTTTTATTCAAAAGATATTCAAGGCTTTCTACCATCTTCAATTTGCTTCCGCCATATAAATCAATCCTGCCCATATCTCTGCCTATCAAAACATCCCCAACAAAAATTTCATCATCAACAATATAACACATGTCGCTTTTGCTGTGCCCACCAAGATGTTGATATTCGATTTCAAAATCGCCCAATTTTATCTTTCCATTTTGTTTTAAGAACACAAAACCGGAAAAGTCATCTATCTTAAATTGCCCTTCGCTGTAATTATATTCTGGATTCTGTAAATATTCTTTTGCTTCTTTAGAGCAATAGATTTCACAACCAAAAAGATTTTTATAACTCTCAACATAATAACAATGATCATAATGTCCATGAGTTAAAAAAATTCCAACCACCTTTTTATTGCCAACAACTTTTTCAATTATTTCTGGTTCTACCCCTGCATCTATAATGATGCAACTATCTTTATGAGAAACAACAAAAACATTGCTTGAAATAAGTTTACTTTCAAATCTTTCTATCATTTTACATCTCCAAAAACACATTTAGTATAGCAAGAAATTGAATTTTAAGCAAATTAAATTTGTAAAATATTTGCTATTTTAAGTTTTTTTATTGACAGTTTGCACAGATTTATAGTAAAATAAGAAAGCATTGAAAAGAACATTTAGGGGTGTAGTTCATCGGTAGAATGAGAGTCTCCAAAACTCCAGAGGAGGGTTCGATTCCTTCCACCCCTGCCAAAAATAAAAAAAACCTTAAATTTCTATTTAAGGTTTTTATTTTTATTGCTATATCCCAAATCTAACATTCCTTTTGAAATAATTGGAGAAATAATCAACCAAATGGCAGCAAGCGCAATAAGAACATAAATTGCAATTCCCCAACCATTTCTATAGCCCATACACATCCAAGTGACAAGGTCAAAGTTGAAAATTCCTACAAGCCCCCAATTCAACGCACCAATCAATGTCAAAACATAGGCAATGTAATTTACAATAATCATATTCCCTCCTCACTGTTAAGATTTGCAAAGAGAAAATAATTATTCGTAAAACAGAAAACAAACATTCAAAACATTATTGATAATATTTATTGATGTTTTTATTTCTCCAATCTTTATCCACTTTGACAAACAACTTCAAAAAACATTGTTTTTGAAGCAAATTTTCAACATATTTTCTAGTCTCTTGCCCCAATTTTTTCAACACAGAACCATTTTTGCCGATAATGATACCCTTATGTTGTTCTCTCTCACAGATTATTTCTGCTTCAATTTTGACTAAATCAGTCATTTCTTCAAAATTTGTTATTTCAACAGCAATTCCGTGAGGTATTTCTTTATCGATATTGTTCAACAAAAAACCACGAATCTTTTCACAGATCAAAAATGAAATGCTTTTATCTGTATAAAGATCATCTTCATAAATTTGTTGATTTTCTGGCAACAATTCAACAATTTTATCTAACAATTTCCCAGTATTCTCACCGCTTGTCACAGAAATATGCATTGCATCAATGTTGTTTTTTATTTGCTTTTTATCAGCCTTGGTTTGAACCAAAATCAGTTTATCTATTTTCTGCTTTAACATATCGATATACTGCATTTCTTCTTCATCTACATTTTTTGAACCATCAAAAAGATAAAGAACAACGTCAGCCCCAGCCAAAGCACTTCTCACATTTTTCATCATAAATTTGTCCAAATTGTTTTGACTGTGATGAATCCCTGGAGTGTCTATAAAGATTATTTGATAATCTTCTCCATTTTTAATGCCCAAAATGGAATTTCTTGTTGTTTGTCTTCTGTGAGAAACAATAGACACTTCTTCTCCCACATAAAAATTTACCAAACTGCTTTTCCCTGCATTAGGTTGACCTAAAACGGCAACATAACCACATTTCATCTTTCAACTCCAAATTTGTTTAATATAGAATTCGCTGTTTTCATCATCAATTTTTCATCTTCTGGTTCTATATGATCATAGCCAAGCAAATGCAAAAGTCCGTGAAGTGCCAAAAAGCAAACTTCTCTTTTTTTGCTATGCCCATATTCTTTTGCTTGATTGTATGCCACCTTCTTGCAAATGACTATATCCCCCAAGAATAAAACCCCATCTTCATCCAAATCAAATTCTTTAAGACTTTGAGTTGGTTTTTTGTCAAGGTTTGGAAACGACAAAACATCTGTCACTCTGTCAACATTACGGAATTTTTTGTTAAGGGATTTTATTTCTTCTTCATCAATAAAATTGATTGAAACATTCACTTTGCTAAAATCTTCTTTCAAAACTTCCTGTGCAACATTAAACAATTTTGATATTTTGTTTTTATAAGGAAATATTTTTCCATCAATAATCATACTGCTCCTCCAATCTGTTCTGCTGTGACAATGCAATAATTGACAATAGTCACCCCAGACAAATATCTCAATGTATAAAACTCATCTATTATTTTATCACAATTATCACAATTTTCCAACGCTTTTTCTTTTGCTTTTGCAATATATTCTTCTCTTACATCTTCAAACTTGCTTTCAATCACCTTTTCTTCAAGTTCATAATATATTGTTTTTTTCATTTTAAATGGCAAAAATAGATTGCTCGTCAAGTCAACATCTTCATATTCAACTTCATACATATCAAAATTTACATCTTCCACAAAATTGTAAATTGCAAGTCCAAACAAAGTCACAACATTTTGCTCAACTTTTCTTCCTGTCCTTTCAACTTGAATATATTTTTCATAATGGTCGCAACTCCCTTCATTGTAAACCTCTGCAAAAACTTCCCCTTTTGCCTCTACCTTTTGAATCTCTCCAGACGCATCAACAACATAAGGTTCTATCAAAACATCACCTTTTTTTACGATGTCACCGACCTTTACTTTGGCAGTGCCAGAAATTAAGTTTATTTCAGTAATTTTCCCATCTTTTTGCGAAACAACAGGAGAAAACTCTCCATAAATTTCATCAGGCCACAACTTTTCTTTGATATTGATAACCAAAGTTTGTCCCTTAATAATGCATGAGACAAAGCTTATCTCATCAAATTCTTGCATAAGTCCAAGTTCTATATCTTCCGCAGAAATTTTGTTTTTATTGTTTGAATAATTATTTTTTACATAAGCCATTATCTCTGTGTTATCAAGTTTTTCCAAACCATTTATTTCATATTGCCAAACAAATTGATTTTGAACAAAATAAACGGCAAAAAAAAGAACAATTGCACAAATAAGGCCATAAGAAGTGATTATTTTTTTTAAATTATAGGCTGGTCCAAAATGTTCGATTGAAACAATTTCCACATTTTTTTCTTTTAAAAATTTCTCTACTTTCTTTTGGTCAAAATAAGAGCACACAAAAGTTGTCTCATTTTTATTTTTTCTTTCAATATCACTTAATGAAACTTGTTTGCATAATGTGTTTAACAATTTTTCTTGATTCAAACTGTTTATAAAAAATTTTGTTTGATTTTTGAATTTCATCAAATTTGCTCCACCTTCTTGATAATCCCAGATATTTTGATAGTATTTTCGCTCAGTTCTGCCAAAATCATATCTTGTCCTTCAACAATAATAGCTCCTTTTTTAACCTTAAAAGAAATCAATTCTTTGGACAAACTAACCAATCCAGTGTGCCCCTCAACATAAAGCAACCGCCCAGAAACATTGATAATATTGAAACTGTCAAAATCAAAATCATTAGAATTTTTTATATTTTCTTTTATCTCACCCAAAAAATTGAACATAACTCACCTATAATATTTTTCAAGATATTATATGATTGTGTGATTGTTAAAAGAAGATAAAATAAAAAAAGAAGATATCAATCTTCTTTATCATCATATTTTTTTTTGCCCAAAATATCAGTCATCAAAATTTCTTGTGCCTTTGGAGGTAGTGTTTTAATAAGTTCTGCAATTTCTTCATCGCTTTTACCTTTCAAAGAATTATAATCAAAATTCATCAATGCATCAAGTTCGTCATTATTTTCTTCTTCATCATAAGAGTTTTCGTCGTAAGAATCTTCATCATCATCTTCAGAATCCAAATTCTCTTTTAAGAATTTTTCATACTCTGCAAACTTTTTGTCAAAAAATTCTTCATCACTTTCTTCAAAATCATTGTTTTCATCTTGAGAATTAAATGGAATGAAATTGTCATCAAGATCTCCGTTTTGTGATGTTTTATTGTCTGTATTTTTATTTGTTGGTTTGCTATCTAATGAAAAATCTTCCAATACAACATTCATTTTCTTTTTTTCTTCTGGAGTTTTCTCAATTTCTTGAGACAAACTCAAAGCAGTTTCATCATTTTTAATTATTTTCTCCGCCTGCTCTGCCCTTGTCTTTTTGAAATTGTCTAATTGTTTTTTATCTTTTTTCTTTCTTAAAACAAAAAACAAAACAATGCCTAAAATGACCAAAACAATAGCACATACATAAATAATTGTATACATAATAAACCTCCCAAATTTGAAGTATTATTTGCTATTTTTGCCTATCAAATGCCTTCTCATTTCAGTGTCTGCTTGCAAATTTTGTAGTTTATAATAATCAACTACATCTTTCATCTTACCTTCTTTAATTGCCTCAACAACAGCCTTTGGAACTTCAGCTTCTTTTTCGATAACCTTTGCACGCATCTCTTCTGCTTTTGCTTTCATCTCTTGCTCAACTGCAAGAGCAATAAGTCTTCTGTGTTCAAGTTGATTAGCTTTAAGGATTCTATCCTTTTCAATTTGTTCTTTCTCTGCAGATAAGCCCCTATTATTGCCCAAATCTACATGAATAACATCAGCAGAAACCAAATCATATTTAGAATCATCATCTATACCAGCATCAAAAATTGCTTTATCAAGAAGTTGTGGCTTAGAAACTAAATAACTCGCTTTTTCAGTATTTGCAATTTTTGTGACAACAGCTTCAACTGCACGAGCAGAAATTGTTTCTTCTGCAACTCCGCTTAAAAAGTTTTTTATATCAACTTTCAAAGTCAAGGAAACTTTAACATTCACTTCCCAATTATCCTGTGCCACAGAAGAAATCAATGGAAGCTCGATAACTTTAGGATTTATGCACTCTCTTACAACTTCCAAAATATCTCTTCCAGAAATATCAATAGCCTTTATAAAATCAATATCAAAATTAAGTTTTGCATTTTTAGCAGCATTCATACCTTCGACAACTTTCAAAGGATGCCCACCACTTGTTGCAATTATTTCAAGATCATATAAAGATATTTTCAAATGAGATTTTTTAGAAAGAATATAAGCATTGAAAAGTTCTTCAACATTTTCTTTTCTTAATTTCATACTTATTGATCTAAACAATGGAACATAAGCCCCTGAAAATAATGCAGTGAAATATGCTTTTTTAGGCAATAAAATAAACAAAGTAAACAAAAAAATAAAAAGTAAACCAGCCAAAACAATGGCAACAATAACACCAGCGTTCATTATAACTCCCGAATTCTAGTTCTTAAATAAATATTTGTTATATTATACCACACTGGCATCAATCTGTCTAGGTAGATTTGAATAAAAAAAGAGATGTTTTTTCATCTCTTTTTTATTTTTAAACATCCTGTGTACCAAAGTAATAGATTCCAACTTTATAATTGTAGTTTATATTTGGAGTGCTTTTATCTTTGTTTATATCAAAATAAATTTCAATAAAATCACAGGCATCTTCACCAGCTTCATTAACAGAGAATTTGCTTTCATCAAGCGTGCTGTAAAAACCATAAGTTGAAGAATTGTTCAATTTATAATATTCTCTAGTTGAATCTGTACCAGTAATCAATTTAGATGCAGAAGCATCTCCTTCCAAAACTGTGCCAGAAACAAATGGATTAAGCACTCCTCCGCCAATATTGTTGTTAAATTCAGTATTTATTGTAAGTCCACTAGGTAAAGCAATATCATATTGATCTTGTTCTTTTTCGCTATAGCCTATATACACCCAATTAACATCAGGATTTTCACCACTAACTTCTCCGTTTTTACCAAACTTAATTTCTTTTTGGAATTCTCCTTGACAGACAATTTCTCCTTGTCCGCCATTTCCAGAACAACTAAAATATCTAAAACCGACATTTATTGTAATTGATTCTGCCATTTGTTTTGAAGGATCAGGGTTTTCGTAGTATTCAAAAGCCAACCAAAGATCTTCAATAGGTTTCCCTAAATCTTCACTTTGTGGGAACAATACCAAACTTTGATATTCTGCAGCTTCAATATACTTAAACAACTCACTATCATCATCATTTTCATAATTCAAGAAGAAGTAATCTCCAGAATAATCAGTAATTTTTGAAACTGGATATGCGTTGTCGAGTGTCAAACTTTGATTTGTTTCACTGTCATAACCAATAGGTGCTTGAGAACAAGCGTAATTGATTACATTCTCAATAATTTTTTGATAATTGTGATTAAAGTTTAAAGCAGTTCCTGCCTCAATATTTCCAGCAACACCATTTTCATCTAATTTGATTGTTTTTTGAGTCACAGTCAACAAGTCTTTAGAAATAGCATTAGCACCAATTACTTTATCTTTAATAAATCTTGCAATTTGTTCTTTATTCTTAGCTGTCAAACCGATAAATCCGGCTTGCTCTTGATATAATTCTTGAACTCTACCCAAGGCATCAACAATGGAAATTGATTGGTTCTCCCATCCGTTGACTCTTATGTCAGAAACGACACCTGATGCATTATATTGGATTTCAAAATCAAACAATGGAGCATCATCTGTTTCTGTAAAATTACCTTGGTCATCTTCTTCAACATAATCATATCCCAAAACAAACAAGTATGTAGCATATTCCAAAGCATCTTGGAAATAGTTTTCAGCAGTTAAATTTTCTGTCTCACCTTCAATAACTTGTTGATAATAAGGAGATTCCCAATAATTTATTACTTCACTGTCATCTTTATTTCTTGAAACAGTAGAACTATAATATTCCATAAAAGAAGGCATTAAACTTTCTAAAGCCAATTGAAAATACAATTCTTCCCAATTTGAAAATCTTTCATAAAAATTTGTTGAGAATGTAATAGTTATCGTTCCGTTATTATTTTCAACATAATTTTGAATGTATTGTTTGGTATCTCCTTCACCATTTGCAGCACTATAGAAAATTTCTCTAAAGAAAATACCTTTATTTGTTGCATCATCACTTATTGTCCAGTTCCAACCTGAATTGGTATCAAGTGTTATTTCTTGTTTATTGACACTGTCATCGTTATTATAAGTTGTTGTAACATCAGAAATTGTATATCTTAAAGAATCATACAAATAGTATTGATTGCTTCCAGTGAAGTTTGTAAATGTTTCACCATTTGTTGTATCAATACCATTGAGCAAAGAAATCTCTAAATTTGAACTATATGACTTATCTTCATAAACGATATATAAATTATACAAAATTTCTCTAGCGAAAATGTTATAATAATATTGTGAAGCTTTTTCACCAACAGCTTCAGAAAAATCATATCCTGCAGGTCTGCTCAATGTTTTAGCCCCGGCGAGAGACTGAGGGTTGTCCCCACCGCCGATTATGCCTCCCATTCCGCCATCACAGCCGACAAAGAACATAAACATAAAACAAAACAATATTGATAAAAATCTTATGTTTCTTCCCTTTTTCATATTTATATGATAACACAAACTTTAGAAAAATACAATAAATTAAAAGAAAAAAGAGAATTGATTACAATTCTCTTTCTTTATTTGTCATATAATATACATCTGTTTTTGTTTGTTCTGCATTATTCTCAAACAAAAGTTTATTTTCATTGTTAATTTCATCTCTCTCGACTTTTGTAATCATATATCCATTATCATTACCATTTAAAACATTTTGTTTTTCATCAGATGCATTATTAACAGTAATTGATGAAGCAATATTAATTGTTGCAAGTTCAATATTGCCATCAATATCAAGTATATAATAATGTTGCCAACTCTTAATATATCCCATATCAAGTCCAGCAACTGTTCCACCAGCAGGAGTTTTAAATCCAAACAAAACTTTAGCATCAGCAAATTCAGGAATAGGATTTTCGTAATCATTTTTAATACTTCCAACCTGAGTTCCTTTAGTTGCAATTTTTGTGAAAATATTTTCTGTCATAGTCTTAAATTCTGACAATTGGTCGTTTGTTGCGGTATCAGTGCTATACTCAAATGTAATAGTAGAACCTTCTGGGCTGAACTGTTTATATTTTGTAGAATTCAAATAATCTTCAAATTCTTGAGTTGTTTCTATCTCTTGATTTTTTATTTTATCATAGAAGTTTGAATCATTAAATCTAAATGTTGTCATGCCACCTTTTCCATTTGTTTCAGAGATAACAACAACATCTATCTTATCTAATGTAGCATCGATATACAATATTTTGTCAACATGAGAAACATCTTCTGTTACAAGCCAATACTCTGCCAAATAATCTTTGTTGTATTGGTTGTCACCTTTCATCCACTTATCCAAAACTGAAGCCATTGCAGGGATATTAAATACATAATTCCCATTTTCATCAACTGTATAAATTTTGTCAGTTTCGTCAACTGGTGGAGGAGTAATTATCGTTGTATCATCAACAATTTTTGAAGCTTCTGGCATATTTACTGTTGTGTTTCCGATATTGTAAATAGTCTTCTCATAATCGTCACCATATACAACAACACTTGAAGAATTAAATTTTAAATTAACTTCTTTTCCATCAACTTCCCCAGTAATAACATTTTCATCGCTGTCAAAAGAAGTCCAATTTACATTGATTAAATCATTATAAACAAGCTCTTTTGTGTCTCTAAGGTCAGTCTCTGTTTTATGCCACATATTGTCAGTTTTGTCATAATTTAAAAGATAAGCTTTTCCATCTTCAACATAATAATAGTGTCCAATGTTGTCATTATCTTCATAAACTTTCCAAGTGTCACCTTCTATAAAGTAATTCATGACACTGCCGTTAACATTTTCTGTATAAGTGAAATTATTTTTGTCGATTTCTGCCAAAAATTCATTAACTTTTTCAACAGGAATCTCTTGTTGTTTTGTATCGTCAACAATCATTGATAAGCTTGGAAGATTTACTGTAGTGCTTCCAATATTATAAATTGTTCCTTCAAAATCATTTCCTTGAAGAGAAACTGAGCCATTGGAAGAAATTTCCAATGTGACATCTTCACCATTCATTTTCCCAGTGAATTCGTTTGTTTTTTCATCAAAAGCTGACCAAGTTGCAGAAGATAAATCATCATAAATAATAGAATCAAAGTCAAACTTTTCTGCTTCTGTTTTGTGCCATAGAGAGTCACTTTGGTCATAAATTAAATTAAATGCTTCTCCATCAACGGTATAATAATAATTTTCAACATCTTCAGAAGCAGTTTGCATTTTGTCTTTATCCAACAAATAATCAACTGTTTCTTGTTCTGTTTTATGAGAATAAGTATAATTTCCCAATTCCATATCATCTAAGACAGCATCAATTTTTTCTGTAGGAACTGGACTTGGAGGAGTTTCAACTTCTGTTGGCCCACAACCAGCCAAAGACAAACCTCCTGCGACTAATGCCATTGATGCCAAACCAATAGCCAATCCTTTACTTAATCTACAAACAACAATTTCTTTGATTTTTGAACCAAAAGAATGTTTTTTCTTTTCTTCGTCTGATAAAAAATCCCCTTTTTTCATCATAAATCCCCCTTAATTTATAATTATAATAGCACAACTTTCAACAAATTTCAATAGGTATTTTAATTTTATAAAGTTATACAATCAATTAGCTCTCATAAAATTGAACAGATATTGCTGAGCATAACCAGACAAATCCCCAAATTGAGAAGTAAGATTGTTTCTTATTTTCTCTCTATTGTCTATGTTGTCATAATACTTGTTATACATTTTTTTTATCCAAGTATCAACTGGAAAAACATCACCTTTGCCATATCCAAACAAGAGAATGCAATCTGCCACCTTTGGACCAACTCCCGCAAGAGAAATAAGATTTTTTCTTAATTCTTTTGTAGGAAGACTTCCCCATTCATATAAAGTTTTTTCATCAATTTGTCTGACAACTTTATGTAAATATATATCACGGTAGCCTGCCCCTATTTCTTTAAAAAACGAAACATCAACCGTAAGAAGTTCTTCTCTTGTTGGAAAAGCATGAAAACTCCCCATGTTTTTCCCTAACTTTTCTCTCAGCCTATTCAATATCAACTGTATTCTTTTTATATTGTTGTTTGCCGAAACAATAAACGAAATCAATGTTTCAAACAAATTTTGTTTCAAAATTCTTATTCCACTTCCAAATTTGATGGGATCTTTTAAAATTGCATACTTAGAAAGAGTATTCTTTATTTTTCCGTAATCAGTTTTGAGATCAAAATAGTTTTCAAAATAATCTGTGTCATCAGTTTTTATCACATAACCTTTTTCATTCTCAAAAACTTCTGCTTTTTTGTCAGCAGAAAAAACCAAATATGATTCTTCTTTTTTTTGATAAGAAAAAACTTGCCCGCACTCTAAAATTTGTTTTATATCAAAATCTTCTTTTCCAAAAATTTCAATATAATCTTTACCCTTGTAATAATTCATCAATTCGACCTTAACTTAAAAATTTCCAATACAAAATCTTATAAAATAACAATATAAAACAAAAAAGGGCGTCAAAGCCCTTTTTAAATTATTCAGCAACAACTGAAACTATATTCTTTCCATTGCTCTTCCCAAAAACAACTTTTCCATTTTTGAGAGCAAAAAGTGTGTAGTCTTTTCCAAGACCAACATTGGCACCAGGATAAACCTTGGTTCCTCTTTGTCTAACGATAATTGAGCCAGCTGTTATAAATTGACCAGCATAAGCCTTAACACCAAGACGTTTTGCTTGAGAATCTCTACCGTTTTTAGTGCTACCGCCACCCTTTTTATGAGCAAAAAGTTGTAAATTAATATACATCTTTTCTAACCTCCATTTTAACAAACTTTGAATAATTTTTTGCGATATCTTCTAAAGTTTTTTCCATACTCAGAAGCAAAACTTGAGCAGATTGATTTTGAAAATCTTTACTATCAAGCCACACAACAAGGAAACCATCTTCCATATTGCTTTCAACTTTAAGATTTAAGATTTCTTTCAACCCAAGCAAAGTCATTTGTGAAGCAACCGAAACCCCAGAACAAACAATATCCTGACCTTCCTGTGCATAACCACTATGGCCTTTGACTTGATATCCCACAATAAAATTATCTTTTTTAAAAATCGTAATCTTAATCATAATTACATCTTTATTGAAACAATTTTAATTTCTGTCCATGGTTGTCTATGACCTTGTTTCTTGCGTTCATTTTTCTTAGGTTTATATTTGAAAACAACAATCTTATCACCTTTTCCATGAGCAAGAATTTCAGCAACCACTTCAGCCGTTTTAACGGTTGGCGTTCCAGCAACAGTTTTGTTTCCATCAGAAACGAGCAAAACATCAAGATTTACTTTATCTCCAACAGCACCATTAAGTTTTTCAACTTTAAGTACATCATTTTCGGTTACATTATACTGTTTTCCGCCTGTCTGAACTACTGCAAACATTCTCTATACCTCCTCTAACCAAACTCGCTGTATCCAAGGTGGTGTCTCAGACACTCTCCATAAAACAATTTTACAGATTTTTCTTCCAAACCCGACACATGCGGATACGATTATATTCTAACAAAAAATGCAGGTATTGTCAAGTAAAATCTTTACAATACCTACAAAAAAAGTGCCAAAAATCACATAAAAATCGGCTTTTTAACCCAAAAATATAAGTTGCTTTTTATTTTAACCAAAAATTAAAACTTCTGCATTTTCAACATCATAATCATCCAAGTTCCCACTCTTAGGGAATCCATTGAAAACACATTTAAACATTCTTCCAACGCCATTGTGAGCTACTACCAAAACCGTTTCATTTTTATATCTTTTTGATATATCTTCAACAAAATCTTTGCATCTGTTAAAAAACTCATCAATGCTTTCTGCATTTTTCTCCTTACACAAACTTACATCAGCACCAACTTTCCATAACTGTGGAAAATCACTGTCAATTTCACCATTTAAATCGCCAAGTTCCCTTTCTTTTATTCTGTCATCATAAAAAATTGGAGTATTCTTGTGGAATTTTAAAATTGCATTTGCCGTTTGTTTAGCCCTTATAAGTGGAGAACAAATCACTAGATCAATTTTAGTGTTTTTTAATTTTAATGATGCTTCTTCTGCCTGCAATAAACCTTGCGAATTTAAAGAAACATCCCAATCCCCACCTGTCAAAATGTGCTTAACATTGTTATCGGTTTGTCCGTGCCTTACAAATAAAATCATATTTTCTAAATTTCCTTTTGTCTTTTCAAATAATCTTCAAAATAATCTGGCAAAGGGACTTCAAAAGTCAATCTTTCCCCAGTCCTTGGATGTAAAAACGAAATTTTGTATGCGTGCAAAAGTTGACCATTCAAACCTTTGACTTCCTTGCCATACAATTTATCTCCAACAATTGGATGATTGAGATATTTTGAATGAACTCTTATTTGATGAGTTCTACCAGTTTGCAAAGAAAATTCCACCAAACAGCACTTTTCAAAACGCTTTAAAACCTTGTAATCCGTAATAGCAATTCTTCCAGATGCCTGAACGCTCATTTTCATCCTGTCTTTTGGATCTCTTTTGATGTAAGTCTCAATTCTTCCACTGTCATCTTTTAAATTGCCATCCAATATTGCCAAATAATTTCTATGACATACTTTATTTTTTATTTGTTCTGCCAAATTCATGTGAGCGAAATCGTTTTTAGCAACCACCAAAAGTCCACTTGTGTCTTTATCAAGCCTATGCACAATGCCAGGACGATAACTTCCGTTTATGCCACTTAAATCTTTTATTCTGTAAAGAAGTCCATTCACCAAAGTTCCACTTTTTGTTGAAGAACAAGGATGAACAACAAGCCCTTGAGGCTTGTTGATAACAACCAAGTCAGAATCTTGATAGACAATTTCAAAATCAATATCTTCTGCTTCGGTGGAAATTTTTTCAACTTTCATTTCTTCAACAGAAATTTCATCTCCAACCTTTAAAACAAGCCCTGCCTTTGTTGCTGTTTTGCCATTTACCACAACCTTTTCTTTTTCTATCATATTTTTGATATGAGAACGAGAATATTCAGGAAATTGTTTCAACAAAAAGATATCAAGTCTTTCGCCTTGTCCATTTTCATCCACTTTAAGCATCTTTTTCATTTTTGTCTTCCTTAACTTTTTCTTTCTTTCTTGTTTTGACAAAATATATTATCAAATAAATGATAAACAAAACCACACCAATGCACAGAGCGACATCGGCAAAATTGAAAATAGGAAAAGATTGCCAAAAATCAAACTGAATGAAATCTCTAACATATCCAAAAACAAGTCTATCGTAAAGATTCCCCAAACAACCAGCAAACAAAAATCCAAATGTGATATTAAGAAGCCAAGATTTGTTTGGTTCTTTGATGTAATAGAAGATGAAAATTGCCATAAAAACGATGCTTAAAACAATCAAAAAGACTTGTTTGCCAGCCAACAATCCCCATGCAGCACCATAATTATGAACAAGTTTAAAGTTAAATAAAAAAGGAATAACTGTGACAGTTTCACCATTGGCAAGCAAATCGTCAAAAACATATTTTGTCACCAAATCCAAAGTCAAAATCACAGCTATAACAGCAAACATAACCAACATTTTTACAAGATTTTTCTTTTTCAACTCAGCCTCTAATTTTGTTATATTTTTTCTTTAATTTTTCCAAACTCTCGTCATCAAAATATCTTTCAGTATACCCACAATTACAGCAAACATAACGAGAAGTGAAAATTTCTTTGCCAAAATGCCCTAAAACTTCAAAATCTGCACTAGATTTTTTAGAATTTTTGTCTTTATTTTCAAAAACTAATATATCTTCACTGCCACATTTTGGACATTTACCTGTTTGTTTCATACCTAATCCTTATCAATTTCCATATTTTTTGGTAAAAAGATATACAAATCTTTGTCAACAACCTCTTCACTTGCACCCAAAACATCAATAACACCATGATAATAATCAAGAATTTTGTTCTTTTCGCCTGAAGAACAGCCTCTAAAATCAATAAAAAATGGAATTTCTTTCTTCAATAAATCAATTTTATCCTTACATTCTTCAAATTTTTCAGGATAAAAAACTTTAATTCCGTCTATTTCATCTGGCAATTTTTGAGTAAGTTTAAGATTGTATGATGCCTTTGGCTCTTTTTTCTTTTTAACAACCTTGACATCATCGCCTTCAAACCCAAAAATTTTATAAATATAATTCATAAGTCCCATAAATCAACCTCAATTTATTGTATCATAATTAGATATTCTATGCAAACAAATTGAAAACTGTATTATTTCAATTATACTTTAATCACAACACGCCTTTATCTTTCAAAAATTGACGAACTCTTTCCCACAATTTCTTTAAGTCATCATAGGTCAAAGTTTTTTCAACATCCTCAACATTGGTCCAAATCAAATGTTCTTTATCTCTTGGATCAATATATCTGTCAACCTCTCCCATATCTGTTGCAATATAAAAAACTACTTCTATATCTCCCTCATAATTGGTGTAAAACAAAGAAAAGTGTTCATCAAAAATGATTTTACATTTTCTCCCAGTCTCTTCTTCTGTTTCTCTTATTGCGCACTCTACCAAAGATTCTCCTTTTTCTATGTGTCCTTTGGGAAAATCAAAATCTTTATTTTTATCTCTGTAAACAAGTGCAACTTTTTTGAAGTCTTTGCTAAACAAAACGCAACCAGCTTTTTGCATAATATCCTCCAATTTTTAAACAGTTTCAAATATTATATCAACAATACAAAAAAATGTAAAATGATAATATAAACAAAAAAATGCAATAAAAAAAGACCAAAATCTTGGCCTTTTTTTAATATCTAAATTATTCAATAATTTGAGAAACAACACCAGAACCAACTGTTCTTCCGCCTTCACGAATAGCGAAACGAAGTCCTTGTTCGATAGCGATTTCTTTGTTAAGAGTGATTGTCATCTTAACGTTATCGCCAGGCATAACCATTTCTACACCTGCAGGAAGTTCGATTGTTCCTGTAACGTCTGTTGTTCTGAAATAGAATTGTGGTCTATATCCGTTGAAGAATGGAGTATGACGACCACCTTCTTCTTTCTTCAAAACGTAAACTTCAGCAGCAAATTTTGTGTGTGGGTGAATTGTTCCTGGTTTGCAAAGAACTTGTCCTCTTTCAATTTCATTTCTTTGAATACCACGAAGAAGAATACCAACATTGTATCCAGCAATTCCTTCATCAACTGTCTTTCTGAACATTTCGATTCCAGTAACAACGGTTTGTTTCTTAGCTCCCAAACCAACGATTTCAACAACGTCGTTAAGTTTTACAGTACCTCTTTCAATTCTTCCAGTTGCAACAGTTCCACGACCAGTGATTGTGAAAACGTCTTCAACAGGCATAAGGAAAGGTTTGTCTGTATCTCTTTGAGGTTCTGGAATATAAGTATCCAAAGCGTCAAGGAGTTCTTGGATGCATTTGCATGCTGGGTCATTAACGTTTCCAGCTTGTGCAGCTTCCAAAGCTTTCAAAGCAGAACCTTTAATAATAGGTGTCTTGTCTCCTGGGAAACCATATTCTGTCAAAAGTTCTCTGATTTCCATTTCAACAAGGTCCAAAAGTTCTGGATCGTCAACTTGATCAATCTTGTTCATAAATACAACGATGTATGGAACACCAACCTGTCTAGCAAGCAAAATGTGTTCTCTTGTTTGAGGCATTGGACCATCAGTTGCAGCAACAACAAGGATAGCTCCGTCCATTTGAGCAGCACCTGTAATCATGTTCTTTACATAGTCTGCGTGTCCTGGACAGTCAACGTGTGCATAGTGACGTTTATCTGTTTGATATTCAACGTGTGCAGTGTTGATTGTGATTCCTCTTGCTTTTTCTTCTGGTGCCTTATCGATTTCATCATATCTCATTCTTTGAGCGTAACCCTTAGCAGCACTATACATTGTGATAGCAGCAGTAAGAGTTGTTTTACCATGGTCAACGTGACCGATTGTACCAACGTTTACGTGTGGTTTGGTAACATCATATTTTCCTGTAGCCATTTTAATAATCTCCTTTTTATGTTTTACTGTGATATTTTATCATATATTTTGAAAATGTCAAAACAATTTTAGCATTTTTATCACATTTTCAAAATAAATTTTGTTACAAATTGGCTTTTTCACAGCAAAAAAGCCAAACTTGTAAACTCAAATTCAGTCCAAGCATAACTTAGTTGGTTTTTGTATTAAAAATTAACCTTATGCTTGTTTTTTACGCTGACCTACAATTGTTTCAGCGATATTCTTTGGAACTTCTGCATATTTCAAGAATTCCATAGTAAATGTTCCACGGCCTTGTGTTTGAGAACGCAAATCAGTTGCATAACCAAACATTTCTCCAAGAGGAACTTCAGCATTAACAACTTGAACGCCTGGTTTTGTTTCGTTTCCAGTCAAAATTCCACGACGAGAAGTAAGGTTGCCCATAACTGTTCCAAGATAATCTTCAGGAACTTCAACTTGAACTTTCATAATAGGTTCAAGAAGAACTGGGTTTGCCTTAAGAGCACCTTCCTTAAATGCCATAGATCCAGCGATCTTAAATGCCATTTCAGAAGAGTCAACTTCGTGGTAAGAACCGTCAACAACTGTAACTTTGAAGTCAACAGTTTCATATCCAGCAATTACACCGTTTTTGCTTGCTTCTTGAATACCATTGTTGATAGGTTGGATATATTCTTTAGGAATAGAACCACCAACAGTCTTATCTTCAAACACATATCCAGCGCCTGGTTCAAGAGGTTCCATTTCAATGATACAGTGACCATATTGTCCCTTACCACCAGACTGTCTAACAAATTTGCCTTCTGCACGAGTTGCTTTTCTGATTGTTTCCTTGTAAGCAACTTGTGGTTTACCAACGTTAGCTTCAACTTTGAATTCTCTGAGCAATCTGTCAACGATAATTTCAAGGTGAAGTTCGCCCATTCCGGCAATAATTGTTTGTCCAGTTTCTTGATCTGTATATGTTTTGAATGTAGGGTCTTCTTCAGCAAGTTTAACAAGAGCAAGAACCATCTTTTCTTGCATTAACTTTGTTTTAGGTTCAATAGCGACTCTAATAACTGGATCTGGGAATTCCATACTTTCAAGAACGATAGGGTTCTTTTCATCACAAAGAGTTTCACCAGTAATAGTGTCTTTAAGACCAACGATAGCAGCGATGTCTCCAGCGCCAACTTCTTTAATTTCTTCTCTTTGATTTGCGTGCATTCTGATAAGACGACCAACTCTTTCTTTTTCACCCTTGTTTGAGTTGTAAACATAAGAGCCAGCAACCAATTTTCCAGAGTAAACTCTGAAGAACGCAAGACGACCAACAAATGGGTCTGTCATAATCTTGAAAGCAAGACCAGCAAATGGAGCATCTTCACTTGGAGCTCTCTTTTCTGTTTCGCCTGTTTCTGGATTTACACCTTCGATATGATCAATATCGAGTGGAGATGGAAGATATTCTACCATAGCATCCAAAAGCATTTGAACACCCTTATTTTTGTATGAAGAACCGCAAAGAACAGGAACAAGAGTTCTGTCAATTGTAGCTTTTCTCAAAGCTTTTTTAAGTTCGTCAATAGAGATTTCTTCGCCTTCAAAATATTTTTCAAGCAAAGCATCATCAGTTTCAACGATTTGTTCAACCATTTCGTTACGAAGTTGTTGAGCTTTAGCCTTGTATTCTTCTGGAATGTCGATAACATCAATTTTTGTTCCGAGGTCATCTTCATAAACTTCTGCCTTCATAGTCAAAAGATCAATAATTCCACTGAATGTGTCAGCTTCACCAATAGGCATTTGAATAGCAATAGGGTTTGTATTCAATCTAGTTCTGATTGATTCAACGCAACCATAAAAATCTGCAGCGTCTCTATCCATCTTGTTTACATAGATGATAGTAGGAACTTTATATTTTGTAGATTGACGCCAAACTGTTTCTGTCTGTGGTTGAACTTTATCACGAGCAGAAAGAACAAGAACAGCACCATCAAGAACCTTCAAAGAACGTTCAACTTCAACAGTGAAGTCAACGTGTCCTGGAGTGTCGATAATGTTGATTTTATGTCCTTTCCAGAAACAAGTTGTACAAGCAGAAGTAATAGTAATACCTCTTTCTTGCTCTTGAACCATCCAGTCCATTGTGGCAGCACCATCGTGAACTTCACCTATCTTATGGTTTTTACCGGTATAGAACAAAATTCTTTCAGTTGTTGTTGTTTTACCAGCATCAATGTGAGCCATAATACCAACGTTTCTGGTCATTTCTAGGTTTGTAGCCATAAATTTTTCTCCTTATAATATTTTTTCTATCTTCAAACTAATACTGAAAATTTGATAGATTGATTTTCTGTATAACAAGATTATTTCCCATTTTGTTTGTCTTAACAACAAATTCCAAAACACAAACAATCTTTCATTAGTGATTTATAAAAACTATAAATCTTACCATTTGTAATGTGCAAAAGCTTTGTTAGCTTCAGCCATTCTGTGCATTTCATCACGCTTTTTAATAGAAGCACCTGCGTTGTTGTAAGCGTCAATAAGTTCGCCAGCAAGTTTTTCGTTCATATTTCTTTCACCAGTTCTCTTTCTTGCGTTTGAAACAATCCAACGAATAGCAAGTGTTTGTCTTCTATCTGGACGGATTTCCATAGGAACTTGGTAAGTTGCACCACCAACTCTACGTCCTTTTGTTTCAAGCATAGGTTTAACATTTTCAATTGCTGTCAAGCAAACATCAAGAGGTTCCAAGCTTGTCTTTTCTTTAATAATATCGAAAGCACCATAAACAATTCTTTGAGCAAGGCCTTTCTTTCCACTCATCATAACTTGGTTGATAAGTTTTGTAACTACCTTGTTGTTGAAAATTGGATCTGGTAAAACATCTTTCTTAACCGCACTATTTCTTCTTGGCATTGGTTTTACTCTCCTTTTATCAAAATTTGAATTTTAAAAATAAATAATTACATTAACAAGTAATTTTTGCAAAAAACGGAACAAGCAAATTATTATTTGCCAGCCTTAGGTCTTTTTGCACCATATTTAGAACGGCCTTGTTTTCTGTTTGCAACACCAGCAGTATCAAGAGTTCCACGAATGATGTGATAACGCACACCAGGAAGATCCTTAACACGTCCGCCACGAACGAGAACAACGCTGTGTTCTTGCAAGTTGTGTCCAATACCAGGGATGTAACAAGTTCCTTCTTGTCCATTTGAAAGTTTTACTCTGGCGATTTTTCTAAGAGCAGAGTTAGGCTTTTTAGGAGTTGCTGTTCTTACTGACAAGCAAACACCACGCTTCTGAGGGCATTCTTCAAGAAGTGGAGCCTTTTTCTTCTTTTCAAATGATTTTCTTCCATTTCTTACAAGTTGGTTAAATGTAGGCATATTTCATATCTCCTTTTGTAGATTTTCAGTTTTAAATCATGAATTGGATTTGTCATAAAAAAGACACGGTTATTCCGTGTCAATGAAAAATGCTTTTAGATGTTAAACATGAACAACACAATCATAAATTTTTATGACTTTGAAAAGCTCACTTTTCAAATCGGTGAGGTTTGTGACCCTTTTCCTGTCGTTTGAACTCAATCAAACTATGCTGAAACTGAAAACTCAAATCAGCTCGTCACCTGTTGTTTGTTTATGCTTAAGAATTTAAGCATTGCTTCCGACAACGAAACACAATGCTTATTATAAATATGTTTATGCTTTTTGTCAAGTATTTACAAGATAAATTTCAAATAAATTTTACCTTCTTCTACGGGCTCTTTTGCGCTTTACATATTGCCCTTGCATAACAGCAAGTCTCAGCCCCAAACTGTCACCTACAAGCGATGGTCCCAAAACTCCATTTTTAAAATAAATTGGATTTGTAGGTTTCCAGCAAGCAGGACATTCTGCATTGTTGCAAGTCAAATAAAGGCTACGTCCAGAACCAACAGAAGCTCTCAAAGATTCATCAATTGCCCAAGTAATAACCTGTGGCAAAATAGAACCAATTTTCAATTTTTTCTTTCTCTCACCTGGTTCTGTACCAATTGGCACCATTTCAACAGACAAATTTTGCTTACAAACAGGACATTTAGCCATATGTTTCTCCTAATATTAGTATAACACAATTATCTTTTGATATCAAGAAATTTAGAGACAAACTCATCTTCGCTTAAAACAGGCACTCCCAAAGATTTAGCCTTGTCAAGTTTACTACCCGCTTCCTCGCCTGCCAAAACATAAGTGGTGTTTTTAGAAACAGAAGTTGCAGTCTTCCCGCCATTATCTTCAATTATCTTTGTCATCTCGCTTCGAGAATAGTTTGGCAAAGTTCCGGTAAGTACAAAAGTCATGCCAGCAAATATATCAGATTTTGGAGCACTTTCATCAGAAACAACCACTCCCACTTCAAACAATCTTTCAATTTCTTTCAAATTGTCTTCATCTTTAAAAAATTCGATGATGTTATTTGCAATGATATCTCCAATGTCTTCAACTGCATACAACTGCTCATAAGTTGCATTTTTAAAGCCTTCAAAAGTCTTAAAGGCTTTTGCCAAGTCTTTTGCAGTTTTGATGCCCACTTCACTTATTCCAATTCCATAAATAAATCTAAAAAGTTCGATATGTTTGCTTTTCTCTAAACTTGAAAGCACATTCTCTGCCTTTTTATCCTTAAATTTTTCAAGCCCAACAAGTTGTTCTTTTGTAAGTTTATATAAATCAGAATAATGTCTAATACCCAAATCATTATAAAATTGGATAATTGTTTTTTCTGACAAGCCTTCAATGTTGAATGCTTCTCTTTCTACAAAATGTGTAAGTCTTGCCACAATTTGCTCTTTGCAGTTGTCGTGATTTGGACAGAAAATCAAAGGTCCTTTTTTGATCAATGGTGTTTGACAACAAGGGCAAACTTTTGGTTCTTCAATCACAACAGAGTTGTCATATTTTTCAGCAAGCCCCAAAACTTCAGGTATAACTTCATTGCTTCTTCTTATAAACACTCTGCTGTTTATATAAACATTTTTCTTTCTTATATCTTCAATGTTGTTTAATGTCGCCCTAGAGATTGTCGCACCGGCAAGTTCAACAGGTTCCAAAATTGCAGTTGGAGAAACCTTTCCACTTCTCCCCACTTGCCAAACAACATCTTTAAGCATTGTAGAAACTTCTTCAGCTTCAAACTTATAGGCTCTTGCCCATTTAGGAAATTTGTTTGTGTAGCCAATTTCTTCACGAGGCGCAACTTCATTAAGTTTTACAACAGCCCCGTCAATCATAACATCAAGATTTGTTTTTTCTAAATCAATTTGATTTATGATATCTTCTGCCTCTGCTTCTGTTTTAACAACTTTAAAGAAATCTCCAGTTTTAAAACCATTTTGTTTTATAAATTCATGCATTTCTGCTTGAGTGTCAAAAGTTTTGTTCTCGGCAAACAAAACAGCATAGCAAAAATAGTCTAATTGCCTTTTTGCCGTCTCTTTTGGGTCAAGGTTTCTAATTGCCCCAGCCACACCATTTCTTGGATTTTTAAGCGGTTCTTCGGCTGTTTTGTTGTATCTTTTAAAGCTTGAGTTTGTCATCATTCCTTCGCCCTGCAAAATCAATTTGCCTTTGAAAGGGATTTCAAGAGGCACACTCTTAATTGTCCTTACCTGCTCTGTGACATCTTCTCCAATCTCACCATTGCCACGAGTGGTTGCACTTACATATTTTCCATCATGGTATTCGGTGACAATTGTCAAACCGTCAAACTTATATTCAACAGCAAAAGTTGGATTTTTGACATACTTTTTCATGTCAGCAAAAAAGTCTCTAAGTTCGCTGAAAGAACGAACTTTCCCCATAGAATAAAGCCTAACTTCGTGTTTTCTCTTAACAAACTTGTCAAGGACATCTCCACCTACTCTTTGTGTTGGAGAGTTTGGCAAAACAACACCAGTTTCTTTTTCAAGGTCAACAAGTTCATCATAAAGTTTGTCATATTCTTTATCAGAAATTGTTGGATTGTCAAGTTCGTAATAATTTCTGTTGTGCATCAAAATGACATCAACCAGTTCCTTCATTCTGTCCAACTTATTCATTGTCTTCCTCCACTTTCTCAAGATTTTTAGAATTCAGCATAATTTCTTTTATTCCAAAATCGTCAAAATCAATCTTTCCCACAAAGCCATCATCAGATATGGAAACAATTTTCCCTTCTCCATATCTTGCCAAATAAACTTTATCTCCAACCTTATAACCACTGTCAAAAACATCGTCATCTTTGCTACTTTCAAAAAAGTTGTCATTTGCAGTAATTTTTGGCTTCTTTTTGTCAACTATACCAAGTTCTTTCAAAAATCTACTTTCCATTTGGAAATTGCTCTTTCCATACATATATCTTTTGCAAGCATGTATAAGATAAATTTTTTCTTCTGCTCTTGTGATTGCAACATACATCAGCCTGCGTTCTTCTTCCATTTCAGCATTAGAATATGTTGCACGCGCAAGTGGGAAAATACCTTCTTCAAGTCCTACCACAAACACCACTCTAAATTCAAGCCCCTTGACAGAGTGAATTGTGGCAACAGAAACAAAGTTGTTTTCTTGTATTTCATCACTGTCGCTTTTGAGCATAACATTTGCAAGATAATCAGAAAGCGTAGCCCCTTCAT
This sequence comes from uncultured Eubacteriales bacterium, assembly GCA_900551855.1. Lineage (GTDB taxonomy): Bacteria > Bacillota > Clostridia > Christensenellales > UBA1242 > Caccovivens. The sequence goes on from URXM01000006.1 coordinate 85,201, forward strand.
TTTCATCTGCAAACTCTTGAACACTTGAAATCAAACTGTCGATGTTTCCAAGTTTGTTTATGGCATCTTCATCTTTTCCTGCATACGCCTCTGCAATTTTGAAAACTTTGACTACCTTCTCAACAAATTCAACAAGAGAAATTGAACCAATTTGCTCCTTCAGTTTTTTGATATTTTCAACAAAACTTTCAAGTTTGGAATAATATCTAGAAAACTTAAATTTGTCACTAAGCAAATATTCCAAAACAGTTTTGTCTTCTGCTTCATTTTGCAAATTTGCAATCGCAACATCACCTATTCCACGCTTTGGGAAGTTGATAATTTTAAAGAGAGAAATCTCATCTTTTGGATTAACAAAAATAGATAAATATGCCAAAATAATTTTTATTTCTGCACGCTCATAAAACTTATACCCACCATAAATTTTATAAGGTATTTGATAGGTCATAAGCCCCTCTTCAATAGGTCTAGAGAGAGCATTTACACGCATCAAAACTGCAAATTCATTATAAGAATATCCTTGGTCGATAAGTTCTTCAATCGTCTTTGCCACAAACATAGCTTCATCACGCTCATCAAACGCAGTGTAAACAACTGGTGCTGAGCCATCTTCTTTTTCTGTCCAAAGATTTTTCTTCAAACGCTCACTGTTGTTTGCAATCACATTATTTGCAAGCGTCAAAATGTTTTTTGTTGAGCGATAATTCCTTTCAAGTTTGAAAACTTTAACATCATCAAAATCATTTTTTAAATTGAAGATATTTTTAAAGTTTGCACCACGCCAAGAATAAATACATTGGTCTTCATCTCCAACAACAAACAAGTTTTTATGGACAGACGCCAAAAGTTTGATAAGTTTGTATTGTACAAGATTTGTGTCTTGAAATTCATCAACCAAAATATAACGAAATCTCTCGGCATATTTCAAAAGCACATCTTTGTAGTTGTTAAACAAAAAGAGAGTTTTGTTCAATAAATCATCAAAATCAAGTGCATTATTTTTGTGCAAATAGTCTTCATATTGATAGCAAACTTTTTGATAATTTCTTACGTCAGTTTTGTTTACATATTCTTGCAAAGAAGAAAAATATTCATCAATATCAAGACCTTTATTTTTAATGTTGTCAAGGTGAGAATCAATCTTTGAAAGATCGTCATCTTGAAGGTTGTTTTTCTTCAAAAGTTCTTTCAAAATCTTGTCTCTGTCATTTTCATCAATGATGGTAAAGTTTTTGTCGTAACCATCCATATATTGAATATTCTCTCTCAAAATTCTCACGCACATAGAGTGAAATGTAGAAATCCAAATGTTGCTGTTGCACATTTTTGCCACTCTTTCTTTCATTTCATTTGTCGCCTTGTTTGTAAAAGTGATTGCCAAAATATTGTATGGAGAAACGCCATGCTCAATCAAATAGCAAATTCTGTGCGTCAAAAGTCTAGTTTTGCCACTGCCTGCTCCTGCAGTAACCAAAACAACGCCATCAGTCTGTAAAAGTGCTTTTTTCTGTTCTTCATTGAGAGAATTTATATCATAGCCATTCATAAAAAATATTTTACCATAAAACAAGAATTTTGCAAAAGAAAAAACAGACCAAACTTGGTCTGTTTAAAATTTATTAACCTCTTTTTCTAGCTCTTTTTCTAGCTTGTTCACTTTTCTTCTTTTTAGCAACGCTAGGTTTGTCGTATGCTTCTTTTTTTCTTATATCACCGATAATACCATCTTTTTGGCATTTTCTTTTAAAACGTTTCAATGCACTTTCAAGAGATTCATTTTCGCCTACTTTAACTGTTGTCAACTTTCTCACCACCTTTCAAGGTCACAATTTTCGTTTAATATACTATCATATCTTATGATAATTGTCAAGCGTTTAACACAAAACGCCATCAAATTTCTGCTTCTTCTACCTTTTTGTTTCTGCGAAAAACAGTTTTATAATCAAGCACAACATACAAAAGCAAAAGCACAATGATTGCAGTCACTGACATAACCACCCAACCAGGAACTCCAGGTATAACAAAAGGCATGCCACTGTCGAAATATAAATAGTCTCCAGGATAGCCAAGCATAGCAGCAATTCCAAGAGAGTTAATTACATGGATTAAAAGCCCAACAATAACCAACCAGAATTTTTTGATAGAAGGACGGAAGGATCCACTTACATATTCAAAAACAGGAATAAACACCAAAGCTGTGTGTTGAAGCAAACTCTTCAAAATAGGGAAAGTGAAATATGCATCATAAAAGATACCTTGAGGCATTGCAAAAGTCAACAATCCTCCTACAAAACCAAACACATAAAACATTTCTTTCATAGGTTTGCAATCTGTAAGCACGGCAATAGGAATCAAAATACCATTCAAATTGCAAGCATAAAATGGCCACAAAGAAAGAAAATCATCTCCCCTGCAAACATAGACAATTCTCCAAACAACTTCAAACACAATTTGGAAAGTTGCGATAGAATATAACACAACTTTTTTAGCCTTTGCACTGATATGTTTGCTCCCCGCAATCAAAGCAAGTATGACAGTAAGCGCCAAAATAACACCAACAGACACAAAATGTATCATTGTGTAATCATAATCCCCAGGCAACCCATTCTTGCCATACAACCAATCTACAAAAGACATAAACTTCTCCTAATCTTTCAATAATTCTGCAACAGCACCATCTTTGAAAGGTTTGACAATTTTCACATCAACCACATCACCAACTTTCACATCTGCGTCAATATAACATTTGATATAATTTTCAGTGTATCCTTCAAAATAGTTGCCGTTTTTTTCTTCAATCAAAACTTTCCCCGACTTGTTTTGATTTATGAAGTCAGTTTTCAATTTTTTGCCTAAAATTTCCAAGCGTTTTAGACGCGCTTTTTTGATTTGCCCAGGCAAATCTTTGTAAAGTTTTGTCGCCAAAGTTCCATTCCTTTTTGAATATGGGAATATGTGCAACTGTGAAAATTTAACCTTTTCAACAAACTTTAAAGTCTCTTCAAAGTCCTCTTCTGTTTCGGTTGGGAACCCAACAATAATATCAGTCGTTATCCCTGCCATAGGGAAGTATTTTCTTATAAGTTTAACACTTTCAAAAAACTCTTTTGTTGTGTAGTGTCTGTTCATTTTCTTCAAAACATTGTCGCACCCACTTTGAAGAGAAAGATGAAAATGTGGACAAAAATTTTTAAGACCAGACAGAGTTTTTAAGAAACTTTCATCAATCAAATTATCTTCCATAGAAGACAATCTCAATCTTTTTCCATACTTGTCCAAATCTGAAAGTAAAATTCCAAGTCCTTTTTTACCATCAATCTTAAAGTCGGAAACATCAATTCCAACAAGCACAATTTCTTTCACTTCTTCTGGCAGTTTTTCAACCTCAGAAATTATGCTTTCTTCACTTCTTGATCTGCTTCTTCCACGAAGATATGGGATCAAACAATATGTGCAAAAATTGTTGCACCCATCTTGAATTTTTATAAATGCTCTTGTCAAAGTTTGAGCTGAAAACAAGTCATCTTCATAGTCCTTTGGGAAATCAAATAACTTCTCTCCAACTTTGTCCAAGTTGTCCAAAAGCTTTTTCTTCCCAACAGTGCCAACAACAAACTTTGCACCCTTTTCTTCAAATTGAACAGGTTTGTTTTGACTAGCACAACCCATAACATAAATCTCTGCATTTGGATTGAGTTTTCTTGCCCTTTCCAGCATCTGCCTAGATTTCTTTTCTGCTTCGTTTGTCACAGCACAAGTGTTGATGATATAAGCGTCAGCTTCTTCCAATTTGTCAGTAGCTTCAAAGCCTCTGTTTTTTAGTTCAAAAATGAGAGCATCGCTCTCATATTTGTTTACTTTGCAACCTAATGTCAAAACTGCAATTTTCATACTAATTTCCACTCAAAATAGAAACCAAACTCATCATTGCAACAGAAGCTGTTTCGCATCTATAAATTCTACGGCCAAGACTGATAGAAACTGCACCAGCCTTTATAAAGTCTTCTTTTTCTTTTTGAGTGAAACCACCTTCAGAGCCTACAATAATTCCTATGTTTTGATATTTGCTTAAATCCTTAATTTTTTCACCTTTGTCTGCTCTTTCGTTTGCGAACAAAACCAAATCAAAATCTTTGATAGCATTCAAAACATCTTTAACTGTTCTTGTCTTGTCAATAATAGGCATAATAGTTCTTTCACACTGCTTGCAAGCATTCATAGCAATAGACTGCAATCTGTCCATTTTGTTTTCAGTCATTTTTGCAATAACATAATCACTTACAAAAGGAACAATTTTTGTAATTCCGACTTCTGTCGCCTTTTGAACAATAAATTCAAATTTAGGTCTTTTTGTAATGGCCTGGAAAATAACAATATTTTTTTGAGGATTAGCGATGCACTCTTCTTGTCCAATAATTTTGCAAACGGCTCTGTTTTTTTCAAACTTTGAGATTTCGCAAGAATATTGAAAATTGTCATTCAAACTTACAAGAACGACATCACCTATATTCATTCTCAAAACATTTTTCAAATGATTGTATTCTTCACCTTCAATATAGATCAAATCATTTTTTCTTGAGCCAAAAAATCTTCTCATAACAACCTCTCTAAACATATAATACAACAAAAAATTGACAAAAAGCAAGAAAAATACTTAAAAAAGGAAAAAGAATGATATTCTTGCTATATTCCTTTCAAATACGCCCAAATTTGCCATTTGGTGGCGATAAATAAATCTTTATAAGTTTTTATGTACAAAACAAAAAAAGAAGGTTGTTAAAAGCCTGTTTTTTACTTTTACAAAAAAGAACTGTAATAATTGATACAGTTCCATTTTTGTTACTTATAAAAATATTTTACATTTTTATTTTTTAAATGTATTTATATGTTTAATAATTTTGTTATAGTCACAAGTACACATTATTTTGACTTTTGCGAAAAATCAAATGACTTAGATAAAATTTAGTTAATCATCAACTATATTTATAAATTGTTCTCAGTATTCTCTTTTTCCTATTTTTTATATTCTATAGTACATTCAATATTTTCAATATCATTTGTACTTTTTAGCCTATAATTTCGCGAATCTGTAAGGCTAGCAATCATATCTTGAATATCAACTTGAGTTCTAATCGTCACTTGATATACTTTTACTGCTTTGTCTGTTTGAACAATAAGGTCATATTTACTGAAAGGATATATCACATCATCAATAACATCTTCTTGTTCGCCAGTGCTTTTTAGTATAAAATGAACAATATTTTCATTAGATTTTACTATATTTTCAAGTATAGCTTCTGCTAGTTCGTCATTTTGAGCATTTTCTGCTGAGTTATAAGTTGTTGTATATTGTGTTGAAATTGTTGCGTCGTCTGCAATTTGTGCAAGTTCTGTTTTGTTTGCATCATAATCTGCAATTTTATCTAATTCAATTCCTGTTTCAAATGTCATTACATTTATGTTGTATAAACTTTCTTCTCCATCTTTATATGTAAATATAACTTTAACAAAATTAAGCGATTCTGAATCTCCATTGCCTAAATCATATGTAGCGTCAAGCAATTTCGAACTATCATAAGTCCCTGTTGAAAATTTAACAACATCTTCCAAAACTTCATTATCCAAGAAAGTTTTTGTGTCTGTATAATATTCTTCTATTAATGTTGAAACATTTTCTACTTGAACTTGAGGTTCATTGCTACAAGCAGTCAACATTAGTCCCAAACTAAAAACAAAACCAAGAGAAAGAATTCCTGATAATATTTTAAATCCCAGTTTTTTTGCTTTGTTATCACTTACAGCACAATTGAGAGTGTTTGACTTTTTAATCATATAAAAATCCTCCTTATTGACTCTAGTATAACATGAACAAAATAAAAATCAATGTTTTTAGCAAAAAAAATTTATTCTGACATAACAACTATATCTATTCCAAAAACCTCTAGTATTTTATAGTGTCATTATGTTTTTGCTAGCTTCAAAAAGTTTTAACCTTCGCCTTCTTTTTTTATTTAATCTTATTTCTAAATTTTTTAGTCTCAGGGAAGTCATCTTCTGTAAATTTACTTTCCAATTCTTGCAAAACTGATTTAGCCTTTTTGCCAAGAGTTTTTGGAATTTCACTCTTGATTGTCACGACCAAATCACCCTTCTTGTCAGAATTGAGATGCTTTACACCTTCGCCCTTAACTCTGAGTATTGTTCCGTTTTTTGTTCCTTCATCAAGTTTATAACTCTTGATACCTTTTGTAAGAGGAATATCAATCTTTCCACCCAAAAGACAAGTAGTGAAAGGTACATACATATCGCAATACAAATCAAATCCATTTCTTTTGAAGATTTTGTGAGAAGCAACAGAAACTTTGATGTTCAAGTCACCATTAACGCCTTGACCAGCAGGAGCATTCCCCTCGCCTTTCATTCTGATGGTTTGTCCATCATCGATGCCAGCAGGGACTTTGCAACGAACCTGTGCAGGAACTTTCTTATAACCCTTACCAGAACATTCCTCACATCTCTCTTTGATCATTTTACCAGTTCCGCCACAACGAGGACAAACGGTTTCACGAATAGTTGTTCCAAACATAGTGTTTTGTTGAATTCTTACTCTTCCAGCACCCTTACAGTCTGGACAAGTTGTAAATTCTTTACCATTCTTTGCACCAGTTCCAGAACATTTAGAACAGGGTTCAATACGATTGTATGAAATGATTTTTTCACAGCCAAAAATGGCTTCATCAAAACTCAAATTCATAGCAATATTTATGTCAGAACCACGCTCTGCCATACGGCTTCGTCTTTCGCCACCACCAAAAGCAGAAAAGATGTCAGAGAATATATCAGAAAATCCTCCAAATCCTTGACCACCGCCAAAGAAATCTTCAAATCCACCAGCTCCACCTCCGGCACCACCAGAGAATTGTGGGCCATCAGCAGAACCATATTGGTCGTAATTTGCACGCTTTTTGTCGTCACCTAAGACTTCATAAGCTTCATTGATTTCTTTAAACTTTTCAGCAGCATCTGGGGCTTTGTTTAAGTCTGGGTGGTATTTTTTTGCAAGTCTACGATATGCGGACTTAATTTCGTCCGCATCCGCGTCCTTGCTTACACCCAAAATTGAATAATAGTCTTTATTAGCCACGACTTTTTCCTTTTAATTTCGTATTTATTCCTTTGTGTCAGTTATTATTCAATAATGACATCGTCATCGCCGTTTTTCTTGTCTGAAGAGCCAGCGTTGTTATCGTTGTTTCCTGCATTTCCAGCGTTTCCGGCATTATTACCTGTTGCACCATTAGGATTTGCGTTTTGATACATCTTTGTGAAGACTTCGTTTGAAACTTTTGTAAGTTCTTCAAGTTCTTTCTTGATTACTTCAATATCATCACTTTCAAACTCTTTCTTTGCTTTTTCAACTTCATCTTCAAGACGTTTTTTATCTTCAGCAGAAAGTTTATCTCCGTTTTCTTTCAAAAGTTTTTCAAGAGAGTAAACCATGTTGTCTGCTTGGTTCTTTGTTTCAACAAATTCTTTTCTCTTCTTATCTTCTTCAGCGTGAGCTTCAGCTTCTTTGATAGCTCTATCAATATCAGCTTCACTCAAGTTAGAAGAAGCAGTAATTGTTATGTTTTGTTCCTTGTTAGTTCCAAGGTCTTTAGCAGAAACTTTAACAATACCGTTAGCATCAATATCGAATGTAACTTCGATTTGAGGAACTCCTCTTGGTGCTGGTGGAATATCGTTAAGTTGGAATCTTCCAAGAGTCTTGTTTTGAGCAGCAAACTCTCTTTCACCTTGCAAAACATGAATATCAACAGCTGGTTGATTGTCTGCAGCAGTAGAGAAGATTTGAGATTTTCTTGTAGGAATTGTAGTGTTTCTTTCGATCAATTTTGTGAATACACCACCCAAAGTTTCGATACCAAGAGAAAGTGGAGTGACATCAAGAAGAAGAACATCCTTAACTTCTCCAGCCAAAACTCCGGCTTGAATAGCAGCACCAATCGCTACACATTCATCAGGGTTAATTCCCTTGAAAGGTTCTTTACCAGTATAGTTTTTAACAGCTTCAACAACTGCAGGGATACGAGTAGAACCACCAACCAAAATAACTTTATCAATCTTTTCAGTTGTGAGTTTAGCATCGCTCAAAGCTTTTTTACAGCATTCAATAGTTTCTTTAACCAAATCTTCTGTCAAAGCATCAAATTTAGCACGAGTAAGTTCAACTTCCAAGTGTTTTGGACCATTAGCATCAGCAGAAATAAATGGAAGAGAAATTGTTGTCATAGGAGTTGCAGAAAGGTCGATTTTAGCCTTTTCAGCAGCTTCCTTAAGTCTTTGCATAGCAAGTTTGTCTTTTGACAAATCCATACCAGCGTTTTGGTTTTTGAATTCTTCAACCAAGAAATCAATAATTCTGTTATCGAAGTCATCACCACCAAGTCTAGTGTTACCATTTGTTGACAAAACTTCAAATACATTGTCTCCTATTTCAAGGATAGAAACATCGAATGTACCACCACCAAGGTCATAAACCAAAATCTTTTGATTTTTGTTTTCGCCTTTGTCAAGTCCATAAGCAAGAGCAGCAGCAGTAGGTTCGTTGATAATACGAAGAACATCAAGTCCAGCGATCTTACCAGCATCCTTTGTTGCTTGTCTTTGACTATCGTTGAAGTAAGCAGGAACAGTAATAACCGCTTGAGTTACTTTTTCTCCAAGATAGCTTTCAGCATCAGCCTTAAGTTTAGCCAAGATCATAGCGGAAATCTCTTGTGGAGTATATTCTTTTCCGTTAAGTTTAACTTTGTGGTCAGTTCCCATTTCTCTCTTAATAGAAAGAACAGTGTTTTCATGGTTTACAATGGCCTGTCTTTTAGCAACTTTACCAACAAGTCTTTCTCCTTCTTTTGTGTAAGCAACAACAGAAGGTGTTGTTCTGTCTCCTTCAGCGTTGGCAATTACAGTAGGTTTTCCACCTTCCATAACAGCGACACAAGAATTTGTAGTTCCTAAGTCAATACCAATAATTTTACTCATTTTTTTATCTCCTTTTTTATAATTTGTTTACGATTACTTTCGCATATCGTATAACTTTTCCATTAAATTTATATCCTGCTTGGAATTCATCCAAGATGATATCATCGTCTTTGCTCTCATCTTTCATGACAGCTACAACTTCGTGTAAGTTGTGATCATATTTTTGTCCGATAGTTTCGATCTTCTCAACATTCAAAGTTTTCAAAGCATTGTTGATTTTATCTTCAATCATTTCAACACCTGACAAAATTTTTTCATCAGTTATGCTCTTTTTTGCTTCCTTGAAAGTATCCAAGCAAGGTAAGAATACTTCAATAACACTTCTAATTCCTTCTTGTTTTTGAAAATCTAATTGTTCGGCAACTCTTTTTCTATAATTGTCAAAGTCGGCTTGAAGTCTTTGTGCCATTTCCAAATATTGTCTAGCCTTTGCTTCAAGTTCGTGTGGTGGAAGATGATGTGGCTCATGTTCATGAGGTCCATGTTTATCTTCGTGCTCATGATGAGGCCCATGCTCTTCACATTCGCATTTATGTTCGTGTGGATGTTTGTGGTCTTCACATTTACACTCGTGTTCATGCTCATGACAGTGGCATTCTGGATCGTGTGGTCCGTGTTTGTCATCATGTTCGTGGCAATGGCACTTTTCACCATTTTTGCAACCGCAATCACAATCATCGTCGCAATCACAGTCGTCTTCACAATCGCAACCACAATCGCAACCACAATCGCATTTATCATCACAATCACAGTTGCAATCGCATTTTTCTTTTTTTGAATCTTCTTCAGAAGGATGAACTTCTTTTTCTTCCTCTAAATATTCATTATTATTATCTTTTTTCATTTATTCTCCTTTTTCCTTGTTGAGTTCATCAACAACCACTTTAAGAGCGGAGGCAATGCCCATATAATCCATTTTTTGAGGACCAAACACACCAATAGAAGCAAGTTTGTTTCCCCCTACAATGATTGGGGCTTTGATAACAGAACATTTATCATCATCGTCATCAGAGATAACAGCTGAGATATTTTCTTCGTCATCGTCCAAAACTTCAATAAGTTCTTTTTCATCGCTCAATGTCTTCAACACTTTCTTGGCTTCCTTGATGTCTTTGCCTTTGTCAACAAAGTTTGCAACACCTTCTGCTTGAACATTCAACAGTTTGTGTTTGTTCAATTTAGAAAGCCCAACAATAATGTTGTCAACAACAGATTGAAATGCTTTGATTTCTCCACTCATTCCTTTTTTGAATTGGTCGATATTTTCAAGCATAAAGCCCATTGTTTCGCCCTTGAAATATTTGGTCAAATAATTGGAAGCATCTTCACAATTTTGTGCTGTTGCTTGAATGTCCATAGTATTTGTAATATAACCATAGTTTGTGCCAATCAAAACCATACATTTCTCGTCTAGAAGTGGAATTATTTTAAACTCTTGCAAAACCAAGTTTTCGATACCATTAACCAAAACAACGGTAGGATAATTTGTCGCTTTAGAGATAATTTTTGCAATACCAGCAACAATGTTCTCCAAACTTTGAGTTCTGTTTTCAATAAGAGCTCTAACTTCATCCAACTCGCCGTTTGTTGCTTTTATGTTTTTGAGCAAATGCTCAACATAAAATCTATAACCCTGAGCAGTAGGAACACGCCCACCAGAAGTGTGGAGTTGTTTTAAAAATCCCATAGCTTCCAAAGCGTTAAGTTCTGCCCTCAAAGTTGCTGTAGAAACATCAAGAGAAGTTCTATCTTTAACAGACCCGCTAGTAATTGGAGCAGAATCTTTGATGAATTCTTCTACAGCAATGGTCAAAATCTTGATTTTTCTTTCGGAAAGTTCCATAATTTCAAACCTTTAAATTTTATTTGCTAGCACTCTCGACTTATCAGTGCTAGCATTATTATATGCAGATAAAAAATAAAAGTCAACAATTTTTGCCAACTTTTTTCAAAAATTATAAAATTTTTTTTGCAAGCAAGAAACAATAAAAAAAGACCTGCAAAAGCAAGCCTTTTCTTTTACAACCTTGGGACATTTGAAATTGCCGATGCTGTCGGATAGATAGGCAAATCTTGTAAGCCCGGGCAAGCACTTGCTTGTGGTGCTTGTTGACAAGGTGGCAAAACTGGATATCCATAAGATGGGACCAAAACATCTACAACGCTGGTAACTTTCACAATGATTTGAATACACCCCGTAACTGTAAAGATGTTAGGTGAAGTGAATGTTCCTATTTGACTGCTGAATGTTGCAACTGAAGTTATGTCAATTGGTGAAATTGCTGGTTGTGGAACAAACAAAATCACAGATTTTTGAACAGTAATTGTAGAAACAGCAGTTCCCAAAGTTCCATTTGCGTCACGGTATGTAACCGTTACAGGAATGGTCAATGTGAAACTTACATTGGCATAATTTGGACAAGTATCCAATCTGTCAATAACAAGGTCAGAGATTGTAGGGGTTGAATTTGGAGTATTTTCTGCTGAAACATAAGTCAAAGGCAAAACAGGGTCTGCAGGGACAAAATCAGAAACTTGCAAAATAATGCCAGATTCTGTGCTTGTGCAAACGCATGCATCAAAAACTTTTGTTGTTTCAATCAAAATCTTTTCACAAATACCATTTGTAGGGTTTCCACAAATTGGTCCTGGTCTGTTAGGATTAGTATTATTGATGTAAAATGACATTTTAAACCTCCTTAAAGTCCATACACTAATAAGATATGAAAGGTTTGTCGAAAATGCCACAATTTCAAAAAAAATTATATAGTTTCCCCCTAAACTTGCACTTATTTATATAATTATATATATCTAATTTAATAATTTTTCTTAATTTATCTCCTGCAAGTTTTTGCTTGCAAAAAGGTTAAAAAACTTCAAAACGCTCAAGAATAGAACAACTAAATCTCATTAAAATCATAATGTTTCAACACAAAAAAAAGAAAGGAAAAATCCTTTCTTTTTGATTATATTTTTATAACTATTCAAGCGAAACTAAATAGTAATAAACAGGTTGACCACCATTGGCAACAGTGACTTCACAATCAGGATATTTCTTTGCCAAAGATGCCTGCAAATTGTTAGCTTCGTCTTCTCTTATATCTTCTCCATAGAAGAGAGTGATGTTCATAACTGAGTCATCAAACATAGCATCAATCAACTTTTCAGTTGTTTCATTTACCAAACTGCCTTTTGCCAAAATAGCCTTGTTGTCAAGACCGATAATTTCGCCCTTTGCAAGGTCAAAACCATCAACGTGAGTATCACGAACGGCATAAGTTACAGATCCAGAACGAACACTCTTAATAGCTTCAAGCATAGCATTTTTGTTTTCTTCAATAGAAGCATCTGGATTGAAAGCAATAGATGCTGCAATTCCTTCTGGAACGCTCTTTGTAGGGATAATAATCAAATTTTTGTTTGTCACATCGTTTGCTTGTTCTGCAGCCAAAACAATGTTTTTGTTGTTAGGGAAAACAAAGATGTTTCTTGCAGGAACTTTATCTGCTGCATTAGCAATGTCTTCAGCACTTGGGTTCATAGTCTGTCCCCCAACGATGATTTCGTCAACAGTAAGTTCTTTAAATATCTGAGCCAAGCCATCTCCTGGAGCAACAGCAATCATACCGATTTCTTTTGTTTCTTCAACAGCTTGAGCACGCTTTTTGAGTTCTCTGTTTTGTTCACGCATATTTTCGATCTTCAAGTTGTAAAGTTCGCCCAATTCCAAAGCATAACCAAGAGCTTTGTTTGGTTCGTTTGTGTGAACATGAACCTTAACCAAAGACAAATCACCAATACAGATGACAGAATCACCAATTTCCATCAATTTTTCACGAAGTTTGTCAATATCAGCTTCAGTAGTCTTTTTAAGCATATTGATGATCATATATTCTGTGCAATAACCATATTCGATGTCGCCAAGTTTGTTTATATCAGCAATCACATCATCAACAGATTGAGGCTTTGTTTCATCTTCAAAAGTATATTCCAAATCTTCTTCGCCAGCAAGGAAGCGTTGGAAACCAGTAAAGATAACCAAAATACCACGACCACCAGAGTCAACAACTCCAGCTTTTTTCAAAACAGGCAACATTTCTGGTGTTTGCTTCAAGATTTCTTCACCAGTATCAATAACCTTTTTGAAAAATACATCAAAATCGTCGTGTTTTTTAGCCAGACTAACAGCGTTTTCAGCCATAACACGGATAACTGTCAAAATAGTCCCTTCCTTAGGTTTTGTAACGGCTTTATAAGCAATAGTAGCTCCTTCTTGCATAGCCTTTGCAAAATCTTTGGTAGTGATTTCTTTGCAGTTTTTAGTTACAGAACAAAATCCCTTGAAAATCTGAGAAGTGATAACACCACTGTTTCCTCTTGCACCACGCAAAGCACCTTTGGCGAAAGCTTCTGACAAAGAAGCCAAATCATTGTTCATACATTTGTTGATTTCGCCAACAGCAGATTTCATTGTTAAAAACATATTTGTTCCAGTGTCCCCATCAGGAACTGGGAAAACGTTTAATGAGTCAATATATTCCTTATTTTGTTCAAGCAGACTGACCCCTGCAAGGACCATTTTTCGGAAGGTCGTCCCATTGATAGACTTTTGCATTCTTTATGCTCCTCAAAAATTATACACACACGCCAACGACGTGAACATTCACTGTATCTACAATCATTCCAGTAAAGTTTTCGACACTATATTTTACAGATTTTTTAAGCGACTCAGCCACAGCACTGATAGAAACACCGTACTTTAAAATACAGTGTATATCAATAAAGATTCTGTTATCTATATGACTGACAGTAATACCTTTGGAGTATCTTTCTTTTCTAAACAACTCTCTAGCACTATCACGAAAATCTTTTGCAACCAAGTCAACCACGCCATAGCAATCCAACGCAACAAAACCAGCAACAGTGCGGATTGCATTGTCGCTGATTGAGATGTTTCCATAATAGTTGTTTGTATCGACAGTCAAAGAGATTCCTCCAAACTAATTATATTCGCACTTATATAATACAACAATTAAAGAAATTTGACAAGCAAAATCAAAGTCAAAACAAAAAATTTTTGCCAAATTTCAAAGTCTAATCGGAATATATATACTAAACTTTAAAAAGTTGTATGCTAAAGATATCAAAAAACAGTTGATTTTTTTTAAATGATGTGGTATGATAAAGCACGGTAAAATTATTTAAAGGAGTCGAGAAAAATGAGTAGAGTTTGTGAAATTTGCGGAAAAGGTAAAATGGATGGCAAGACAGTTAGCCATGCAAACAACAAAGCGCCTAGAAAATATGATGTTAATTTGCAAAGTACAGAAATTGACGGAAAGAAAGTAAGAGCTTGCACAAAATGTATTAAAACTGCAAAGAGAAAATAATAGAAATCACGGCATCTTACCGTGTTTTTTATTGCCAAAATTTAAAATTTACACAACAAAAAAGAAGGTTAAATCAACCTTCTTTTTTTAATTAAATTCTACTTCCGTTAGCCATTGTCAGTGACAATCTAACGCCTCTGACATTCCCAAGCCAACAAGACATGCTAGAACCTGCTGCAGTTATCACCTGTCCATTGCCAAGACTTGTACCTAAGTTTCTTGTCCAATATTCTACCTTGTCATCTGTTCCACATCCAAGTAAGAAGCATACCATGTCGCTCGCTTTTGCTGAATAATCTGTCAAATAGTCATCTATCTCGCCTTTTGACGCAACTCTTATTCCATCACTATAAGCTTGTGCAGTTAATACTT
>URXM01000007.1 GCA_900551855.1 uncultured Eubacteriales bacterium
AAGTATTAACTGCACAAGCTTATAGTGATGGAATAAGAGTTGCGTCAAAAGGCGAAATAGAGGAATATTTGACTGATTATTCAGCAAAAGCAAGCGACATGGTATGTTTCTTGCTTGGATGTGGAACGGACGACACAGTTGAATATTGGACAAGAAACTTAGGTACAAGTCTTGGCAATGGTCAAGTTGTTAATGAGGCTGGTATCTTAGGTGCTTGTTGGCTTGACAATTTGAGAGGAGTGAGATTGTCATTGACAATGAGAGAAGGTAGTAGAATTTAGAGCCTAAATAATAAATAACTTCTATTATAAAAAACAAAAAAACTTTATCTTTATTGATAAAGTTTTTTTATTTAAAAAGATGGTTTTAGTTGATTTTATAAGTATTAAAATATAGGTTCGTCAAATGTGTCAGGCTTTTCAATTCCTAAAAGTTTTAAAACGGTAGGTGCTATGCAAGTCAGTGATTTGCCTTTTTTCAATTTGACATTTTTGTTCTTTTCGCTAACCAAAATAACTGGCACTGGGTTTGTTGTGTGCTTTGTCAGTTTATTGCCATTTTTATCAATCATCTCTTCTGCATTCCCATGATCGGCAGTGATTATACATTCTCCACCAGCCATTAAAGTCGCCAAAGCAACAGCATATGCTTGTTTGTCTACACATTCAATTGCTTCTTTTGTGCTATTGAAATTTCCAGTGTGTCCGAGCATGTCTGGGTTGGAATAATTTACAAGAATGAAATCATATTTGTTGCTTGCAATTGCATCAAGAACTTCTGCTGTTATTTCGTTTGCTCTCATTTTTGGATATGCAGAAAAATCTTGTACATTTATGCTGTCAATGAGTTTTCTGTCTTCTCCGTCATATGGCTTTTCTATTCCACCATTAAAGAAAAAGGTCACATGGGCATATTTGGTAGTTTCTGCAATATGAAATTGCTTTTTGCCATTTTTTGAAAGTATGTATGCCAAATTGTCTTCAATAACTATTGGGGGATACATTGTGTTTATGTTTTTCAACTTGTCAGAATATTCTGTCATTGCGGTAAACAAAAAGTTTTTGATTGGTTTTGTTTTGAATTCTTTAAAGTTTTGGTCTGTCATTGCAAAAGTGATTTCTCTTGCTCTGTCAGAACGATAATTGAAGAAAATAAAACTATCATTATCTTTTATTATAGAATTTGGATCTATTATTGTAGGTTCAAAATATTCGTCGTTTATTCCGTTTGCATAACTTTCTTTAATCGCTGTTTCGCAGTCTGCCACTTTTAAACCTGTTCCATAATACATCATGTCGTAAGCTTTTTTAAGACGGTCATATCTGTTTTCTCTGTCCATTGCATAAATTCTGCCTATAAGTGTGGCTATTTTAGCATTTGTACCTTTGATTTTTTCTTCTGTCTGTTTTACAAATTTTATTCCGTCTTGAATGCCAGTGTCTCTTCCATCCAATATGGCATGAATATAAATGTTTTCAATATCATAATTTTTTGCCAATTCAAGAATGGCAAACATGTGATCTATAGAAGAATGTATTCCTCCATTTGATAACAAACCCATTATGTGTAAATTGCCTTTGTTTTTTTCAGCATGAGTTAAGGCTTTTATAAGTGCAGGATTTTTATAAAATTTTCCATTTTCAATTTCGCTGTCAATGAGTTTCAAATCTTGCAAAATAACTCTGCCACTTCCAAGGGTCAAATGTCCCACTTCGCTGTTTCCCATAACTCCTTTTGGAAGCCCAACATATTCTCCACTTGCGTTGATAAGGGTGTGAGGATACATTTTTTTCAATTTATCAAGATAAGGAGTACCTTGACTTTTTATAGCATTGCCAAACTTTTGTCTTTTTTCGCCAAAACCATCTAAAATTACTAATGTGACCATAATTTCTCCTTATATTTTAAGGATACTATTTTTCGTTTTTTAAGTCAAATATTTTGCTATTTTAAAATTTATCTTTAAAGTGTTCATCAAACAAGTTGTCTCTATAAGAAGACTTATAATTTTCTTCAAAATAATCCATATTTTCAAAATTTGAAGGGTCATTGTGATAACTTGTTGTGTCTATATCTTCTTGCTCGCTTTTTGATTGAGTTTGTCTGTCATATTGTTCTTTTGAAATCTGTTCTTTCCCTGCTTCTACATTTTGTTGGGCGGGTTGTATTTTGTTTTCTTGTTTTTTCATTTCTTCACTCCTCTTTTTTCTTTTTTCATAAACTTTGAATGTGCCTTTGTTTATGATGATTCTTAGGGTGAGATATATTGCTCCAATGCCAAACAAAATATATATCATTCGTGAGAATATACTTGCTTGATAACCAAAAAGTCCAGCAATAAAATCATATTGCAACAGCCCAATCAAGAGCCAATTTATACAACCAAGAATGGTAAGCAAAAATGCTATGAAAGTCAACATACTCACTCCTTTGTTTTATTATTTGATAAAAAACAAAAAAAACACATAAAGTCTTAAAATTAGTGTTAAAAAATGGTCGTTTTAAGAATAAAAATTTGTGCAGTTGAATATATTATAGGAAAGTTGAAATTTTAGTTGACTTTTTTTATTTTTTTGCATATAATATCAGGGTCAAAAGTCAAGAAAAAAATTTCAATTCAATGGACCTTTTGGGTCGATTTTTTTAATTTTTCATTTTTATGGGTTATTAAAAATGACCTATGAAATTTATAAGCAATGTTGATTGCTAAAAGGAGATTGTTATGGAAAAATATTATTTAACACCAGAAGGGAAAAAACAACTTGAAGAAAAGTTGAATCTTTATAAAACAGTAAAAAGACCTGAAGTTGTAAAGCGTATTGGTATTGCAAGAGAATTTGGAGACCTTTCTGAAAATTCTGAATATGATGCTGCTAAAGACGAACAAGCTCAAATCGAAGCAGAAATCGCAGAAATGGAAGGAATTTTGCTTAATGCAGAAGTTATTGACAAGAAAAAAATCAATAATGATGTTGTAAGTGTAGGTTGCAAGGTTAAATTGTATGACCTTGATTTTGATGAAGAAGTAGAATATAGAATTACTGGTTCTTCAGAAAGTGATCCTAGAAATGGTGTAATCAGCAATGTTTCTCCTGTTGGTAAAGCTTTGATTGGGCATAAAAAAGGTGAAACTGTTGTTGTAAAAACTCCTGGTGGAGAAACAAGTTATCAAATTATGGCTATTGAAGTTTAACAAATTTTTTGTTTGATGTCGTGTTGTAGATATCAAAAATCATTTTGCTTTTTCTTTTATTTTTGTTATACTATTCTCATGAGACGAGTGGCATAATTTGTCATTTTGTTTGCTTTGGAAGGATTATTCTTTATGATGTTTGTAAATTCAATAAAACTTTTTGGTTCTAATTGGAGCAAAACACTCAAATTCCTTTTATACTATATTGTGATTTGGGGAATTTGTTTTGCTTTGTTTTTGCCTGTGTTTTTTGAATTTAAAGATTTGGTTGTAGCAAATGTTCAGTCTGCAAACACTTTAGACTCTTTCAATGGGGTGTTTAAAGGTGCTTTAGGGACAAATTTACACAACATTATCCATACTTCATTTTTGATTTGTGTTGATGCTTTCAATGCAAATTTGGGGCTTGCAATTTATGGGCTTGTTGTAGTTTTTGTGTTCTTACCATTTTTTATCAACATTGGCAAATATGCTTTGAATGAAATGTTGTATTCTTACATGACAAGCAAAACCAAGATTGGATTTTTTAGTGCTTTGGTTAAGGGGCTTAAAAGATCTGTAGTCTTTTCTCTTTGCAAAACTTTTTACAACATTCTTTTCTTTGCGATTGCATTTAGTGTTGTATATGGCATAGGCCTTGTTGAAGACGCTTTCTTTATCTCTTATTTCTTGCCACTTGTTATATTCTTTGTTTTGGTACTTTTGTTTACATTAAATCAAATTACAGTTCTTGGTTGGGGACCAGCATCAATTGTTTTTGATTGCAACGCTTTTTCAGCATACAGAAAAGGAATTAAGGCTGTTAGAAGACATTTCTGGTCTATCTTTGGAACAACTTTGATTTATTTCTTGTTGTTCTGGGCTTTGGCTATGATTTTTGGAATTTATTCTTTGATTGTGCTTGTACCTGTTATTTCTGCTCTTCTTTGCATCTATAACATGGTTGTATTTTTCTCAAGTCAGGGTATGAGATTTTATGTTAACGAAAAGAATATTCTTACACCAAAAAAACTTGAAGAAGTTGACAACATAAACAAAACAGCTTATATTTTATAAAAATCTGTTTAGTTTTTTATTGCATAAAACAAAAGATACTTTGAGATGATTTTTCATTTCATATAGTGGCATAAAAACAAATATTTTGTTTGGTTTATTTTATCATTGTTTTGCAATGTTTATTTTTAAAAGGAGAAAAAATGAATAATAAATTGAAAATCACCTTTTTAGGCGGTGTAGGTGAAATTGGTAAAAATATGACCGCCTTTGAATACAACAATGAAATTATTGTTGTTGATGCTGGTATGACATTCCCAGGAGATGATTTGCCTGGTATTGATGTTGTTATTCCAGATATCACTTATCTTATAAACAACAAAGAGAAAATTAAAGCGATCATTTTGACACACGGACATGAAGACCACATTGGTGCTTTGCCTTTTGTTTTGGAAGAAATTAAGGCACCTATTTATGGCTCTAGACTTACGCTTGCTTTGGTTGAAAACAAAATGAAAGAACATCCAAAGGTAAGTTATAAAGCGATCACTGTTAAGCCAAGAAATGTGCTCAAGATAGGATCTTTCTCTGTTGAATTTATCAAAGTTTCTCACTCAATTGCTGGTTCTTTGGCATTGTGCATCAGCACTCCAGCAGGAAATGTAATTCACACGGGAGACTTCAAGATTGATTTTGAGCCTATTGATGGTGTTATGACAGATCTTCAAAGATTTGGAGAACTCGGAAGAAAGGGCGTAAACTTGTTGATGTGTGAAAGCACCAATGTTTGCAGACCTGGTTATTCTATGAGTGAAAAGAGTGTTGGAAGAACTCTTGAAGAAATTTTCAAATCTCATCCAGATAACAGAATTTTTGTTGCAACATTTGCTTCAAACATTCATAGACTTCAACAAATTTTGCAACTTGCTGAAAAATATGGTAGAAAAGTTGCGTTTACTGGAAGAAGCATGATAAACATCATTGATGTTGGCATGAAGATTGGAGAAATCAACTTCAATAGAAACATTTTGGTTGATATTGACAAGATTGACAAATATGCTGACAAAGAATTGTTGATTGTGACTACTGGAAGTCAGGGGGAACCTCTTTCTGCTCTTACAAGAATGGCAGCTGGAGATTTCAAACAAATTAAGATTGGAGAAAATGATTTGATTGTCTTCTCTTCATCACCAATTCCTGGAAATGAAAAGAGTGTTTACAATGTTATCAACTCTTTGTTCCAAAAGGGCGCAGATGTTATTTATGACGAACTTGAACAAGTTCACGCATCAGGTCACGCTTGTCAAGAAGAAATCAAAACTATTCACGCACTTGTAAAACCTAAATTCTTTATTCCTATTCATGGTGAATATAGACATTTGAAGATGCACAAACAAATTGCTATGCAACTTGGCATGGAAGAGAGAAATATAATTTTGCCTTCTCTTGGTGCTCAAATTGAAATGAGTCAAAACTCAATCAAAAAGATTGGCTACACAACTGCTGGTCAAAGACTTATTGATGGATACGGAATTGGCGATATGGACAGCAATGTTTTGAGAGAAAGAAAACAACTTTCTGAAGATGGTATTTGTGTTGTTGTAATGACAATAAACAATGTTTCTGGAGATGTTGTCGGAGATCCATTTATCATCACTCGTGGTGTTGTTTATCAAGATGAAGCTGAAGCATTTGTTCAAGATACAAAAGCGATGATTATCTCTTCTTTGAAAGAACAAGATTTGCGTGGTTGCGACCCTGCAGTTATCAAAAACAATGTCAGAAGAAATCTCTCTAACTTTATTTTCAAGAGAACAAAGCGTAGACCTATGATTTTGACTATTGTTTTGCTTGATTAGTTGGTTAAATTATGATAGATAAAACAGAATTTTTAGGATATCAAGAACACGAATATAATCCAATTATTAGGCAACAAACAAAGAATCTCTTGATTGACTTAATCAAAAAGTATAAGCCTCATAATATATTGGAAATAGGCACATTTATTGGTTATTCTTCTGCTGTTATGATGGAAAGTGATAAAGATTGTTTTGTCACTACTGTTGAAAAAGATAAAACAAATTTTGAATATGCAGTTAAAAACCTTGAAAATTTGGGTTTTAAAGGCAGATTTGATGCTGTCAATGAAGATGCTTATGAATTTTTGATTGATGCAGAAAATACGCAAAAAAAATATGACTTTATTTTTCTTGATGGTCCAAAAGGACAATATATAAAATATCTGCCATATTTGAAGAGAATTTTAAATGTGGGCGGAATATTGATGGCTGATGATGTCTTGTTTTATGGGCTTGTAAATTCAAAAGAAAGTATAAAGCACAAACATAGGTCAATGGTAAATAATCTTAGAAAATTTTTGGATACCATTCAAAACGATGTTGATTTTAAAACAACAATATATGATTTTGAAGATGGTGTTTGTGTGAGTGAAAAAATAAATTAAATTGCATCATCTTGGTGCAATTTTTTATATGTTTTTGTTTATTACATGTTTTATTTGTTTTTTTTTGCATATTTTGGTAGAATAATAGCATGGATTTTGAAATTAAGATAATTCAATTTTTGCAATCTGGACGAAGTACTTTTTTTGATGTTTCTTTTCAAATGATTTCAGCCATTGGAAGCACAATAGGAGTGATAGCTGTTTGTTTATTGTTCCTGCTTTTTAGAAAAAAGATTTGTTTTTGGTATCTGTTTTCATACGGCTTCGTGTATTTGGCTGTCAGTTTGATGAAAGATACTATTCAAAGAGTAAGACCTTTTAATGTCACTGATACGATAGAAAACATTGGAGATGTTGTCACTGGATACAGTTTTCCAAGTGGGCATGCTGCTTGTGCTACTGCCATTGCAATATTTGTAGGATATTTCTTGTTTCAATTTTTCAAGAAAAGGGGAACAAGAGTGGGGATTGTGCTCTCTTGCAGTTTATATGTGGCTTTAGTGTGTTTGTCAAGAATGTATTTGGGCAAACACTTTTTGACAGATGTTATTGCGGGGGTGGCAGTTTCTGCAACAATTTGTGCTTTAGGTTTAACTTTGATGTATTTTGTAAATAAGAAAAAGAAGGTGAAAAATAATGAAATTACAAATGGAAGTAACTGATTTACAACAAACAAAAGAAATAGCAAATGCTTTTGCAAAAGTGTTGAAACCACCAATGGTTGTGCTTTTGAATGGTGATTTGGGAAGTGGAAAAACAACTTTCGTAAAAGAAGTTGTGGCTGCTTTGGGGTGCAAAGATTTGGTTACAAGTCCAACTTTTACACTTTTAAACACTTACAATGCTAAATTTCCTATTTATCATTTTGATATGTACCGTCTTTCATCTGCAGAAGAAGCAATGAATGTAGGCTTTGAAGAGTATTTCGACAAAGGCAGACTTGATGGAGTTTGCTTTGTTGAATGGGCAGAAAATGTTGAAGGACTTATAAAAAACATTGATTATGTAATTGATATCGAAAAGAAATCTGCAAACTGCAGATTGTTTACTATCAAGGAGGGAAAACATGTTAGCGATTAATACAGCCTTTATGACGGCAAATTTGGCTCTTAAAACGCCAAATGGTAAAGTTGTTTTAAAAGATATTGATGCACACAGCAAACACTCAGAAAATGTCTTAAAAACCATTGACGAAATGTGTCAAGAAGCAAATATAGATGTTTTGGATGTTGGTACTGTCGCAGTTGTTGTCGGACCTGGTTCTTTTACTGGCCTTAGAATAGGGACTGCCGTAGCAAAAGCACTTGGATGTGTAAATCATGATTTAAAATTTGTTGCTATGTCTTCTTTGGAACTTATGGCAAGTATAGTCGTAAATAAAAAGCTTAACAAAGGAAACTTTGTTTGTGCATTAAATGCTCTATCAGATTTGTATTTTGTTGCATATTTTGATAAAACAGGAATAAAATTACAAGAAGAGAGAATGATAGAAAAGCAGGAATTCTTGGCAATAAAAGACCAAATTTTTGGGCTTAAAGGTGATTTGAATGACAAGAATATAAATGAAATTGAAATAACCTGCAGTGATATGCTTTCCTTCGCAGAAGAAGAGGAAAATCTCGGTAAATTTGTCAGTGTAAATGATTTGTTGCCTGTATATTTAAGACCTTCTCAAGCGGAAGATAATTTGTTGAAAAAAAGCAAAAAAGATTAATAAAAACAGTTGACAAACATTTATATAGTATGTAGAATACATACCGATAAAAAGAAAGGAGTTTTATATGAAAAAACCTGTTTATATTAGATGTCCTAGATGTGAACTTAACTATATTGAAAAGAAAGATAAACTTTGTAGCGTATGCAAGGCAGAACTTTCTGCAAACAAAGAAGATTTTATTGGTGATCTTGATTTGGAACTTTGTCCAATTTGCAAAACAAATTATATCCAACCAGATGAGATAATGTGTGCAACATGTCTTAAAGAGCATCAAGCAGAAGGCGAAGATGCTTCTAATGATTGGGAAGATTATGTAAATCGTGATGAAGAAGAAGTCGTTTACGATGATGAAGAAACAGGAGATATGGCTTCTGTGACTGACTTGGATGATGAAATCATAGATGACGATTTGGATTCAAGCATCGGTTTTGACGATAGACTTGATGATGGATCTCTTGATGACTTGGATGAAGACCTTGATCTTGATGATGAAGATCTTGACCTTGACGATGAAGATGATGACGAAGATAACGACGATGATAATGAAGAAGAGTCAGATGACGACGATGATGAAGATGATTTTTAATAATCATCTTTTTTGTTTTAAAGATTGCATAATATGAAAAACGGCATATAAAAAACGGCAACAAAAAAGAGAGTGTTTAAACTCTCTTTTTTTTATTTTCTTTTGTTATTGTTGCTTGTCTTTGAATTGTTTTCCTCTGTTTTGTTGTTTGTTTTTGCTTGCTCTTTATTGAGTCTTTTTGAAAGTTTTGCCAATTCTTTTTGTTTCATTTCTTCTTGTGCATAAACTTTTCTTTCCAAGCTTAACAAATATTCAGGGGAGTTGATGTTTTCAATTTGTTTGTTGAGTGAATCAATCTTTTCAACAATAACAGTTCTCTTTTGAGCGAATACCTTGAATTCTTTGTCTGTTTCCTTTGAAACTTGACCTTTATCTTTTTCTCTCAAACTCAAAACTTTTTGTTTGTGTAATTTTTCCAAGTTGTCAAGTTCTTTCTGGAATTTGTCGATAGTTGATTTAACTTCAAGGATTTCTGCATCTCTTTGTTTTTTAGCTTTAGTCTTAACAGCATCAACATTTAAGCTTGACTTTCTGTCGTATGTTTCTTTACGCTTTCTTTCAATCTTCTTGATTTTAACTTTTCTAAGGATGCTTCCAACTACGGCGATAACAATTGCCAAAGCTGTGATAAGTGATGGGATCAAGAGCCAATCAAAACCACCTTCTGTTGTGTCAGTTGTAGGTTCTTCTGTGTCGTCTGTTCCTTCATCTGTATCTTCTTCTGTTGAATCAGCTTTAGAAACAAACACTTTATCTTCATTCACATCATAGTTTTTGTCGGTTGCAGTATCGTTTGCAGAGTTGTAAGTTGTTTCGTCAGATTCTTCAAATGCAATGTCATATATTGCCATAGAACCTGCTGTTTCTGTTGTGTCACAAACAAGGGCGATATACAATTTTCCAGATGCATCTTCTGTTGGGTGGAAGTACATTGTATATGTTTCATATCCATCGTTTGAAACAAGTGAAGTCATATAATCAAATCCTGTTATACCAAATGTTGCTCCATATGAATATGTTTTGTTTTTGTCTAACTCAACGCCATTGTTGTTGTAATTGAAGTTTGTTTTAAGTTTAAATGAAAGGGCGTAGTAAGTGTCTGCTTTTAAATCAAGGTTGAAGTTTGATTGAATTGCATAAGATCCAACACCTTGACTTTGAATAAAGAAGACATTTTTGCTTTCTTCGTCAGCTGTTTCTTTTTCAATATAGAATGGGCTGTTTTCTGTAAATTTGTCACTCTTTACAATTCCACCATTTATAGCACTTCCGTCAGAACTTGAAACTGAACCAGTATAAGCTGGGGTGATGCTTGTATTGAGATCTGTTGTAATATCGTTTGTTGGGAGGTTGAGATAGAAGTTTGACATATCAACAACACCAAATGTATCTTCATTTCCTTCTGCAGTATTTACTTTGTTTTCATATTCTTTGCTTTCAACTGTTGTGAGTTCGAAGTTATCAAAATAAGCAAATCCTGCAACATTGTTTTCGGTTGTTCCAAAATCAATTACGATGTATGCGTTGTTTGTTCCTTCCAAAGATTTCAAATAAATAGAATATTCTTTCCATTCTCCATTTGAAGAAACATCATTTGCTTCAAACAACTTAAATCCATCTTCTCCATACAAACTTATATTGATTGATGCATTTTGAGCAGTAGTGCTGTAAGTTTTATATTTGAAACTGAGTTTGTAGGTGCTATTTGCTTCAAGAGAAATGTTTTCTGAAGTAAGTTTTTGCCATGACTCATGAATGTTTGCAAGCATCATAACATTGTCAGGTTCTGAAGTAGAATTTCTGCTGTTTTTTGGATTTGTATATGTTGCCCAGTAATATGGGTTGTCAATATCTTCAACACCACTTGCTTTCAATTCGTTGTATTTTGCAACATATTTTTTATATTCAGATTCTTCTGTGTTGATTACACCATCAAACAACAATCCGTTTCCACCTTCAACTGTCCAGTTTTGGGCGGTAAGAGGATAATTGTAATTGTCTATTGTGACAAGATTGAAGTTTCCATTTGGAACAGTAAGGGTTGCTGAGTTTGTGTTTAATTGAACTTTGTTTGTTGCTGCATCATATTCTTCTGATGTTGCCTTTTCAACTGTCACATCATCAAATACAACACAACCAGTTGCTGCTTCATCGCTCTTTCCAAGTCCTAAAGAAATGTTGATTGATGAATTGTATAATGCTCCACCTTTAACATAAAATTCAATTACGCCATAATCATTGACAAAGTCGTTGTCTGCATTTGCAGTAACAGCACTGCTTGCAGTTTGGGCGGTTAATGTATATTGTTTGTCGGTGAGGTTGTAGGCTGTCAAAACATTGTCATTTTCTTCAACAAACATATAAACATTTCCGTCTGTCAATTCAGAGATTTTGTAATATGCTTTAATTTTGTAGATTTCGTTTGCATTGATGCTTACATCGTTTGATTTAACATTTACATAATTGTTGTCTGCCCAAAGTCCAAGGAGGTAGTTGTTTGCAGAAATTGAAACTTTTTCTCCATCAATTTCTGCTTCACATGAAAGGTTTGAACCTACAAAGTCATAACCAGTCACACTCTTGAAATATTCAGGGCTTT
This sequence comes from uncultured Eubacteriales bacterium, assembly GCA_900551855.1. Lineage (GTDB taxonomy): Bacteria > Bacillota > Clostridia > Christensenellales > UBA1242 > Caccovivens. The sequence continues at coordinate 11,553 of URXM01000007.1, forward strand.
TTGAATCAAATATTTGAGCGTTTCCGCTTCCAGATTTTTTCCAATTTTTCAAAGAAGAAATATCATCGTTGTATATTCCGTCTTCAAAATCAAAATTGTTTGTTGGATAATCAATTGTTTCTTTGTTTCTTAAATCAATCAAGTTTACGCAATCATAAACTTCTGTTGTCACATTTCCATCACTTCCAGTGATTTCTTGTGTATATGTTTTTCCAAAGTATGATTGGTATGTTTTCCAGAATGTATTTTCACTGTATTGATATACATGACAATCATCAAAGAAAACTACACCACTGCTTTCTTTTCCAGATTCGTTTGCACCAAGCCAAAGGTCAAGGGTTACGCTTTGTTCTTTATTTCCTGTAGCTACGAAGAAGTAGAAAGTTACCCATTCTTTTGAAGATACTCTTACATATTCTGCTTTTACAGGATTTCCATCTTCATCAGTGAGTCCTGACAAATACATAGAACCAAAAACATAATCATTTAAAGAATCGTATTCTGTTTTTGTTGTATAGTATGTTGTGCCTTCTGCAACTACATAGTTTCCTTTTTCTGAATCATAAGCGATGTCGCAGGTGTAGTATGTTGCACCATTGTTTATATTGATTTGTTGTTGATCTCCTTCTCCAACTTTTTCTATGTCATTTACAGAAACATAAACAGGAGCGTTGTCGTTCATGAAACCAATATATTTGTCATCTTCATAAAATACTTTTGCATTTTCTACTGCATTTGCGAGTTGTCCAGCTTCTGACAATGTTTTATGAAGGTAATATGTTTTGCTTTTATATGTGAAAGAAATATATTCATCAAAGCCTTTAGCTTCAAAAATACTTTTGCCAATTGTTGTTTGTTCTTCCAAATTTGAAAATACTACATAAGATGTATAAGAATTGTAGTTTGTGTCATTCTTATATGAAACTTGGAAAGAATAGAATGAATTTGCTGACAATGAAATTGTGTTTGACTTATATCCTTGTCTTGCAGTTGCGTACTTTGTTGAATCACTTGTTTGAGAGTTGATCATCAAAATGTACTTATCTGTTGCCTTTGCAAGGGGGTTGTTTGAAAGATGATAAGTGCTTGTCATATAAGTCTGGAAAGAGTTTCCAGTGTTTATAATTCCAGCTGTTGTGTTTCTATCATTGAGTTGGCCTGTCCATCCAGACAAAGAAGTGCTGATAGAATATGTTGAACTGCTAGAATTGAAATTATTGTTGGTCACACTTACTTCTTTCATGTAGCCAGAATAATAATTTGTTGATGTGCTTGTGCCATCATCTGCCTTTGCGGTGTTCATATCATTTAAGGTATAAACAAGTCCGGAAGCGGACAAAGGAAGGATTAACGCAAAGATAAACATAATAATTTTGCTTTTGATAATTCTAAATTTTTTCATACTTCACCCTTTACTGTTAGTTTAACTGCTTTATTATAATACATTTAATACAAATAATCAAATATTTTCTTTAAAATTATTAACAATAATACTATGAAAGATACAAGTTTGAAGCAAAAAGAGGACAGAAAAGAAAAGTTGAGTCTAAAAAGTAAATTGGTCTTGTGTGTATGTGGAATAATTATTGGTTTTGTTAATGGATTTTTTGGAGGCGGTGGGGGAATGATTTGTGTGCCTATACTTGAAAGGGTTCTTCATCTGTCAGACAAATATTCACATGCGACAGCAATCGTGATTATTTTACCAATTTCTTTCGTAAGTGCAGTGATATATTTTTTGAGTGGAAATTTGGAAACTATACCTTTTTTGACTGTTGGAACAGGTGTTGTTTTGGGTGGAATTGTAGGGGCTTTTGTATTGAAATTTTTACCTTCAAAAGTTATAAAAATTATTTTTGTTTTTATTATGCTTGCAGGCGGAATAAGATTGTTGTTTTGAAAATATAATTTTGTTTAAAATGTCAAAAAAAATGATTGCGTTATGCAAAATTTGAACATTTTATCTTAAAAAATCAACAAAAAAAAGGAGCATTTATGTTGTATTTTTTTTATATTTTAGCAGGGTTTGTTTCTGGTATTTTTGGAGGGTTAGGAATGGGAGGAGGAACTCTTCTTATCCCAATTTTGACTATCTTTTTAAATGTCGATCAAAAGCTTGCTCAGGGACTAAATTTATTGAGTTTTTTGGTTATGGCTATTTTTTCAATTTATATTCATTATCGCAATGGTTTTATCGTGACAAAAAATATTTTTTGGATAATATTTTTTGGGGTTATTTTTTCTGTTCTTGGGGCTCTTTTGATGTCTTATTTGCCTTCTAAAATTTTAAAAATGATTTTTGGTATTTTTCTTTGTTGTTTGGCAGTGGTAGAATTTATAAAAGTATTCAAAAAATAGTTTACAAACGCACATTTTTATGATATATTTATATCGTATAATTTTGATATTACTATATAATTTTATTTATATCGTTGTGTCAAAATATTTTTCATGAGAGGTGAAATATGGTTGATAAAGAAAAATGTATAGGATGTGGCACTTGTGTTGCTATTTGTCCAGTTGGGGCTATTTCATTTGATACAGATGGAAAAGCAAAAATTGACAAAACAAAATGCATTCATTGTGGATCTTGCCAAGCAAGTTGTCCAGTTGGAGCTATTGATTTAGATAAATAACAAAGCAAGCAAAAGTGAGGATTTTTATGGAAAATATTGCATACATTCAACTTAATGAAAGAAAAGTCAAATTGTTGATTGTTCAAAGTAGAAACGGCAGATACAGAATTTTGGAAGAAGTTGAAAACTATTATGATTTGACTCATGATATAACCAAAGATTGTCTTTTCAGCCCAAAGTCTAAAGCTGACATTTTGAAAATTTTGAATATATATCGTTATACTATCGAAACTTTTAATGTTGGCAAAATGATTGCTATTGCTTCAAACATTATTGTAAAAGCAAGAAATTATCGTGGTCTTTTAGATGAAATTTATACAAACACTGGCATGAACTTTACTATTTTCAATGACGATGATATTGTAAAAAACACATATCTTTCTTGTATGTCAGAAATTGATGCTTCAAAGGGGTATATCGTAAACATTGATTCTTATAATACTTACATTTTGAAGTTTAACAGAAGAAATGTTGTGGAATATAATGTTATCCCTTATGGATATAGCAATTTGTCTTCATCTAAGATGAGTTTTGCTGATATGGTTAGTGCAGTTAAGAAAGATTTGAAAAAATCTTCTCTTATCAAAAATTATGAAGATGACATGTTGTTTGGTTGTGGTCCAAGCTTTATTGATATTTCAAGAATTGCAAAAAAATTGACTAGATATCCTATTGATATTGACAACAATTACGAACTTACAGACAGTGCAGTTCAAAAAGTTGTTGATTTTGCAAAAGATCTTGATGCTCAAAAAGTTAAAAAGATAAAAGGTTTGGGACCTGAAGGTGCAGAAAGTATAAGTGGTGGACTTGCAATCATAAGTGCTTTATATGAAGTTTTGAAAATTGCTTCTGTAAATGTGACTACTGCAGATTCTCTTGAAGGCGTCGTAATGTCAAATCTTGTTGGGTCAGCAAATGAAAAATTTTCTGATTTGTTGCAAAACAGTTTGGACAATTATTACGAATTTAAGAAAGAAGGCTTGGCAATAAACAGTCAAGTGTATGATATGGCTATTTTGCTCTTTAAGCAATTGAAAGTTGTTCATAAATTGCCAAGAGCGTATGTAAAGCCTTTAAAAATTGCTGCATATATGTTTGATTGTGGAAAGTTTATCAATTTCAATAATTATCAAAAACATTCTTTCTACACAATTTTGAATTCTAATATTGCTGGTGCAACTCAAAAAGAAATTTTGCTTGCCGCTTTTGCCTGCACTTGTCAAAATCTTGATAATTTCAACTTGGCTGAAATTATGAAGTATAAAGAAATTTTGACAGATGAAGATGTTGATGCAATTAGAAAATTGGGAGTTCTTGTAAACTTAGCCGTAAACTTAAATGCTTCAAGAAAAAATATCATCAATGATATTGTTTGTGATATTTTGGGTGACTCTATCATAATGAAAACTGTTGTTAGCTCTGACCCTTCATTTGAAATTATGCAAAGTATGAAAATTTCTGATGATTTTAAGAAAATATTTAAGAAAAGTTTGCAAATAATATAGTTTAAAAGGTTATTTATGGAAGAAAAGGAGAAACACAGTAATTTAAAAGTAATCTGGTATGTTCTGTTTGCCATAATCACTGTGATTTTGGTGTATTTATTTGTTGTTGTTTACTTTTTCTATATTTCTCCTTACAATATTTCCGTTAAGACTGCAATTTGGCCATTTTTATCTGACCAAGCGATTGGAGAAATGTATCTAGATTCCACAGTAGAAATCAATTTTAAGGTTGCAAACGAAGTCACTTTTGAAGACGAAGAAAAAAGTGTAGTGGGCGTAAATGTCCGACAAGACGGATATATAATCGCTCCTTACAACGAATTTCGTTCTTGTACAGATGAAACTGAAATAACAATTTTGGCTAATTCTGGAAAAGTTTATAATGGAAAATTCCTCTATGGTGATTTAAATTATAATATTGCCATTTTGAAGTGTGAAAATGTGACTGCCGATGAAGGTGAGATAAAAATTCCTTTTGTCTCTATTTCAAATGCTGTAAGCAGTTCTTGGTTTATGGAAACAGATGTCTTGGCAATCACTTCTCCAATGGAAAGCAAAACAGTTTGGAATGGCACAGTGAGTGACACAAACATTTACAGTGTTTACAAAGAAATTTCAATTGAAAATAAACATGCTGTTGATTTTGTCATGGAAGATTGTTATCTTGTTGACATAGAGTCTGTGGGTGATGAGTCTTTTGAAGACGGTGCAATCTTTGATAAGTCTGGTGGAATTTTGGGACTTTCTTTTGAAAAAACTGATGATGGTTCTTATGTGATTATGCCTATTGATCCTGCCAAACTCTTTCTTGATGATGTTGTTAGAGCATATAAAAACCAGCAGAAGTATGAAAACACTTTGGTAAAAAGTCTTGTTGGATTTGATCGTCTAGAGCTTCAATGCTTCTATGAAGTCTCAAACAAAAATTATGGAGAAGAAGAATTCTTTTATTTCAACAATACATGGCAAGTTTATACAGATGATATAGTGATCAATTTTGCTAGCAGTGCGTCTTCAGGTTATTATGTTTTTGAAGATTGGATATATAACGGAACAAAAATTTTGGATTCTAACAATGTGATAAGTTATATTAGATGCAACAACAGAAGCTATAGTGCTACTCAAAGAACTTCTTTGTTTGAGGGCTTTTATAACGCAAATGCTGGAGATACAATAACTGTGTATTATTGGGATATGGATTCTTTGGGTGGTGCGACACAAAGTGTCACATTCACTGTTTAAGGAGGCATAATGAAAAAATTTAAGTATGCTATTGAAATGGGTGGTGGTTATACCTGTATTTTTGTAAAAGATCAAGGTTTGGCATTGAAAGAGCCTACTTTGATTGCTGCAGAACCAACAGAGGATGGCTACAAAGTCATTGCAATGGGAAATGATGCAAAAAAACTTGTTGGGAAAACCAAAGAAAATGTAGAAATTTTTACTCCTTCTGCAAGTGGTGAACATTCAAATTATGAATATTCTGTTATCTTATTGAAACATTTTTTGAGCAAGGTTGGTTTTAGACCTTACGAAGATAATGTACTTTTTATTGTTCCTTGCGGACTTACTGCAAGAGAAAAAGAGAACATTCTCAATGTCTGCGAAGGTGCAAATATGGGATATGTAGAACTTATACCTTCTGTTCTTTGTTCATGTATTGGTGAAGGGAGAAATATTGACAGCTCAAAAGTCAATATGATTGTTGATATAGGTGGAACTGGGACTGAAGTTGCAGCAATCAATATGTCTGCCATCCTTAAAGGTGCAACTTTGGGTGTTGGTGGAAGAAATATTGATGCCTCTATTGTAAACTTTTTGGCTTACACACAAGAACTTGTTATTGGCTTGCCAACAGCAGAAATGCTCAAAAATGAAGTTGGAAGTCTTTATACAAATGACACTTTAAATATGGAAATAACAGGTGTTGATGCACAAAGCAAATCTCCAAAAACAGTTGTTATTTTGTCAAACGATTTGCGTAGAGCAATTGAACCTTTCTTTAGCGAAATTGTCAGAGCAATTGACACGACAATTAATGCTCTTCCTCCAGAAATGGTTGCAGACATAATCAACAACAAAATTTTGATTGTTGGCGGCTGTGCAAAAATTCAGGGACTTGACGACTATTTGAAAAAACATTTGGGCTATCCTTTTGAAATCAGCGAAGATGTTGACAATGTGACCATCTTGGGTGCAGGAAAACTTCTTTCTGACTCTCAACTTTTGAGCAGTATAATCAAAAACTTGTAAAAGACTTTTAAAGTCTTTTTTTTATTTTTATCAAATACCACAAAATTAGACAATATTAGCAATAATAGATTGTTATCTTCTTTTGTTATTATTCTAGCGGAGTTTTATAATGTCAAAAGAGGAGTCTTTTTATGGCGAGAAAAATTGTTGTGACAAGTGGCAAGGGAGGAGTTGGGAAAACTACTATTTGTGCCAACTTGGGAGTCTATTTGTCTAGACTTGGTTTTCGTGTTGTGATCATTGATGCAGATATCGGACTTAACAATCTTGATGTGATTATGGGACTTGAAAGGCAGGTCATTTTTGACATCACAGATGTTGTTTCTGGCAAGTGTCGTGTAAGACAGGCGTTGATTCAAGATCCAAACTATCCTTCACTTTATCTTCTACCTTCTTCCCATACCTATTCTGCAAGCAAGATAAGTGGTGAGCACATCAAAAACATTGTTGATATCATTGACCACTCTTTTGATTACATTTTGATTGATTGCCCTGCTGGTGTTGAAGCAGGGTTTCAGCGTGCAGTTTATGCGGCAAATGAGGCACTTATTGTGGTTACACCACATCTTTCCAGCATTCGTGATGCGGACAAAGTGGTTGGGCTTTTGGGTGAGTTTAACATAGAAAGCAAAGGTTTGGTTATCAATCGTATGCGAGGTGATTTGCTTCTTTCTGGAGAGATGATGAACATTGAAAGCATTGTCAAAGCAATGGGAGTGCCTCTGCTTGGTGTTATTCCAGAAGATGACAGCGTTTCAAAAATGTCAACTGATGGAAGAATTATGACTGATTGTGAAAGTGCAAGAGCGTTTACGTTATTGTCTGAAAACATACATAACGGAAGCAAAAAAATTTATGATTGCACTTATAAATATAGGGGACTTGTCGGATATTTGAAAAGAAGCATAAAAAAGCATGTTTAATTTTAAGGAGTATTATGGAAAGAATAAACGAACTTTTGATTAGAGATAAATTTACCAATCCAGAGCTTGTTGCAGAAGTCTTGAAGGGAGAAGTGACGCCTATTGCGAGAAACTTCTTTTTGCTTGCTAATGATTTGGTAGTTAGATACAAAAGAGATGGAGATATTTTTGTTTTCAATATTGAAATTCAAGCAAACAGAATCAAACCTTTTGGCAATAGAATTATTTAAAGTTTTTACATTTTAATTTTAACAAAAAAGATAGTGATCAAAAATTCACTATCTCTTTTTTTAGTTTTTCAAAGTATGATTTTAGTTTTTTATATAAAATATACCATTCCGTAACAGTTTGGTCCAACATGAGTGCCTACTACACAACCAATTTCATTTATTGATGCTTCATTTGGATCAATTCCAAGTTGGGATGCATATTTTTTTACAAAGTTTTTGATGAGTGTTTCGTTTGCAGAATGTCCAAAATAAATTGGATAATTTCTATTTCTCTTATTTGCACATTCAACCATATATTCGTTTGCTTTCTCGCCAATCTTTTTTGCAACATTGTTTACCTTTCCACCATCAAGACTGATGATAGGTTTGATATTTAACACTGATGCAGCAAAATAACTTGTTGCAGAAAGTCTTCCGCCTTGTTTTAAGTATTTCAAATCTCCAATGACGGCAACCAATTTTACACTGCTCTTTAAGCTTTCAAGGTAGCTTACCACTTGTTCTGGGGTGGCACCAGGGTGTGATTTGATGTATTTTACAAGTTCGACAATTATTGCTCCTTCTGCAAAAGTTGTCACTCTTGAATCGCAGATGTAAACATTTTTCATACCCAAACTTTCAACAGCATTTTTTGCTTGTGCAATTGTGCCTGCAAGGTCAGAAGAGATGACAATTGTGATAACATACCAATCTTCTTTGTTTACATAAGGGGTCAAAGCCGTTTCAAATTTGTATTGATTTGGTTGGCTTGTTTTTGGAATGATCCCTGTTTCTTTCAATTTTTTATAAAATTCATCGTTTGGAAGTCCCTCAGGATAAAGGTCTCCATTGAAATTTACTTCAATTGGCAAAACTGTGATGTCGTTTTCTTCGGCAAACCCTTTTGGCATATCTACTGATGCTTCAGTAACGATTTTGTAGTTCATTTTTTTCTCCTATAATTTACCTATTTATAATATCAAAATTTATTGCATATTGCAAATATTTATATGAAAAAATTAAAAATTTTTAATTAAAATTTTTTACTTTTATCTTCTTTAAAAAGAAAAAGCCACATGCTGTGGCTTAGTTCTTCTTGAATAATTGTTTTGTGAAATTGTATAGCAATACGACTACTACCAGGTAATATACAAGTGAGATATAGAAGTTTCCGTAAGAATACATTGCTGTTTTCAAAAAACCTGTTTGCATTGTTGCTCCACCAAGGAAGGATGTTAGGTCTGCGTGTATGAATGGGAACAAACAATATGCAAGCGAACCATTTAAGAAGATGTTGCAAATTGTGGCAATTACAAATATTGCAACTGATATTCCAAATGTCAATTCAAATTTTCTTGAAACATTCATCATAAAGATTGTTATCACGCTGTAGAAAATTACTTGCAATTCTATTCCGATAAGTTTTATCAAGAAGAATAAGAATGGATTGATAACATAGCAGGTTGTAGAGTTGAAGACTGCCAACATTCCGTTTGGAAGTGATGGGAAAAGCAAACTTCCCCAAGTCAAACTCAATACGGCGTAAACAGCAAGGACAAAAGATGTTGAAAATACTATTGCCAAAAATTTTGCTGTAAAGACTTGGTTAAATGTTACATTTTGAGACAAAATTGTATCCATTTTTCCGTTTCTTCTATCAAGTCCAAAGAGTTTGTATGAGGCATAAATGCCAAACAAGATTGTCAAAAATCCTATTATGCTTATGATAAAATATGCGTGATCATAGAGAGTTACTTCATAAGATGCGTTGTTGAAATTGAGTGGAACTTGATATTGTGTGTAATACAAACTTTCATCATTTAAGAAATAGTTTGTTTTTACAAGCTCAAGTTTTGTGTCTTCAATAGAAATTGGGGCGTAATGATATAAATTTTCCAAATTTCCAAAGTGTCTTTCAAGTGACAAACGAAGTTCATAAATAATGGAATATTTTGCACTTTCACAGGCAAGTTTGTAGTTTGTAATCAAACTTGTAAGTTCGCTGATGTGAGTTGTGTCATATGATGTTGTCGAGTCGTTTACTGATATGATTTCAGCAAGAATATTTTGATTTTTTGCAGCTGCTTTGTTTATGTATTCTGTTTGATATTTTTCTAACAATTCTGTGTCAACATTCCAAACAAAAACGCTCTTTACAACAGAATTTAAACTGTCAAACATTGATAGGTTTTCATATAAGTCGTTTAATGTAGTGGCTATTGGTTCATCTAAAAACACTTTTTGATAGAAATAATCTTCTATTGTTTTTAATGTTTCAAATTCGTCTTTTTCAAAGATTATATCGCTTTGGAATTCTCCCAAATTTTCAAAGTAATTTACAAAATCATTGAGGAGATATGTTGCAGTTTTTATTTCATCAATATTGTTGTTTTCTGTGTATGTGCAACTTCCTGTTGTGTGATATTTGATTATTTCATAATATATATCTTGAAATCTTGAATTTATATCAATAAAATCATCGTAGTCGGTGCATTCTTGTTGAATGTCCAACATTTTTTGAGCATCGCTTAAAATGTTGTCAAGGCTTAATTTATTGTCGCAATTTTCGTTTGTTGACATAAAATTGTTGTAAACTTCTCTTGTTGTTGAGCCGATTGTTGTCGCACTATAAGCAGGGGTAGGTTCGATCTTATACACAAGTCCTGTTATTAAGCAAACAAGCAAAACAAGAATCATTGTGCCTATTGTGAATGGGTTTACTATCAAACGCTTGAAGTCATAGGAGGCGATTTTGAAAATTTTTCTCATTGTTCGTCCTCCTTGTAATATGGTGCAAGATTTGCAAAAATCTTTTCTGATTTTTTGCTTAAATATCCTGCTTTATAAATTGCTATCTTATTGCTTGTGATAAATTTTACAATGTCAGCGACTGTATCTTCACCTGCTTCAAAAAGGACCTTATTATCAAGAAGTTTAACCTTCAGATTAAACTTTTCAATGATAAGTTTGCCTGTGTAGTGAGGATACTTTACGCTTACAAAAGCATAGGTTTTGTTTGTGTCAAATTTATGGCATTGATTGTTTGTCAAGATTTCTTTTATCTCTTTGTTTTCCATAAATATAAATTTGTCACAAATATCTTCAATTGATTCAAGATTTCGAGAAGAAATTATCACGCTTGTGCCTTGTTGTCTGATTTCTTCAATATATTTTTTGATTTCATCAACGGAATCAGGTGGCAATGCCTTGAATGGTTCGTCAAGAAGCAAAAGTTTTGGTTTTGTCAAAAATGCAAGGGCAAGTGCCATAAGTTTTTTCTCATAATAAGACAAAAACAACACTCTTGTTTTGAGCTTGTGTGCAAGGTTGAATTTGTTTAAAACTTTGATTATGCTTTCTTTGTCTATTTTGTCGTTCAATCCGCACAAAAACTTGAAGTTTTCGTAAATTGTTTGATATTTAAAAAACATAGGAGGATCAAGACAAATTGACACTTCTTTCAATATTTCACTATGCTCGACGGTGTCTTTTCCATCGACAACAACACTTCCAGAACTTATTGGCAAAGAACCAATTATTGCTTTCAAAAGGCTAGTTTTACCTGACTTATCTTCTCCAATAAGCCCATAGCATTCTCCACTTTCCATAGAGAAATTTATGTTTTTAACCAAAAAACGATCTTTTATTAAAACTGTAAGGTCTTTGACCACCAAAATCTTGTTTTCACTCATAAAAACATTATACCAAACAGAAGGCTAAAAGTAAAGGGCTTTTTTTAAAATTGAAGGCAAAGAAAAAAGGCATATTTGCCTTTAATCAGTGTTTACCAAGTTCTCAAAAATATATTCATATATGCTTGGTGCACTTTGACGCCATTTTTTGCAAGCTTCCTCTGCCGCTTGTCGGGTTGGGGCTTTCACTTGAATTTCAAACAATGGGGTGTTTATCAAACTTTCGTAAATTCTCATAGTGACAAGGTATGAACCATCATCTGCATCTGTGTAGTTTGCATAATATTCCTGTGATTGCTTGATTGAAAGTCTGTTTGCTTTTGCATAGTTTGTTATTTCGTCTCTAAGGTTGTTTGGAATCCTTTTATAAAAATAAGAAAGGCAATCTCTTCCTTCAAAAGTGAGGTTGTATCTCATTTCGCCTTCTTTACATTCTGTCTTGTAGATAAGTTTTGATTCTGAAAGTTGATAAAGAAGATCAAGGCAGTCCATATAATTTATCCAATTGTTTTTGACAGAACAAATTTCAATGATAGAGTTTTCTGTCAATGGCATTTCCATTTTGTCCATACAGAAAAGAATTATTAACTTGTTTGTCACTGCATCGTAATCCATACCAACTCCAAAGTTTACATATGCATTTTATCTTAATCTCAAAAAAAAATCAATTTTTTCTGACTTGTTTGCAAATTTATTTGTTTTTTTGTTGATATATGATAAAATATTATGGTATAAAATGGTTAATTTGCATGGTGTCATGTGATAGTTGCCTTGAAATAGGAGGATTTCATGGAAGTTAAAAACATTCTTGATGTGGAAAAATTTGTCTTGGCTTGCAATGATATGTTGAGTGGAAAGTTTCTCGACTTAAACAAAAAGCTTGACAAATTTCTTTCTGTTATGACAAAGAGTGAAGATATTATTGATTTGCTTTCGGATTGTCTTGAAGATTTTGATGAAGAAGCAGAATTTGCAAAGGCATTTTCAGTTGACAAAAAGACAGGAAGTGTGAAGGTTGCAATCCCAACTGATGACAAAAAAAGATTGGCTCTTTCTGCAACCATTTTCAATGATATTATCAATGACAAATTGAACGCTAATCAATTTTTGGAAACATATTTTGTAGATAAAAAACTTACTCCAATGCAAAACTTTTTGGAAAAGATTATAAAACCTTACAGAGATGTTATTTGCAAGATTTTTGAGCTTGACACAAACATAACAGTTGATGACATCAAAAAGCAAATTGAAGAAGAAAATCTTTTCAAAAAAGAAGAACAGAAAAAACAAGAAGAAGCACAATTTCCTCATCTTGATGAATTGCTTGCAGAAATTGTTAAGTCTTGCAATCAAATGTTGGCAATTTTGAAGTTTGAAAAGAAAAGAACTGATGTTCTTGACGATGTTGAGTTTGTAGTGAACTCAATTTTGAAGGCTTGTGAAAAGCGTGATTTGATGGTTATAAATGGTCTTGTAATTGGACTTAATTATGTTTCTAAAAAGTTTAAAAACATAAGACATTTAGTCGCAGATTTAAACGGACTTATTTATGACTATTATGAATATCTTGCTGGTGGTCAGGATCCTGTTTTGCCAGAAGAAGAAAATGAAGAAGAGGAAGAAGAATAAAAAATTTCATTTATACTTTTTTTGATTTTGTTTTGAAATGCACAATTTTTTGGTTGTGCATTTTTTGTTTTGTTTATTTAATTTATTATGTTATAATTTTTTTGTTAGAGGTGAAGTATGCAAAAGTTAAAACCTATCACAAAAATTGCTAAACACGCGGGAATAGATTTGAAAGATTTGAGTCTTCAAGGTGAGTATATTGCAAAGGTTGAAAACCGTGAAGGTAAGGAAAACGGAAAACTTGTGCTTGTCACAGCTATGACTTCAAACAAGACGGGCATTGGAAAGACGACAATTTCTATTGGACTTGCTGATGCTTTAAACAAAATAAAATGCAAGACTATGCTTGCTTTGAGAGAACCTTCAATGGGGCCAGTATTTGGAATCAAGGGTGGTGCTACTGGTGGCGGACTTTCAAAAGTGGAACCTAGTGATGAAATAAATTTGCATTTCACAGGTGATTTTCACGCAATTGCGCAGGCAAACAATTTGCTTGCTTCTGTTATTGACAACCATATTTTCCAGGGTAATAGTTTGGATATTGACACAGAAAACATATACTTTAAAAGATGCCTTGATGTAAACGACAGAAGTTTGAGAAATATTACTTACAAAATTGGCGACAAAGAAATCAAAACAGGATTCAACATCACTGCGGCAAGCGAAATTATGGCTGTGCTTTGTTTAAGCGAAAATCTTGAAGATTTAAAGAAAAATCTTGGAAATATTTTGATTGGATTAAACAAAAAAGGAAAACCTGTTTTTGCTCGTGATTTGCATGTTGAAGATGCAATGACACTGCTTTTGAAAGAAGCAATAAAACCAAATCTTGTTCAAAGTTTGGGTGGAACGCCAGCACTTGTTCATCTTGGACCTTTTGCAAACATTGCACATGGTTGCAACAGTGTTGTGGCGACAAGATATGCTTTGTCCCATGCTGATTTCTGCGTTACGGAAGCGGGATTTGGAAGCGATTTGGGTGCAGAAAAATTTTTGGACATAAAAACTCGTATTCTTGGTAAGACACCAGATGCAGTTGTGCTTGTCATTGTTGTGAAAGTGACAAAAGAACACGGGAATGGAGATTTGATCAAAGGCTTTGAAAATGTCAAAAAGCATATAGAAAACTTGAGAGATTTCTATAAACTTCCACTTGTTGTTGCAATAAACAGACACTCTGATGACAGTGCCGAAGATGTAGAAAAATTGAAAGAACTTTGCTTAAAAGAAAAAGTCGATGTTGCTGTCTGTGATGCTTTTACAAAGGGCGGTGATGGTTGCATTGAACTTGCAAAGATGGTTGTTCCAAAGACAAAAATTTCTTCAAAAATGAATTATTGTTATGATTTGAATGACACAATAAAACAAAAAATTGAGAAGATTGCTAAAAATGTTTACGGAGCAAAAAAAGTCGTTTACAGTGATGTGGCAAACGAAAAAATTAAACTTGCCAAAAAGTTTGGTTTTGAAAACTTTTTTGTCAACATTGCAAAAACACAATTTTCTTTTTCCGATGATAAAAATTTGCTTGGCGCACCAAAAGACTTTGTTTTTAATGTCACTGACATAGAAATAAGAAGTGGTGCAAAAATGATTGTTGCCATTGCTGGAAATATGTTGTTGATGCCTGCTTTGGGCAAAAAATCAAATTATTTGAATATGAAAATAGACAGGGATGGCAATATTTCTGGGCTGTTTTAATTGAAGATTGAAAGGAGAAAAAATGAAAGAATTTTTCAATAAGTTGTTCAACAAAATCAATATTTTCAAAACAATTGTAGCTTTTATGTTGATAATTCTTGGAATTTGTCTTATATGTGTGCCAACGGCAACATTGCTTACCGTTTGTTATATGGTGGGCGGGTTTATTTTGGCTTTTGGTATTTTCAACACGATAAATTATTTTGTCTATAAAACTCAACCATTTTCTTTTATAAACGGGATATGTGAACTTTCTATTGGGAGCATTGTCATTATTTTTGCTCCACAGATCACTTCTCCTCAAACTTTTGCAATTTTTGCGGGAATTATATTGCTTTTCAGTGGTTTGTTTAGAATTCAAAATTCAATCGACTACAAAAAGTTTAATATGAAAAATTGGTGGCTTTATATGGTCTATGGAATTTTGCTTGTCGCTTTTTCTATTGTCCTTATGATCTATCCTTTCACCATTCAAAAAATTGCGTTGATTTTCCTTGGAGTTGTGTTGCTTATTGACGGAATTATGAAATTGGTTTCTTTGCTCGCTGTGAAAGATGTTGTCAAATCAATTAAAGACAGAGATGAAGATAATGTCATCATCATTGAAAAGGATGAAGATTCAAACTAAAAAAACTTTTCATTGAAAATTACAGACGGATGATTTGGCTGAACTTCTTTTGCTTTTTGATGATAAAATTTTGATTGATTGTAATCAGTCAAATATAAAAGTTTTGTAAGTTCTAAATATGGTGTGATGTTTGAATAATTTTCTCGGACAAAACCGCTTGTTTGTTTTGGACAGGAGAGGGCTGATTTATACCAAAAAATTGCTCTCTCTTTTTCATTGTTTAGGTCATATATATGTGCAATTTTGCAACATACTTCGGCTGTTGGAATGTGCTTCTGCAAGCAAGAAAAGAGAGTTTTTAAAGACAAATCGTTTTTGTTTTTCAACAAATAGCAGTCCGAAAGCAAGATGAAAGCCCCATAATTGTCAGGTGGATAGGAGTTTTTGAAAGTCAAGAAGTGTTTTAAATTTTTTATGGCAGAAGAAAGATAATTGTGATAATAAAGTTCTCGTGAATAATAATAAATTTCTCTGGCATTAAACTTGATGCCTCTTTGTTTTGCTTTTCTGTATAAGTCTAAATTTCTTTTTGAATCAGTTGTTTTGAGCTTTCTGTGCTCTACTTCAATGTCCAAATATTCAATTTTTCCAAATGGTGCAATGGCTTCGTGAACAAAACCTTGCCACATAAAATTGTCAGTTCTTTTAAGTAGTCTTTCCCTATAATATGAAAGATAAGGTGTATTATTTTTGTCAAAACCTATTGAGTATTTAAACATATAAACATCGGTTGAGATATCATTTTTTGTTTTTAATTCTATTATTTTTTCTATGTTTTGCTCTGAAATATAATCATCTGCATCAAGCCACATTTGATAGTCGCAAGTTGCTTTTGAAAAGGCAAAATTTCTTGCTTTTGAAAAATCATCACACCATTTGTAATCATAAACATTTTTTGTGTATCTTTTTGATATCTCTTTTGTTGAGTCTCTTGAACCTGTGTCAACAATTATTATTTCATCAACAAATTGTTTTGCACAGTCTAGAAGGCGTGACAAAACTTGTTCTTCATCTTTGACTATCATACACAAACTGATTGTAAACATATTTTACCTCTATTTTTGTATATTCGTTGTTTTTTGTTTTGTTGCGCTAAATCGCTTTTTAAAAAACAATTTTTGTGCTATTATTTTTCGTAGGAGAAAATTATGTTAGGTGCTATTGTGGGTGATGTTGTTGGTTCTGTTTATGAATTTGATAACATCAAAACAAAAGATTTTGAATTGTTTTCTGACAAAAACAAATTTACAGATGATACAGTTTTGACTTGTGCTGTTGCACAGGCTTGTTTAAACTGCAAAGGAAATTATGAGAAACTTCAAACAGAAGCTAAAAAGTGTTTGCTCGAGTTTGGCAAAATTTATATGTCAAACAATGTCATTGGTTGTGGACAAATGTTTTATGAATGGCTTAAAGATCCTATGCCATATCAAAGTTATGGGAATGGTGCAGCTATGAGAATTTCTCCAGTTGCTTATTTTGCAAAAAACAAAGAACAACTCAAAGATATGAGCAGGGCTGTCACTATTGTCAGCCACAATCATCCAGAAGCTATTTTGGGCGCAGAAGCAATCGCTGTTTCGGTTTTTATGGCTTTGAATGGTGCAAGTAAAGAAGAAATAAAACACGAGATAGAAGAGAATTATTACAAACTTGATTTTGACTATGAAAAATTGGTCAAAAATTATAAGTTTGATTTGAGATGCAGTAATACTGTTCCACAAGCAATTTATTGCTTCTTAATTTCCAATTCTTTTGAAGATGCACTCAGAACAGCAATTTCAATTGGAGGAGACAGCGACACAATAGCTTCGATGACTTGTGCCATTGCTCAAGCATTTTATGGGGTGTCTGTTGGTTTGGAAAGATGGGCTTTGAGATATTTGGATAAAAATCTTTTGAGAGTTTACATAAATTTCAAACAATCAAAGTTTTCTTCTTATAAAAATGTTTGTCAAAATGATGAATTTGCAAGCTTTAGTTTTAAAGAATACAGCAAAAACAGAAGAAAGTTTTTGAAGGTTAATTCAAAGAAAGATTTTGTAATAGAGAATGGGGAAATACCATTTTTCATTTCTGCACCACATGGGGTTTCTCAAGTTAGACTTGGAAAACTTAAATATAGAGAATTGGGTTCTTTGGCAGTTGCTCTTGAATTGCAAAAAAGGACAGAAGCGTATCTGATTGCAAAAACAAAAAATTGCAATGATGATGCAAATTTTGATGCCGTTTCACCTTATAAAGAAGAGCTTAAAAGACAGATTAAAAAACACAAAATCAAATATCTTATTGATATACACGGTTTGAAAAAATCAAGAGATATTGATATCAATCTCGGCACAAATTTTGGACAAAACATAAAGACGAATGAAAAACTTTTTGATTTTCTTTTTGAAGGGTTTAAGCAAAGAGGTTTTGATGTTTCTGTTGACCAACCATTTTGTGGAGATGTTGACACAGTGTCTGGAAATGTTGCAAAAAATTGCAAAATTTGGGCTATTCAAATTGAGATAAATTGCAAATACACAAATGAAAAAAGATATGCTGATAGACTGATAGATATTTTGGAAGTAATTAAACAAACTATAGATTTTGCTTGCAAAAAGTAAATTTCGTTTTGAAAAATACCATTTTTGTGTTATAATCGCTTCGGAAAATTTATGCAAAGGGGAGAAAAATGAAAACAGTTGCAGTTATTACCGATAGTAACAGTGGAATTACACCAGAAGAAGCAGAAAAGCTTGGAATTTATGTTGTGCCAATGCCTTTTATTATTGATGGAGAAATCTATTATGAAGGGCTTAATTTGACAAATGACAAGTTTTATGAAATTCAAAAAAGTGGAACAAGAATTACAACTTCTCAACCAAACATCAATGATATTGTTACTTTGTGGGAAAATGTTTTGAAAGAATATGATGAAATTGTTTATATTCCAATGTCAAGTGGCTTGAGTCAAAGTTGTGAAACAGCAAAAAGTTTTGCACAACAATTTGAAGGCAGAGTTCAGGTTGTTGACAACAGAAGAATCTCTGTGACAATGAAGGCTTCTGTCATTGATGCAATCAATTTGGCAAAAGAAGGCAGAAATGCTAGACAGATAAAAGAATATTTGGAAGAAACAGCAGGTGACTCTTCAATTTATCTTGTTGTTGACACACTTAAATATTTGAAGCAGGGTGGAAGAATTACTCCAGCAGCTGCTGCAATTGGAACAGTCTTAAACATCAAACCAGTCCTTCAAATTCAAGGTGGAAAACTTGATCAATATGCGAAAGTTATCAATATTAGAAGCGCAAAATCAAAGATGATTGACGCAATGAAGAAAGATTTGGAAGGAAGATTTAGAAGCTTGGTAAGTGAAGGGAAAATGAGATTGGCTGTCGCTCACACAATGAACGAAGAAAATGCAAAAGAATTTGCAGAAGAAATCAAAAAGACATTTCCAAATGTTGAATTGGAGTTTATTGATGCTCTTTCACTTTCTGTTGCTACTCACACTGGACCAAAAGTTTTGGCTGTGGCTTCTTACAGAGTTTATTGATAAAGTGGAAAAAGAAACAGGCTAGTCCTGTTTTTTTATTTTATTTTTTAATTAGATTTTACTTTGTTGAAAGTTTTTATTATAATATAAATTGTAAATGATTTTGTTGGGAGAAGTTTATGAAAGATTGTATTTTCTGTAAAATAATCAATGGAGAAATGCCAAGTTATAAAATTTATGAAGATGATTTTTGTTTGGCATTTTTGGATATTTCAAACGATATTTTTGGGCATACTTTGGTTATACCAAAAAAACATTATGAAAATGTTATGACTTGCGACAACAAAACTTTGTCCAGAATTATGGAAACTTGCAAAAAAATCGGCACACATTATGTCAAAGACTGTGGTTTTGACGGTTTCAACATTTTGAATGCCTGTGGAAAAGCAGCAGAGCAATCTGTTTTTCATGTTCATTTCCATATTCTTCCTAGAAAAGAAAATGATGGAGAAAAGGTTTTCCCTAAACTTTCAGGATCAGGTTGTGAACTCGAGGAAGTATGTCAAAAATTGAAATTTGTTGAGCCTGTTGAAGAAGTTGAGAATTGCCCAGATGATGAAAACTGTGTAATTTTATATACTGACGGTGCTTGTTCTGGAAATCCTGGTGCAGGTGGCTGGGCTTCTATTTTGTCTTACAAAGGCAAAGAGAAAGTTTTGTCAGGCGGAGAAAAAGAAACAACAAACAACAGAATGGAATTGATGGCTGTCATTATGGGACTTGAAAACATCAAAAATGGAAACAGTGTAAAAGTGTTTAGTGACAGCGCTTATGTTGTCAATGCTTTCAACCAAAACTGGATAGAAAATTGGCAGAGAAACAACTGGCAAACAAGTGGCAAAAGTGAAGTCCAAAACAAAGATTTGTGGAAGAGACTTCTTTCTGCTATGGACGGGCTTGATGTGGAATTTATAAAAGTGAAAGGACACAGCGACAACAAAAACAACAATCGTTGTGATGCGTTGGCTAGAGAAGAAATTGCGAAGATGAGTTAATCATCTTCTTTTTTTGGCGAATTATAGTGGAAAAATCAGTAAAAGGATTATTGTTATGATCAAGGAAAAGCAAGCGTGTGTAAACTTTTGAAGTGCAAAAATTTTGACTGGCATTTTAAGATTTGCTAACATTGTGATAGATTGCAATATTGTTGATATTCCACCAAAACTTATGGTAAATGAGCAAAGACAGATTGCCAAAAATTTGTTTGTTAAGCTAGATAAATCAATCGAACCTTTTGTTATTTCAATCATGCCTTCCAAGAAATATGATATTTCTGTTGGGAAGAGTGAAAAGATTGAAGATAGGCATTCTATCACAATAAAAAATATTGTTATGATGCAACCAACAGAAAGTATGGAAAGTGTGGAGTTTAAAACTATTTCAGAAAGATTGAAAGATTGTTTTGTGCTGTTTAAATTGTTTGAGAAGTCTATGTTTGTTTCTTCTTTTTTTAGTTTATAATTTCTATACAAAATGCCGTTTAAAATTGCTCCAAGCAAGTGGCTTAAAAACAAGATATATCCAATCGCAGAACTTTTAAACATACCGACTCCAACTGCACCAATGATAAACATAGGCCCAGATGTTGAGCAAAAGGAGGTCATTTTGTAAGCTTCTTCTTTTGTTATTTTGCCTTGCAAATAAAGGTCAGCGACCATTTTTGAACCGACAGGATAGCCAGATAAGATCGCCATAATAAATGTGTAAATGGAGATAGGTGGAGTTTTGAAAAGTTTTTGCGTAAAGCCAGAAAACGGGCGAGTGAGTTTTGGCAAAAAATCAAGAGAAGAAAGCACTTTAGTGAAAAACATAAAAGGCAAAACGCTGGGCAAGACATTATATGCCCATGCACTTATTCCGTTTAAAGATTGGTTGATAAATTTTGCAGGTTGAATTATCATACAAAACAAAAAATATAAAATTATTATTGTGAAAATTGCATACTGAAAACTGGAATTTTTGGCGTTTGAAAATTTCAAAATGTGCTCCTTTTTTGTTTGACTTTAATATTTATATTTTTTATAATAATTAAAGAAGTTTTAAAAACTTTTATTTTATTTGAAACTTTGTTTTAAGTTTTGCTCGTAGAATACTATATTTTATTTTTTATTTTACGAAAAAAGAATTTGGAGAATGATTATGTTTAAAATTGATAAATTGGTTGATTTAGCAAAAAAGAAACAAAAGACAATCGTGTTTCCAGAAGTTAGTTTTTCAGACAGAACTGTGGAAGCGGTAAAATATTTACAAAAGAAAAAAATTGTCAAAGTTTTGCTTGTAGGTGATGCAAGTGCTTTGATTTTGAGAGATAAAATTTTTGAACATTTTGACATTGTCAATCCAGTTACTTTCCCTAACAGAGAAAAGTTGGTCAAAACTTTGTATGAAAAGAGAAAGGAAAAAGGTTTGACTTTGGAAGAAGCAGACGAGCTTGAAAAAGATCCATATTATTTTGCAACACTTCTTGTTGAATGTGGTTATGCTGATGGTATGGTTGCGGGGGCAGAAGCCTCAACAGCAACGACTGTTCGTCCAGCTCTTCAAATCATCAAGGCTAAAAATAAGAAAGATCCTGTTTCATCATTTTTCTTGATGTATGGTAAAAACAAATTCTTGAAAAACGAAGCTGTGATTTTGTCTGATTGCGGAGTTTTGGAAAATCCTAATGCTGACGAACTTGCAGTTATTGCTTCACAAAGCGTCAAGAGTGCAGAGCAATTTGGCTTGACACCTAGAGTTGCATTTTTGTCTTACTCAACAAAAGGCAGTGCAAAAAATGCCAATGTTGACAAAGTTAGACAAGCTTATGAAAAGTTTAAGAAGAAAGACAAAAATGTTGTATGCGATGGTGAGTTGCAGTTTGATGCTGCAATGGTCCCAAGAGTTGCAGAACACAAATGTCCAGACAGCCCATTGAAAGGCAATTCCAATGTCTTGATTTTCCCTAATATTGAAGCTGGAAATATTTGCTACAAGATGATGCAATATGTTGGGGGATTGAATGCTGTTGGACCTATTTTGCAGGGGCTTAAAAAACCCGTCAATGATTTGTCAAGAGGTTGCTCTGTCAATGACATCATTATGGCAAGTGTTATTACTGCACTTCAATGCGAAGATAAAGAAAAGAAAGGAGAAAATAAATAATGAAAGTTTTGGTTGTTAATGCAGGTAGTTCATCTTTGAAATATCAACTTCTTGATATGGAAACAGAAAAGGTTATCGCAAAAGGAAATTGTGAAAGAGTTGGTTTGTCAGAACCTTTTATCAGTTATAAGCACAATGGCAAAGAAATGAAATTTGAGGGGGCTAAAAATCACAATGAAGCCATTGAAAAAGTTTTGCAAATTTTGGTTAATCCAGAATATGGCGCAATCAAAAGTTTGAAGGAAATCGGTGCCGTTGGACATCGTGTTCTTCATGGTGGACAAATTTATAAAGAGTCAGTTCTTGTGACTGATAAAGTTATGGAAAATCTTGAAAAATTGATTCCACTTGGTCCACTTCATATGCCAGCAAACATCGCAGGGATTAAGGCTTGTAAACAAGCTATGCCTAATGTTCCTCATATTGCTGTTTTTGATACAGCTTTCCATGCAACTATGCCAGAAAAAGCTTATATGTATGCTATCAAATATGAAGATGCAGAAAAATATCAAATAAGAAAATATGGTTTCCATGGTTCTAGTCACAGATTTATCACTCTTGAAATGGCTAAAATTTTGGGAAAACCTGTTGATCAAGTAAATATTATTGTTGCTCACATTGGAAATGGTTCAAGCGTTACTGCTGTAAGAGGCGGAAAGAGTGTTGACACAACAATGGGATTGACTCCTCTTCAAGGTATGGTTATGGGGACTCGTTCTGGTGATGTTGATCCAACTGTTGTTCAGTATCTTTGCAAAAACAAAAATATGACTGTTGATGAAGTTATCACTTATCTCAACAAGCAAAGTGGTGTTCTTGGAATTTCAGGCGTAGACAGTGATATGAGAAATGTTGAAGCTGCTGCTGCAAAAGGCAACAAGCGTTGTCAACTTGCTTTGGATATGGTGGCATATTCTGCAAGAAAGTTTATTGGAAGTTATTTGGCTGTGCTTAATGGTGCAGATGCTATTGTCTTTACTGGTGGTGTTGGAGAAAACGGGGCTGAAACTCGTGAAGCTATCATTGGAGAAATGGAAAACTTGGGAGTAGTGCTTGATAAAGATAAAAACATGAACTTCAAGCGTGGTCAAGTTGAACTTATTTCTGCTAAAAATTCAAAAGTAAAAATCTATGTTGTTCCAACAAACGAAGAGTTGATGATGGCTAGAGATACAAAAGAAATTGTTGAAGAATTGAAAAAATAACAAAAAAATTATGATATAACTTGACAAATCTTTTTGTTTAATGTAGAATAAACAAGCAAATGTAACAAAAAGTATCCAAATTCTGTTGCTTTTTGTGTCAAAAATTGTGACAGAATTGTCATACATTAGAAAATTACTAAAAGGAGATTTAAAATGGCTGTTCCAAAGGGTAAGGTTTCAAAACAGAGAAGAAACACAAGAAATTCTGCAAACTTTAAGGCAGAAGGTCCAACTCTTGTTGAGTGTCCAAAATGCCACGAACTTAAAAAACCTCATGCAGTTTGCAAAAATTGTGGCACTTATAATGGCAGAACTGTTGTTGAAGATAAAAAGAATACAAACAAAAAATAATCTATCAGTCCGATAGATTATTTTTTATCTAATCTTTATATAATATGTTTTGTAAAATGAATTGCAAAAATATTTTTTTAGTGGTAACATAATGCATATGAAGAGGATCATTGCTGTAATAATTATGATCTTGTGTGGCCTTACTTTTGTTGGTGGTGGGGCTTATTTATTGGTGGATTCATTAGTATCACAGGCTGAGAATAGTGATTTAAGTGATTCTGAAGCACCAGGAGACTCTGGAGATCAAGATGACGAAGAGATCGAATCTAATTTGTGGGCTACAGACTACACTTTTACTGTTATAGCTCAATATAAAACAGGCAGTGGAACTGCAACTAATGCTACAACATCTACATCAATCAATGTCTTTCATATTCAATGGCAAACAGAAAATGGAGGTTCTGTAGATTGGGGAAATACTGGAAAGTCAAAGAATTCATCTGCATCAGTTAATAATGGGGCTGGTACTGTTGATGGATCTTATTTTTCTTATAATTTTTATTCTTGGGGTTCCAACAAAAGAAGGGCTAGGATTTCAGGAATAAATGGTTATACAATATGCGGTATTAGTACAAGTTCTTCGTTTTCAAACACAAGTTATACTTCAGAATATAGCTATGTATATTTTTATGGAAATTCTTCTGCAAATATTGTGACATCAACAAGTCCACCAAGTTCAAGTTCTGTAAGTTCTCAAATAGGTGGTGGAACTGTTTATATCAAATTGAGAAAAGAATACACATTGAAATTTATGCAAAATAATGAAATTAATGTAGCAAAATCTGTCAATATGCTAGCAGGTATTGCTGTTTCTACTACAAGTCCAACAGTGGGGACAGGCTCTGGACAGATAAATGGTGCTACTATAGGGTACAATGTGGTAGGATTTTCGGAAACTCAAGGAATAATGAATGGTTCTTATACTTGGGGATTGGGTGTCACTGTTTCTTATAGTGCTTCATCTGTCAATAGAGATATTACTTTTCATACAGTGCAAGCTCCAACAACTTATTACATTAAATATGATTATGGGGGAGGGAGCGCTGGTACTTATGCCCCCACAAGTGCCCAATATGGCTCTGTTTTTCGGATTTCAAATCCAGTCAAAACATATTACACATTTTTAGGCTGGACTGCAACTAATATTGATTATTGGAAAACCGGCTATAATGAAAGTATATATGCTAAATATGGAAATTCTTCATCAAGTGTCACAACTCATTGGATTAATGATGGAGGGAAAATAAAAGCAGAATATTTTTTGAATCTTAATTCTGATGAAGAAACAGTAACTCTTACTGCAAATTGGGAGCAAACGACTTATTTGCTTACAATCAATTATTATGGTGGAACGACAAGGCAGACAAATACAACAAATTTGAATGTAAAACCTAGTTGGTCAAGTTCGACAAGTAGTGTTGCAACAGGAAAGAGTGTTGTTCTTACTCATGCAAAATCATCAACACAATATTCAATATCAATGGCAAGAGCAAATACTGGGTATAGTTATTATATAAATATAAATGGTGAGCCAACTACAACAAATGCATCTTTAAATACAAAAACATATTATTGGAAGCCGAACTCTAATATTACAATATCAGTGTATTTAAGACAAAGGTATAAGATAAGTTTTAATGCAAATGGTGGAAGCGGGACGGTTCCAGGTAATGTGTATAAAGTACATGGTTATCCGGCAACTATTTCTACAAACAATTTAACAAAAACAAGTTATACGGCAAATGGTTGGAATACAAAAGCAGACAGAACAGGGACTTCACATACCACATCATATGGATATTCAACAGGGAATGTAACTTTGTACGCAAATTGGAGCCCAAAAGTATCAACAATAAAAGTTCAGTTAAAGACTTCAACTGATGGGACAAATTACTCAAATTCAGCTACAGGAGGGAGTGTCTCTGTAAAATATTATTATGACAATAGCAATTTTCCAACACAGTCCACAGGGACAAGTGTGACAAGTTCTTCTGCAACAACAGTTGCAACGAATGTATTGATAGATCAAATTGTCACATTAACTCCAAAAGCAAACAGTGGATATGTGTTTGTTGGGGCGACAACGGAAACAACAGCTCCTGATTCAGCAACTGCAGGTACAACATTCACACCAAAGACACAAAATGCGACATATACGCTTTATGTATATTTCAAAGTGTTATCAACCAATCTGTTGAAATATGATAGTACAGAGAAGTATTGGTATTTTGAAGAGGGGGAATATCCACAGAGTTATGTTGGAACAAGTATGAATAGCACATTGAATAGTGCAAGCCCAACGGCCAGTGGAACTATAAAATACAACAATGGAAGTTCAAATGT
>URXM01000008.1 GCA_900551855.1 uncultured Eubacteriales bacterium
ATTTATTATTTATTTGTTTATTTTAGATACATTTTAATGCAAGAAATTCAGCGTACTTTGTAGATAATTGTCAAAAATAATCAATTTTATATGCAAAAATATTGAAATAATATAAAAAAATATATAAATTATTGATTTTTATATATTTTTTATGATTTTTTATTTAATTTTTAATTATTTTTTAAATATGGCAACAATCTGTCTATATTTGCTCTTTCAAATTCATATAATTTATCTATTATTTCATCTAGTTCTGTTGATATATTTTTGTGATCTTCTTTGTCTTTTATGCATGTTATGATGCCCATAAATGTGCCAATCAAAACCATTTCTGCAATGTTTCTTGTGCTTTTATCCATCATTGTGCCAATGTTTATACTTGTCCAAAGTTTGGCTTTTTCAATCCAGTTGTTATCTTTCAAACCTTCAATTTTTTCTGCTTTTGCAAAGTTTTCACATTCTTTTGCTAGGCAACAATACTTATCTTGCTCTTTTGAAAGTTCGCTTATCAAATCATTGTCAGCACTTTTTTCTATGATATCTTCAATTGACTGAATGGCTGTCCTTGTGTTTTGATAAATGGCATTTAAATATTTTGTTATGTTTTCTTTTTCGTTCATATTTTTCTCCTTGAATGTATTGTTTGTATTTTTTGACAAAATATGACAAACTTTGCATTTTTTTTAATTTTTTTGTGAATACAAAAAACATTCTTTCTCAAAATAATGGCATGAGAACATCTACAAAAATTTTGATTGTTATTACCATAATTTTGTTCATACCCAATTTGTTTTTGACAAAATATCTTTTGGCTGCAGTTGTGCCAACGGGAGAAGGTTTTGAACTTAATTTTACACCACTTGCTTGGGTTTCTTTGTCTTTACAGATTTTATATAACATTTTCTTTACTATTTTGTTTGTGAGATTTTTAAAAACACAGAGATTGTCTAATATGATATTTTTCTCTCTTGCTCCTTTGACTTTGGTTTATGGTGCATTTATGATTTATATCGTTGCAGTCAAAAATATGACGGGTGTTATGGCTGAGTCAATAAGAGCGACTTTAAATATTCAAACTCAAGAGACTTCTTACAACAATTTTCTTTGGGCGGGACTTGCCACCTTGATTTATTTAGTACTTTTGTTTTTGATTGTTGTGTTTTCTTGTAGGCCATTGTCAAAAGTTGAGCATATAACTCAAAAACTTGGAGATGGAAGCACAAAAAATGATAATTTTAGAATTGGCGGAGGAAAACAATTTAAAGAAATAGAACATTCTTTAAATAAAATAAATTACAATTACAGAGAGAAAGAAAACAAAATTAAACAGATAAATTTGTCTACTCAAAAATTTATTCCTAAGCAGTTTCTTAAATTTTTAGGTAAAAATGGCGTTGAAGAATTGGAACTTGGAAACCATGTATCAAAAAAAGCAACAATTTTGTTTTGCAAATTAAAAAGTTCTGTCAATGACGAAAAAACTTTGAGTTTGGAAGAAAATTTCAATTATATAAACTCTTATCTCAAAATTGTTTCTCCATTGATCAAAAGATATAATGGTTTTATTGATAAATATTTGGGTGACGGGGTGTTGGCTGTGTTTTCAAAGTCAGAAAACGCTATTGAATGTTCACATGCAATTTTAAGAGCAATTGAAATCAAAAACAAAAGTCAAAAAGATTTCCCTTTGATAGATGCAAGAATTTCTATAATTACTGAGGAAGTTGTTTTTGGCATTGTTGGAGATGATGAAAGAAAAAATCCTACAATAATATCGGACATTGTAAATTTGTCAGCAAAAATTCAAGAGATAAATAATTATATTGATACAAAACTTCTTATTTCGAAACAATCTTTAAATGAATTATCACCAAAGTTTGATTTTGATTATCGATATACTGGGGATCTTTCTCTTGATGAAGGAAGACAAATTTCTTTGTTTGAAAGTTTGGATTATTATCCAAAAAACAAGAGAGAAAAACTCAAAAAACTGAAAAACAAGTTTGAATCAGGCGTTAGAGCATACAACGAGAAAAAATACGAAGAGGCAAAAGAAATTTTTTCTTATGTTTTACATCAATTGCCTGATGATAAACCAGCTTTTGTTTATTTCAACAAAGCATCTGAAAAGTTAAAAGACCATTAGACTGTGTCTTTTTTCTTTTTTATTATATTTGTATGTAGTCTTTGACTTTACTTGACTTTTGATAGTGTTTATTTTAAAATACTTTTATGAATTTTCGTAGAAATAGCGGTTACAAAAGATGCCCAAGATGTGGCAATAAATGCTTACAGGCTCAATCTCAATGCGAAGAGTGTGGGCTCCTTTTTGAACGCATGGAATTTGCATCAAACAAAGCTGCCAAAAAGAAGTTAAGACATTTTGATACCGATTATGTAATTTATACAAATCAATATCCAAAAGATGTCAATTATATAAAACTTTTGCTTTTGACTATTTTTTTAGGCATAACTGGTGCTCATTATTATTATGTTGGAAAATATATTAAGGGTGGGCTTATGAGTGCTTGCTTTGTTTATCTTGTTTTTTGCACAATCTTTAATGCTCAAATGGTAACATATTTGGAGACTTATTATTTATACCTGCCTATTGGTATTGCCGCTTTTTCTTGGATAGCAAGTTTGATTTATGTTATTTTGAAAAAATTTAAAGTGCCTGTTACGATTGATATGTCTTCTGCAAAAGTTGATGTGGAATACGAACGCAAAAAGTTTGAACAGGTTGCTGACGAACTTAAAAAAGAAAATTTGAAAAACAAAAAAGATAAAACTACAAAAAAATCTGACAAAATTGAAAATGAGGATAAAAAATGAGAGTTGTTGTTGGTATTTCTGGTGGTGTTGATTCTAGTGTCGCTGCATACCTTCTCAAAAAGCAAGGACACGATGTTATTGGTCTTTTTATGATAAATTGGGAAGAACAAGATGGACAATGCACTGCTGAAGATGATTATGAAGATGTTAAGAGAGTGTGTACAAAAATAGGTATACCTTATTTTTCTGTCAACTATGCAAAAGAATATTACGAAAGAGTTTTTCAATATTTCCTTGATGAATATAAAGCTGGAAGAACTCCTAATCCTGATGTTTTGTGCAATCGTGAGATTAAATTTGGTCCTTTTTTGGAAAAAGCTAGACAACTTGGTGCAGATATGATCGCGACAGGTCACTATGCAAAAACTTATGTTAAAGATGGAAAAACATATTTGGCAAAAGCAAAAGATTTGACAAAAGATCAATCATACTTTTTAAATCAATTGTCTCAAGCACAACTTTCTTCTGTTTTGTTTCCACTTGCTGATATCGAGAAAAAACAAGTAAGACAAATTGCAAAAGAACTTGGTTTGAGCACTGCAGAGAAAAAAGATTCAACAGGAATTTGTTTTATTGGGGAAAGAAATTTTAGAAAGTTTTTGAAGCAATATTTGCCAGCAAAAGCAGGAAATATTTGCACATTGGACGGAACTATTGTTGGTCGCCATGAAGGACTTATGTATTACACCATTGGTCAGCGTAGGGGATTGAACATTGGAGGAAAACACGGTGGAAATGGTGAACGCTGGTTTGTGCTTAAAAAAGATCTAGACAAAAACATTTTGTATGTCAGTCAAGGTGAATGTGAAGAACTTTTCTCAAATGGTCTTTATGCAGACACTTTCAACTGGATCCCTGAAGTGCCTAAAGAAAAAGAATTTGATTGCTTTGCAAAATTTAGATATCGTCAGCCTGACCAAAAAGTCCATGTCAAAGTTTTGGATGATACTCACATACAAGTTGATTTTGCAGAAAAGCAAAGAGCTATCACAGAAGGACAGTTTGTTGTTTTATACACTGATGACGGGACTTGTTTGGGTGGCGGAATTATTGATAAAAAATATTAAAATAAAATCAACTGGTTTTAAACTAGTTGATTTTTTGTTTTTAATGTGCTAAGATTGGAAAGTCCGCTGAATTGAATTGTTTCAATTTATTTTTCAAATTATAAAATTTTTTAATTAAACCTATGCAGAGATGTCCGAGTGGTTTAAGGTGCAGCCCTGGAAAGGCTGTGTGCGAGAAATTGCACCAAGAGTTCGAATCTCTTTCTCTGCGCCATTTGAAAACTGACAGATTTTGATCTGTCTTTTTTATTGTTTTTAATGTGGTTGCCAGTTTGAAAATTTGACTTATTTATGTGTATGTGATATCATAATTTTGAGGTTTAAAATGATACATTCTTTATCGGGCGGGGTTATCCGTGAAAAAAAATATTTTGACTTTGCAAAAGTGAGATTTGACAGTGGAGAAATTTATTGGTATATCTCAACTTTTGAAAATTTAAGAGCGGGAGACAGAGTTTTGGTGCCAGTTGGCAGAAACAATGAAGAGACAGAAGCTTTTGTTATAAGAATTGACAAACATATTTCAGAGCAAGTTTCTCCAATTCCTGCAAAAAGAGCGAAAAAGATAATTAAAATTTTGAATTGATAAAAATAAAACAACTCATTTTTGTGAGTTGTTTTTTAATTGTCTTTCCCATTCTTCATAATTGTATCGTGGATTTGCTGGACTTGTTGATGGCAAGCAAACTACTGGCAAATCTGTTTTACACAATTTTTGAAACAGGGTGAATGCTGTTTTTCCGTTGCATAAAATCTTTTCAATTTTTGTGTTTGGTGGCAATAGAAATGAAAAATCTTTTGTTGTGTTGTTTGACTTTGTTAGTTCTAAATCAGAAGATCCTTTTAAGTCACTCTCTTGTATTACATCCCATAGGGCAATATGATATTTTTTTAAAATCTTTTTTTTCTCTTCAATTTCATCAGGGATATTCTCATTTAAAACTTTGCTTAACATATTCCAAAATCTGTTTTGTTTGTTTCCGTAATAAAAACCAACAGCTCTGCTTTTTACACTTGGAAAACTGCCTAAAATCAAAACTTTTGAATTTATGTCATATATCGGCTCGAAGCCTTTGAAGTTTTCCATTTACTTTATGTTCTTTAAAAATGTTTTGTCTGTGATTTTTATATTGCTCATTTCTTGAAGTTTTTTGAACAATAATTTTTGGAATTTCTTTCTTTTTAAGCCTACGACAATTTTGAAATTGCCTTTTCTTTTATAGTGTGCAGTTGTTTTTCCAATGCTTACTTCTGTGTCAACTTCTACATCTGCTTTTTTTGTTTTGTATAATTTTGGGTGAGTGAGATAATATACAGCACAGATATCGTTTGTTGCTATTCTGCGATCTTTATAGCCTGGTTCCCAGTATGTTTCAAATGTTTTTACCAAAAATTTGCCGATTTGATTTGTGTGTTCTATCTCTTCAACTTGTTTTTCTGTGAAATATCCTTCATCTCTGCCTATGCTTGAAGGGCACATTATGGTTGGGATCATAGAATCTATTGTGTCCTTAAATGCTGGGGCATCAGTTCTGATATTAAAAGAGTTGTGATTTGGATTTGTAAGAATGCCGTTTGGTGCTCCACCCATCATAAGTATATTTTTGATTAAATCTTTGCTGTCAGGATGTTTTCTAAGCAAGTATGCAAAATTGGTGTGTGGTCCAAGGATTATCATTGTTATTTCTTTTGGATATTTTTTTAATGTTTCATACACTGCATCAGCAGCTTCACATTTAAGAGGTTTATGTTTTGTTGTTTTTGGGGGAACATATCCACCTAAACCTTCTTCTCCATGCAAGAATGCAGCGTTTTCTGTGTTGTTTCCGAAGCGTTTGTCATAGCCTTTTACAACAGGAATATCTTTGTTGAATATGTCTAAAAGGTGACACATATTTCTTGTTGCATTGTCTATGTTTATATTTCCGTTTGCTACTGAAATCAATTTTATGTCAAATTGTGGGTCATTTAAGATATAAACCAAAGCGTTTGTGTCATCAACTCCTGGATCTGTGTCAATTATTACTTTATATTTTTTCATTCAAATCTCCTGTGTGTCCGTTTAAAGTATAGAGATTTTTGCACTAAATGTAAAGCAATTTTCTTTGTTTATCATATTTTTGTTTTGATAGATTGTATAGAATATTATATTTGTAAAAAATTGTCTAAATGTTTTGTAATTAAATAAAATTGTGATATTATATTGTTATGGAAAAAAATAAGACTTCTGTTTTTAAAGTTGTTATGACAGTTTTATTTGCAATTCTTGTATTTGCATCGTTTTTTTATTATATTTTTGGAACTTTTGATGCAGAATCTAAAATCCAACCTAAATATCTTGCTTATGCTTGTGGCATGTTATGTTTTTTGTTTTCGCTGATTTTTGTAAGATTTGATTTTAAAAAAATTGTTTTGACTTTGTCATTGGCAACAACTGTTGCAGCTGATTATTTTTTGGTGTTAAACAATTCTGAAGAAAACAAATTGGTTGGTCTTTGCATATTCTGTGCTTTTCAATTTTTCTTGATGATTTATACTCTTTACCTAAATGGAAGTGTTGGAGTTAGGATTGTCAACATTGCAATAAGAGTTGCGTTGTGCTTGATTGCTTATTTTGTTTTGCCTGGCTATGTGGAACTGGGGACATTGGAACTTGTTGCTGTTATGTATATCATAAATTTCTTTGTGTCTTTGCTTATGCTTTTGTTTAATTTAAAAACAGAATGGCTGTTGTTTTTAGGTTGTTTACTGTTGTTTTTATGCGACATCGTTATTGGATTAAAAAATGGTGGATTTACTTTGCTCAATTTGTCAGGTTCTTTTGTGGACTTTTTAAACAGCAGAGCTATTCAAACTTATTTGTATATTCCAGGACTATTTTTGATCGCCACTTCTTCTGTTTTTGCAAAGAAGAAAGAATAATTTGTTTTGATTTTACTTTTATGATGGGGTGTGTTTAATATGAAAAATTATGATTTTAAAGCTATAGAAAAGAAATGGCAAGATAAGTGGTTTAACGAACATTCTTTTAAGGCTGTTGATTTTCATCCAACTAAACCTAAATATTATGTTTTGTATGAATTTTTCAACATAAGCGGAAATCTTCATATGGGGCATTTGAAAGGAACTGTTCCTTCTGACGCTTTGGCTAGAATGAAGAGATTTCAAGGGTATAATGTTTTGTTTCCTATTGGGGGAGACTCTTTTGGGCTTCCTGCAGAAAATGCTGCCATAAAGGAAGGAATAAATCCTCACAATTTTGTTGAAAATGGTGCAAAAAAAGCATTTGAACAATCTAGAAAGATTGGGCTTTCTTTTGACTGGGACAGAACATTCTGCACATCTGATCCAGACTATTACAAATGGACACAATGGATCTTTTTGCAACTTTACAAACACGGAAAGGCATATAAGAAAGAAGGTGTTGTAAACTTCTGTCCAAATTGTAAAACTGTGCTTTCAAATGAAGAAAGTCAGAGTGGAAAGTGTGACAGATGTGGTGGAGAAGTTTTGCAGAAAAGACGCTGGGTTTGGTATTTGAAAATGCAGGAGTATGCAGAAAAACTTCTTGACAATATCGACAAAATCAATATGGCAGAAAGTCTGAAAGAGGCTCAAAGAAACTGGATTGGAAGAAGCGAAGGAATGAAGGTCGCTTTTGACCTTTATAATGACAAAGATGAAAAATTGGGCAAGGTGGAAATTTTTACAACTTGTATTGAAACCATTTATGGTGTAACATTTGTTGTTCTTGCTCCAGAAAATTCTTTGATTGATGAATTTAAAGATAATATCAAAAATTTTGATAAAATTGAAGAATATCGCAAGGAAACTGCTCTTAGAACAGAACTTGACAGAATCTCTGATCAAAAGAAAAAGACAGGTTGCAAAGTTGAGGGGTTGTATGTTGTCAACCCTGTAAACAACAAAAAAGTTCCACTTTATCTTGCTGACTTTGTGTTGGTAAATTATGGAACTGGTGCTGTTATGGCTGTGCCTGCTCACGACCAAAGAGACTGGGACTTTGCAAAAGTTTACAACATTCCTATCATTCAAGTCATTGAAGGTGATTCTGACAGAGCTGTTGAAAAGAAAGAATATTTATCTGCAAACAGCAAAATGATGAATTCTGCTGAATTTGACGGAATGAAGGTTAAAGAAGCAAAGAAAAAAATTGCTGACAAAGTTGTTGCTATGGGTGCTGGTCAAAAGCAAGTAAATTACAAAATGCAAGACTGGCCTTTCAATCGTCAAAGATATTGGGGAGAACCATTCCCAATTGTCTTCTGTGATCATTGTGGAACTGTTGCTTTGGATGAAAAAGATTTGCCTTTGGTTTTGCCTGATACTGATGATTATCTTCCAAATGAAAATGGTGATTCTCCTTTGTCTAAAGTTAAAAATTGGGTAGAATGCAAATGTCCAAAATGTGGAAGATTGGCACACAGAGAAACTGACACTATGCCAAACTGGGCTGGATCTAGTTGGTATTGGCTTCGTTATACTGATCCTCACAATCCAAACGCTCTTGCTGACTTTGAAAAATTGAAGTATTGGGGAAGTGTTGATTGCTACACTGGTGGAACAGAACATATCACTCGTCATGTGCTTTATGCATTCTTCTGGCAAAACTTCTTATACGAAATTGGAGCAGTGCCTACAAGAGAACCTTTTATAAGAAAAATGGGCAGTGGACTTATTTTAGATGACCAAGGCAAGAAGATGAGCAAGAGTTCTAAAAACGGAGTTTCTCCTTTGGAAGTTATTGACAAATATGGCGCTGATGCTGCAAGACTTCATGTTCATTTCTTGGGTGGCTATGAAGACAACACTCCTTGGACTTATGATGGAATAACTGGTATTACTTCTTTCTTGGATAAAGTTTGGGCTTTGCAAGATATGGTTAAGGGTGATGGCGTTTCTAAAGAACACAGAATTGAACTTAACAAATTGATTAAGAAGATCACAGAAGATCTTGAGAATTTGAAACTTAACACTTCAATTTCTGCTCTTATGATTTTCTTGAAGAAGGTTAGAGAAGACAAGTTTATCACTAAAGAAGAACTTAAAGATTTCTTGATTTTGTTGAATCCTATGGCTCCACATATCACAAGTGAAATCTTTGAAAATGTTTTTGGAACTGAAATCCTTGATGAATCTTGGCCTAAATATGATGAAAAATATCTTGTTGAAGAAAATGTAAATTTGCCTGTTCAAGTTAATGGCAAGTTGGCAAAAGTTATTTCTGTTTCAAGGGATATTGCTCAAAATGATTTGCTTGATTTGATTGAAAAACAATATCCTGAAATTTACAACAAAGATGTTGTTTTGAAAAAGGTTGTTTACATTCCTAACAGAATTATTAACTTGATAAAATAAAACAAAAAAATAACTGCAATTTGCAGTTATTTTTTATTGTCTATTATTATTCGTTTGTTTCTGAAGATTGTTCTGTTTCTGTGTTTTCTGTGCCTTCTGGTTTTTCTTCAGTTGCTTTTCTAGCTTTTCTTCTTTTTGCTTTTTTGTCTTCTACCAATTCTTCTTTTGCATCTGAAATGTTTTTGAAAACAATGTCAATCATATTCTTTGCAACAGGAACACTTTCTGCAGAATCAATTTCAATGATTACTGGTTTTTCTTTGATCTTTACATTTTTCTCTTTCTTTGAATAGTATTTAAGTTCGCTACTACCAGCCATAAAGTTGCACAACAAAGCATCTTTAGAGAATTTTGCATCCAACAATTTCATTGAACCAATCTTTACTGTTTTATGATATTTTGCGTTTGAACATTTTGTTTGAGGTTTTTCCATTGCATATTCCAAAATTTCTTTGAAATATCCTTGTCTATCTGCATCTAATTCACTGAATTGTTCGTCAAATGTTTTCTTAGGTTCGTTTGAGAAAATCACACCTTGTTCTACTGGTTCTGCATTTTCTGTTGTTTCTTCTTTGACTTCTTCAGTTTTTTCTGCATCGTCATGATTCTCTTCTAATAACGCAACTGTTTCTTCTGTTTCAGGAGCAGACAACAATTTTTGATCTTCGGTTTCTTCAGTTGGTTCTTCTTTAACTTCTTCAGTTGGTTCTTCTGTTGTTTCTACAACATTTGAAGCTTCTTCTGCTTTCTTTGCTTCAAGTTCTGCTTTTTTCTTTGCGTTTGCTTTCATTGAAGCTTCAATGATAAGTGCCAAGCAGATTGCAATTACTGCATATCCAACGCTTGTTCCTAATGCAACTCCAAGTGAAACTGCAATGCTATATGCACATATGTTCATAATCAAATATACCCAGCAGAAAATTGCTAAAACTGGGAAAACTAATGTTGTCAATGCAATGACTACTTTTCCAGCATCTTTATGTTTTGCGAAATATATAAATCCAGCAAGACTTACTATTGTGAATATCAAAGCGAGTACAAATGCAGCATATCCTTCAGTTGTTAAATTGCTAAAGTTTAAACTAGAGCACATTGTTGAGAAAACCATATCTACCTCCAAATTCTGTTTATATTCTATCATGTTTGCCTATGTTTGTCAATATGAGTTTTAAAATAATTTTTCTTTTTTTATTAAAATAGTTAAATAAATTGCAAATTATACTAATTATAGGTATAATATCTATATGAGAAAGAAACAATGGATAACCTATATTTCTATTTGTTTGGCGATTATTGCTATAATCGTAGGCTTTTATTTTGTGTTTTTGGGCAATAAAATCATCACTGAAGTGCCAGATTCTTTGCAAGTAGAAAAAATTGACGATGATTATTATTTGGTGACAAAATATAATGCAAATTATGGCTATCAATTTAAACTTGAACAATTTTTAGATGATGATTATGTTGTTATTGATGTTGTTGACAGTGATATAAATACGCTTAACTTAAACGAGAGTAAACTTGACATCATTGCAGGTCAAAGTTATCGTTTTTCTGCTTGCTATACAACAGAAAATGGGGCAGGAAATAGTGATTTCTCTGAGACTTTGATTTGGCAACCATCTTGGGCTCTTGATTCTGTAGATTATCAAACTGTAAATTACAAAGCAGATACTGAAACTTTGAGTTGGGGCAGTGTCTATCTCGCTGACAGCTATGTGATTAAATTTGTTGATGATCAAGGACAGGTTGTTGAAAGAACTAGTTTGACTAATTCTGTCTTGGTTGATGATGTTGAAGTGGGGAAATATACTGTTTATATTTTTGGACAATCTTCAAACGACTACATCTCTCAATCTTATGCTGGAGATGGAGTTGAGATAGCAATCTCTAGAAAAAATGTTATCAACAATGTTTCTAGAGAAAGTGGTGTTTTGAGTGTTTCTTCAACAGAAAAAGTTGATGTTTTTGAAATCTATGTTGACGGGACTTTGAAAGGGACTTTGAAAGTTTCTGATTTCTCTGAAGACGACAATTTGTATTATTATACTTTTGAAAATTCAAGCTTTTTGTTTGGACAAATTGATTTTGAAAAGTCAGTAGTTCAAATCAAGTCCTTGGCAAGTGGTTATGTTTTGGAAAGTGATTTTGTTGAATTGAGTTAACAAATTTTTAGATGGCAAATTTAGATATTTTACAATATACGGAGCAAACGGATTGTGTTTGCTCTTTTTTTGATGTTTATGTTTTATATATTTTTTGTTTTTTTGATTATACTAGCAAAAAAGAGGGTGCAAGTGGACACAAACAAAGAAATTAAATTGTTGAAAAGCAGATTGCATAATTCTATTGATGTTGCAAGCAGAATGTTTGTCAAAAATGGCGTTGAGGTCGGCATTGTCTATCTTAAGAGTATGACTGACAATTTGATTTTTTCGACTGCTGTTTATGATCCTATTTTTCTATTTCAAGGAGAGTTGACTTTTGACAAATTGTCGCAAATTATAAAATGTAATGATGTTGCTGTTGTTGAAAAAAATGAAATTATATCAAAAATTTTGAAAGGGTCAGTTGTTGTTTTTCTGTCAAATAGTGAAAAATTTTTGGCAATTGATATTATGAAGTTTAATATGAGAACTCCATCAGAACCTCCAACTTCTCCTGTAATTATGGGACCAAGAGAGGGGTTTACGGAAGATATTAAAACAAACATAACTTTGATCAGAAGAAGATTTTACACCGAAGATTTGGTTTTTGAGCAGGTGGTGGTTGGACAGGAAACGCAAACTCAAATTGTTTTGACATATCTTGATAACATTGTTGATCATAAGATCGTTAAAGAGATAAAATACAAATTGTCTAAAATCAAAATTGACGGTATTGTTGATTCTTATTATCTTTTATCTTTGCTTTCAAACAGACCAAATTCTTTGTTGAAACAAATTGGGAATTCTGAAAAGCCGGATATTGTTGCGGCGAAAATGTTGGAAGGAAGAGTTGCTGTTATGGTTGACAATTCACCGATTGTTTTGACTATTCCTTTTGTATTTTTGGAAGATTTGCAAAACAGCAATGATTATTATACAAACTATATTTATTCTGGCTTTTTGAGAGTGATAAGGCTTATTGGATTGCTTATCGCAGTGATTGGACCAGGTACTTACATTGCTTTGCAACTTTTTCATTATAATGTTTTACCAATAAAATATTTGATAACTATTGCTGATGCCACTCAACAGGTGCCATTTACGCCATTTATAGAAATTTTGTTTATTTCTTTGCTGTTTCAAATTTTATATGAAGTTAGTTTGAGACTTCCTAGTTATTTGGGACTTGCAACTTCTATTGTTGGTGCTTTGATTTTGGGAGATACGGGGGTAAAGGCTGGACTCATTTCTCCTCCTTCTGTTATCGTTGTTGCAATAGCAAAAATCGCTCTTTACACAATCCCTGAGCAGTCAGCTCAAATAAATGTTTTGCAGTTTATTTTTCTTATGATTGGAGCATCTCTTGGTTTGCTTGGTCTTATTGGTGGAACAATTTATTTTTTGGCTTATGCAAATTCTATAGAAAACTATGGTGCACCATATTTGGCTCCATTTTCTCCGTTTATTTTGTCTGACAACAAAGACGGAATTTTGAAAGTGCCGTTGAGTGATATGAAAAAGAGACCTAAATTTTTTAATAATTCAAACAAGGACAGAATGAATGATAGTAAGAGATAGAAGTGTCAATGTGTGGCAAATTGGAATTCTTTTGTTTATTCTTCTTTTTGCCAATAAAATCTTGATTTTACCGTCTTTGCTGTATGATGGGGCGAAGACAGAAGCTTTTTTCGTGCCTATCATTTTGTTTCTCGTTGAAATTGGGCTATTGTTCCTTTTTTATAAAATTAAAACTAAATATCCTACCCAATCTTTTGCTGAAATTTTGAAAATGCACTTTGGTAAAATTGTTTCCAACTTTATATTTCTTCTCATAATGGTATATTTTCTTTGCAAAGCTGTTTTGTTATACAATGTGACTTATATTTTCTTTAGAAATTTGATATATAAAGATGCTGACAACATTTTGTTTTTGTTTTGTTTTTTGCCTGTCATAAACCATCTTGCTATCTCGGGTTTGAGGGTTATGGGGAGAACTGCACAGCTATTTTTTCCAATTATTTTGGTGGTGACATTGTTTTGCATTGTTGTTGGTTTTTTTGGAATCAACAACACTCCATTATTTTTTGAATCCTCTTTTTCTGATGTGATTTTTACTGCTTTAAAACATAGTTCGTCATTTGGTGATGTTTTGTTTTTGTTTGTTTTTATGGATAAAATTCAAATCAAAAAAGGTCAATGGAAGGTTCTATTTTCTTTTGCTACGGTTGCTATGATTATTGTTGCTGTTGTCACTGTCGTGTTTGTTTTTTCTTACACTTATACATCTTTTATGCATCCGTATGCCATTTTTGAGATTATGAGTTATGTCAAAGAGTATGGTGGACTGGGAAGAATAGATATAATTTCTATGATTTTGATAATTATTTATACTTATTTTCATTTGGCTATTTATTTAAAACTTTTTATGGCATCTTTTAATGTGATTTTTGATAAAATTGATGAGATATATTCTGTTTTAACATTCAATTTTTTGTTTTTAATTCTTATAAATTTTTTAGTCCTAAATCTTGAAAAGGCTATTGTCTTTGGCGAGAATATTTTGCCTTATTTTTCAACTTTGCCTTTTGTTATTATTCCAATTTTGTGCGTTTGTTTGTTCTGTATGAACCATAGGAAAAAGAGGAGATATTGAAAATGAAAGAATATTTGAAAAACATTTATAAAACTCCTATGATTTTTGTCTTTATTTTGATTGTTGTTGTCTATGGATTTGGTGCTTTGGGGATGACTGCAGAGGTCAATCGTTATGCTATTGTGACGGCCATTGGTATAGATAACGCAGAAAACGAAGATGACAAATTTGAAATTTCTCTTTTGACTTTTATACCTATTGCGGAGCAAACATTTACAGAGACTTACAAAGTTGTTTCTGCAGAAGGGAAGAGTGTGTCAGAAGCAATGGACTACGCTGGACTGCACATAGGTCGTGAGGTGGGACTTTCTCATGTTAAACTCATTGTGCTCAATGAAAATCTTTTGAAAGAAGATATAACAAAATTTTTGGATTATCTTTCAAGAAGTCGAAATATGTCTTCAAGCACAAAATTGATTGTCACTGACTCTTCTGCTAAAGAGTTTTTGCAAGTTGCAGAAAAATTGGATAGTCAAAGTTCTATTAAGGTGAGCGAACTTATCGCTTACAACAATCAATATCTTTATGCTTCAGATTCCAGTCTAGAAACATTTTTTAAAGGACTGTTAGGTCCAACGAAAACTAGCACAATACCTTTGATATTATTGCAAGAAAAGGGAACGGAAGGTTATGCCGAAACAGGAGGTGCTGGAAAGACAAATGTGCAAAGCAGTGGAGGACAAGATTCTTCTCAAAGTAAAAAAATAGTAAACAATGGAGATTCGGTCATTTTGAAAGATGGTAAAGAAAAAGTGAAAATTTCAAGCGAAGAAATTGAGAATATAAATTTGTTGAGAAACAATTTCAACAATGGGACAATTATTATTGAAAACTTTACAGATGAAAACTTTGACAATGCAAATCTTACCTTTGAAATATATAACAAAAATTTGCGAAAGAAAGTTGTTTATCAAAATGGCGTTCCTGTTTTTAATATTGATATTGAATTGGCTTTATCTTTGACTGAAGTGGAAAATCAAAATGGTATGATTGAAGAAAATGTAGAGTTTTTTGTTATTACAAAAGATGCTGTCAATGAAATAGAAAAGAAAGTCAGATCTTCAATTATGGAAGGACTGAGATTTATGAGAGATAATCAAACTGACATTGTTGATTTTTACACCTTTATGCACAATTCAAACAAATCTTCTTTTCAAAAGTTTTTAAACTCGTTGGAAGACAAAGATGACTATCTTAATCATATAGTTTTTAAAGTGAGTGTCAAAGTTTTGTCAAAATAGTTTTCGCATTTTTTAGGGGCGATTTGACATAAAATTTTTATAAAAGGCTTTTGTTTTGTTGTGTTATTTTTTATTTTATGTTAGAATATGCTAGTAATTATTGCAAAAATAATTGGTGCAAACTAAATTGATATTATTTAGTTGCATCGGTCTGAATATAATTTGTTATACTAAAGACATTATAAATTTGGACCGACTTGTGAAATAAGGAGTGTATATGAACGAAAAAAAACAAGGAGGCTTTAAACTATCTTACATTATTGTTCTTTTAGTTGTTGTCCTTTTGTTCTCGCTTTTGTTTGTTAATTTTGGAAACAATGGTCAAAAACTCGCTCAAAGCGAAGTCTTTGATATGGTTAAAGGAACTTATGTAAGTGAAGAAGGTCCTCAACAGGCAAGTTTCATTTACTTCAAGAATGGAACTGGTTATATTTTGGTTGAAGATTCTAAATATAAAGAAAATCAAATTCCTAGTTATTCTGATTTCTACTTTAAGTATGATTCAGACTTCAAAGCTCAATTGGTTAATTATATCGAAACAAATGATACAACTGTTAGATATGATTATGCTCCAGCTGGATTGAATTTCTGGGATATTTTGGTGCCAATCCTTTATATTTGCTTTGCTATCTTTATCTTCTGGATGTTGTTTAGAATGGTAAAAGGTGCAAACAGTAGTGCAATGAACTTTGGCAAAACTAAAGTTAAATCTTATGCCATGTCAAAGGTTAGATTCTCTGATATCGCTGGCATGGACGAAGAAAAGGCCGAACTTCAAGAAATTGTTGAATTTTTGAAAAATCCTAAAAAATTTACCGATCTTGGAGCAAGAATTCCAAAGGGCGTTTTGCTTGTAGGTCAACCAGGAACTGGTAAGACTTTGCTTGCAAGAGCTGTTGCTGGAGAAAGTAAAGTTCCTTTCATCTCTATCAGTGGTTCTGACTTTGTTGAAATGTTTGTCGGCGTTGGTGCGTCAAGAGTTCGTGATTTGTTTGATCAAGCAAAGAAAAACAAACCATGTATCGTTTTCATTGATGAAATTGATGCTGTTGGTCGTCAAAGAGGAGCAGGTCTTGGTGGCGGAAACGATGAAAGAGAACAGACATTGAACCAACTTTTGGTTGAAATGGATGGTTTTGAACCTAATGAAGGTATTATTGTTTTGGCTGCAACAAACAGAAGTGATGTTTTGGACCCAGCTTTGATGCGTCCAGGTCGTTTTGACAGACAAATCTATGTTCACATCCCTGATGTTAAAGGAAGAGAGGGTATTCTTAGAATTCACGCAAGAAACAAACCTCTTGATGAATCTGTTGATTTCAATGTTTTGGCAAGAATCACCACTGGATTTACTGGTGCTGATATCGAAAATATGTTAAAC
This sequence comes from uncultured Eubacteriales bacterium, assembly GCA_900551855.1. Classification (GTDB taxonomy): domain Bacteria; phylum Bacillota; class Clostridia; order Christensenellales; family UBA1242; genus Caccovivens. Next base: position 16,704 of record URXM01000008.1, read on the forward strand.
GAAGCCGCTATTCTTGCTGCTAGAGCAGGAAGACCAAAGATAATTATGTCTGATATCACTGAAGGTATCAACAAAGTTATTATGGGGCCTCAAAAGAAGAGTAGGCTTTTGACTGAAAAAGAAAGAAAACTTACTGCTTATCACGAAGCAGGACACACTATTGTTGCAAAGAAAATGAAATATTGCGAAGATGTGCAAGAAGTTTCTATCATACCTCGTGGAAATGCAGGTGGCTATACTATGAGCCGTCCTGAAAACGATGATATGACTATGTCTTTCAACAAAGCTAATGACACAATTGCTATGAGTATGGGTGGGCGTATCGCTGAAGAGTTGATCTTTAAGGATATAACAAGTGGTGCTTCTTCTGATATTCAACACGCAACAAAAATTGCTAAGGCAATGGTTTATGACTGGGGTATGAGCAAGAAGATTGGTTTCTTGTCACTTGGAGATTCTACTCAAGTGTTTATTGGAAGAGATTATCAAACTAAAAATGATTTCTCTGAAAAACTTGCAGGAATTGCTGATGATGAAATTATGTCTATCTTGAATAACAACTATAAGAGAGCAAAAGAAGTTCTTTCTGAAAATATTGAAATCTTACACGAAATGGCAAAACTTTTGTTGGCAAGAGAAACTATATATAAAGAAGAAGTTGATATGGTTCTTGCAGGAAAGAAGACTGAAGAAATCGTTAAAATAATGGAAGAAAAAGAAAAATTGCAGAAAGAGAAAGAAGCAAAAATTAAAGCTGAAAAAGAAAAATATAATAAGCTTGAGAGCTTCCGTAAAAAGATTTCTGAAGGTGAAAAACTTGTAAAAATGGGTATAATTACTGAAGCAGAACTTGATAACTTGAAAAAAGATTTTGTTGAGTTTGAAAAATCTTTAAATAAAGTTGAAGAAAAACCTGCAAAAGTAGAAAACAAGATCGAGAAGAAAGAGACTGTTGAGAAAAAACAAGACAAAAAAGTAGAAGGCGAACCTAAGAAGAGAACAACTAGAAAAACTACAACAAAAAAGACAACAGTTGAAAATGCTGAAAATAAAGAAAACAAAGACAATAAAAATGACGAGGAAGGCTAATGGAAGAAAAAGATAATGCTCAAGTGCAAAACAAAGAAGCAAAGGTAGAGAATGCTGAAGAAAACAAAACAGACAGCACAAACACTGGAGCTTTAGAAAAGAAAGACGAAAAACAACCAAAAGTTAAGAAGTCTAAAGAAAAGAAAAAATCAAAACAAGAAGATTTGTCTGAGTATGAAGGACTTTCTGATGATGAGTTGTATGCTAAAATTCAAACTCAAAAACTTTTAAAGAAAAAACAAAACAAAAAGATTGCTACCATTGTTGGTATGGGATTTGCTTTTGTTTTGGCAGTGGTAATCATTATTTTGGCAGCTGTGCCTGTAAGTTTAAAACCAAGATGCATGGTTGATGGATTTGATAGTGTTGCACTTTATCCAGGAAATTCTAATGGTGTTTCTTATTCTGAAGGCGAAGATGAATATAATGAATTTATGAAAGTTTATGATAAGGCTTTCAGTCAACCATATATCTCTGCAATTTTTAGTGGTAGTTTGTTTAGTTACAGCATTGAAGAAACTTTAGATCCTCCATCAACTGTAATTGGTGCAGGTGGATCACTTATTCAAAATAACACTTATTATGTTCGTTTGAGATATGCAGAGGAACATGTTTTCACATATCAAAATGGAAAGGTTTATTCTTCTAAAATTTATTCTAGAGATAATAAGATATGGTCAGGAAAATATTCTGGCGGGAAATTGTATTTTACAGATGTTTATTTCGAGGTAAGTCAAACAAGTGGTGTGAAACAAACAAATGTTTATGTTATTGTAAATTATCCAAAGGATCCAAATGGAAATGGTCAGAATGAATTGGAACAGGGGATTATTAAAGTGACAGTTAAAGCAAATACTTATGCTATCTATGATGCATGGGATGATTTGGTTGATTTAAAAAACAATAATGAAGATGAGACTATGTAAAATTCATAGTCTTATTTTTTATAAAAATAAATGAAAATTTTTGTTATTTTTGTTGACAAACTTTTTCTTTATTGTTATAATATGCAAGTATTAAAAATCTTCCGAAGACCGCAAGTGCGTTTTGCGTAAACACTTTAGGTGTGCTTGCCGAGGAAAAGTATGGTGATTGAATTTTCTATCTCTGTGGCTTTTCCGAGGTTACAGAGATTTTTTAATGCTTATTAAACACAAAATCTTATTAAAAGGAGGTATGGATATGAGTGCTAATTTAGAGGCTAAGAAACTTGTTGTTGAAGAAATTAAAGAAAAGTTCTCCAAAGCAAAAACTATCGCATTTGTAGACTACCGTGGAATTACCGTTGCTGAAGATACAGCTCTTCGTAAAAAATTCCGTCAAAACGGTTGTGATTACAAAGTTTATAAAAATCGCTTGATGTTGAAAGCACTTTCTGACCTTGGTATTAAGTGTCCTGAAAATTACTTTGAAGGTACTACTGCTGTTGCTCTTGGATACAATGATGAAGTTGCTCCAGCTAAAATCGTTTGCGACTTTATCAAAGATTCAAAGAAAATGGCTATCAAATTTGGAATTTTAAATGGTGTAAGCGTTGATGCTCAAAACATCGAAGCACTTGCAAAACTCCCATCAAAGGAAGAGTTGATTGCAAAACTTCTTGGAACTTTGAACAATACTGCTGCAAGTTTGTGCAGAGTTCTCTCAGCTCCAACTCGTGGGCTGGTTGTTGCTTTGAATGCGGTTGCAACAAAATAGTTTGGTTTTCCAACTTAAATAAAAAAATCGCATAACTTAAAAGTTTTTAAAAGGAGATATTAAAATGGCTGATATTAAAAATATTGTTGAAGAAATTAAAAAATTGACTATCGTTGAAGTTTCAGAACTTGTTAAAGCTTTGGAAGAAGAATTTGGTGTTAGTGCTGCTGCTCCAGTTGCTGTTGCTGCTGCTCCAGCTGCAGGCGCTGCTGCTCAAGCTGAAGAAGAAAAGAGTGAATTCAATCTTTTCTTGAAAGAAGTTGGTGCTAACAAAATCGCTGTTATCAAAGTTGTTAGAGAAGTTACAGGTCTTGGACTTTCAGAAGCTAAAGCAATCGTTGACGGAGCACCAAAAATGGTTAAAGAAAACGTTGCTGCTGCTCAAGCTAAAGAATTTGAAGCTAAGTTTAAAGAAGCTGGCGCTGTTGTAGAATTGAAGTAATTTAAGAAATAAATTGTTAATTTGATTTTGTGTTTAGAAAAAAATACACTCGGTTTGAGTGTATTTTTTTATTTATATAGTTTTACTTGTTTTTGTTTTCTTTTTTATTTCTGTTTTTGTTTTGTTTATCTGTTTTTTGCTTTTTGTGAAAATTTTGTTTTGTGTTTGATGTTAAAATCTTCTGGATTTCTTCATAATTATAAAAAGATTCAGGGGAAGCGTTTGTAAGAATTGACATATATATGTTTTCTGGCTTATTGAAGATTTTTTGACACAAGGTTTGTATATCATCTGATGTGATATCTTCGTAAATCTTTTTGCTTTCTTTTCTTAATTTTTTAGAGAAGATATCATCTTTATAAAATAGATAATTTCTAAAAAGATTGCTTGGATAAAGTCTTCTTATATTTTCATCCTTGTTTAATTTTTTGTTTTCCTTCTTTCTTTCTATAAGACTTTGATCGATTTTAGTTGTTTTTAATTCTCTAAATAATTCTCCAATTTTGTCAATGACTTTGTTTACATTTTCATTTGAACAACCAAAATCAATGCCAATCATATAATTTTCAGGGATACAGTCAGCCCACATACTAACGCCGTAAACTAAGCCATTATCACGCAATTTTGACATCAATTTGCCATTTAAATTGTTGCAAATGCTACAAAGCATAGAAATATAATTGTCATTTTCTACGCTTTCTATTTCCTTATCCAATTTGATGCCGATTTTGCAGTTTGCTTTGTTGAATTGGAAGTATTCTATATTTAGATTCCCTGGTTTATCAACGGGGTAAGTAATAGACTGATCTACAGGGTATTCTGGGTTGCTTTTAAGTTTGTTGATGAAATACTTCTCTGCCAGATGTTTAGCCTTGTTGAATGAAATTCCGCCTTCTATCGTGATAACAAAGTTTTGAGATATAAAAGTTTCGTCTTTAAACTTTTTAAGAGATTTTGCACTGACTTGTTCTATTTCTTCTTCACTTCCTAAAACATTTGTATTTAGGTTGTATTTTGAGTAGATACATCTTGAAAAAGCATAATAAGATATAGCGTCAGGATTGTTAAGCTTTCTGACTAATTCTTGCTTTATAACACCTTTTTCAGTTTTGATTGTTTTAGATGAGTATTTTGTGTTTAAAAGCATCTCTGCTGCGAGTTTAAAACAAGGTTCTATTGCCTTATTTGAACGGCAAAAGTCTATTTCTGTATAAAAAAGATTGGTTCTTCCGTTATACATAGAAAAAACATTCAACATTTCATCTTTGAGTTGTGCTACGCTTTTGTCTTGTGTTTCTTTAAAAAACATATGTTCGCAAAAGTGTGCAGTTGGCTCTGGGTAATTGTCTCTGTTTTTCCCGAAAACAAAGCCAGCCACTACTGAAGAATGTCTTCTTTTGAAGTGCTTATAAATAAGTGTGGCTCCATTTTTATAAACTTTTTTCTTTGGGATTTTTATCATTTTTTCTCCTTGTTTTTATTTATTTATTTTTACTACACTTTTCAAGTGCTTCAAAAAGGTCATATTTAAACATATTTATGTCTAAATCAACGCAAACAGTGGCATTTGGCTTCTTGTTGAAATCTATATCAACATAGCCATAATCATCTGTATTTGTCTTATAGTATTTGATTTCAATGAATGCTTTTTCTGTCTTTATGTATTCAGGGTGGGTGAGATAGTAAATTGTGCAAACATCGTGAACAGCAGCACCTAATTTGCCAACATGATAATCATGATATCCTTTAAACATTTTGGCGTAAATTTTACCAATTTTGTTTGCTTTTTTAAAGCGTTTAATATCATTGTGGTCAAGGTATGCAAAATGTCCAAGTTCCATTGGAACCATAACTAATTTAATTCCACTTTTGAACACAACTTCTGCAGCTTCTGGATCGTATCCAACATTGAATGATTTGTATGGTTTTCCATATATCTTTTCTTTTGTTCCGCTTTCAAAAATGATTTGTTTTATATATTTTTTGCAGTCCGGATATTTTTGAATCATTTTTGCAAGGTTTGTCATAGGTCCTATTGAAATGATTGATGTTTTTGTTTTTGAAGATTTTAATGTTTGATAAATAACATCACAGGCTTCTCCTTCAACGGGGTGACGTTTCAATTTTTTCTTGTTGTAAGAATAATCTCCTAAACCACTTTTCCCTTGTGCATTTGTTGCATATTTGGCAGGGCGAACTAAAGGGGTTGGTGAGCCTTCAACGACTGGAATTTCCTCGTTAAATAACTCTGTGATATGTATTGCATTTGATGTTATGTTTTCTATTGGTCCATTTCCGCCAGCAGATGATATGAGTTTGATGTTGAAGCATTCACTTTTGAATGCATACAAAAGTGCAATGGCGTCATCAACGCCTGGGTCGGTGTCTATGATAATGTCTATCTTTTTGTCTTCCATTTTGTCCTCGTATTGTTAAATCTGTATATAAATATTATAACTCAATTATATCATAAAATGTTTTTATAGACAAACAATTCATAGCACTTTATTACATTTCCTCATTTCGTTGCGTGTATCGCATAATACACTATATATTGTGTAGTATGCTTTGCATAATACCTCATTATTTTGATTTTTAAGTTTATTGTTTGAAAATTTTTGTTTTGACAAATTTAGAGCAAATTTTACATTTGTTCTTTTTTTTATGCATTTTTCTTATGCTAAGATTTTTTCGAAAGGAGTGGTTATGCAAGTAAAAAGTCGTGTTCATAATGGTGTGCTTTATGTTCTTCTTTGCGGGGAACTAGATGAACATTCTGCAACTTACACAAGAATTACTTTGGATGAAATTTTTGACAAACCAGATTTTAAGAAAATTGTTATTGATTTGTCAGAACTTGATTTTATGGATTCTACTGGGATTGGTGTTTTGATAGGTAGATATAAAAAAATGAAGGATAAGGATATTCCGATTTATATTGCAAATCCTTCTGCTCACGCTGAAAAAATTTTTAAGATTACTGGGCTTTATGACATTATGCCCAAAATTGTTTGATAAGGAGTTGTTATGAAATATTCTAATTTTATGGAAGTCACTTTTAAAGCACTTTCTGTTAATGAGGGGTTTGCTCGTGTTTGTGTCGCTTCTTTTTGCGTGCAGTTGAATCCTTCTGTTGATGAAATTACTGATATAAAAACTGCTGTTTCTGAAGCTGTCACAAATTGCGTTGTTCACGCTTATCCAACATCTGTTAAGGGTGATGTTATTTTGCGCTGTGAATTGGAAAACGATATGGTCACTGTTACCGTTTCTGACAAAGGCGTAGGTATCAAAGATATTGAAAAGGCAAGAGAACCTTTTTACACATCAAAACCTTCTGCTGAACGCTCTGGTATGGGATTTACTGTTATGGAAAGTTTTATGGACGATGTTCAAGTTGTCAGCAATTCCTTTGGAACTAGTGTGAGGATGACTAAAAAAATTGCCTCTTCTTCTTGCGAAAAGGTGGGCTAATATGCTGGGGCAAGATGAGACTCTTGACCTTATTAAAAAAGCGCAATCTGGTGATGAATACGCTAAAGAAGTTTTAATCAATGAAAATTCTCCGCTCATAAAAAGTGTGATTAGATGGTTTAAGGATAAAGGCATTGAAAATGATGATTTGTTTCAACTTGGTTGTCTTGGTTTTTTGAAGGCTATAAACAATTTTGATTGTTCGTATAATGTCAAATTTTCCACATATGTTGTGCCAATGGTTGTGGGCGAAATCAAACGCTTTATGAGAGATGATGGCGCTGTTAAGGTTTCTAGGGCTATTAAGGGGCTTAATCTAAAAATCAACAAGTTTGTTGATGTCTTTTTTGTAGAAAATGGCAAGAAGCCAACCATCTCTGAAATTGCTGACCACTTTAAAATAAGCGAGCAGGATGTTGTGCTTGCTATGGACTCTTCTAAAATGCCTATTTCTCTCTATACACCTTTTGATGATGGAGATGAAGATGGTTTGACTGTTATTGACAGATTTGATGGGCAAGAAAATGAAAACTTCGTTGATAAATTCGCCTTGAAAGATATGATAAACAAATTGGATGACAGGGATAAGAAAATTATTCTTATGAGATATTTCTACGACAAAACACAAGGTGAAATCGCTAAAAGGTTGGGGGTTTCGCAAGTGCAAGTCTCAAGACTTGAAAATAAAATTTTGGAAAATTTAAAGAAAAAATTGGAAAGTTGATTTGAGTTTGGAAAAGGTTGCTTATTGATTTAGCATTTTAGTTAAAACTTAAATTTGTTTTCCTTTTTTTTATTGCTATGTTATAACATTTTTATGTGAAGAATTTGTGCTTTTTTGTCTGCTTATAGATAAGGAAATATGCTTTTTACTGATTTTAGAGGTTTTTGTGAAAAATAAAATTAAAGTTTTGATTGATTCTGATGTCGCAAATGAAATTGATGACCAATTCATAAAAATAAGTTTGAAACTCAATTGATTGATGCAAATATTATTTGTAAAGATAAAAAAGTTAAGTTGGACGAAAATAGAAAAGTCAATTATGTTGTTTCTATTCCTAAACATTCTTTTGTTTGGAGTGATTTCTTAAGAGCAATAAACTCCAACAAAGATTATTACCTTAAACCAAATATATTCTTTACTTCTGATACTCATTTTGGGCATGAGAAAAAAATAGATATAAAGAAGTGCCTTTTAAAACTGTCGATGAAATGAACAAAGAGTTGGTTAAGCGTTGGAACAACAAGGTGGGGCCAAATGATATAGTTTATCACTTGGGGAACTTTGGTGATTATGAGTTTGTTAAACAACTAAATGGCAGGATTAAACTGATTTGCGGGAATTACGAAGAAAGAGATTATGGCAAAAATTTTGAAGAATTTAGGAAAAATTTGATTGCTCTTGGGTTTGATGATGTCATTCAAAAAGGGATTTACCTTGATGAAAAAGTATTGGGGCAAAAGGTGTATTTAACACACAAGCCTACAGATCATGCTAAAGACTGCTTGACCATGTTTGGACATGTTCATAGCCTTGCTTTAGTTAAAGAATTTGGATTTAATGTCTGCACAACTTATCACTATTTTGCACCAATTAGTTTGGAGACCGCTAAAAGATATTTAACTTTTGTTAAAAACTATGCAGATGCTGATGTCTTTATATAAAATTATATTTTGGGGGACTATGATTTAAAATTACATAAAATATAAAAAGACTGTCAAAATTGACAGTCTTATTTTTTCTTATTCTCTTTTGGTGGGCAGGGATGGATTCGAACCATCGAAGACATAGTCGACGGATTTACAGTCCGTTGCATTTGGCCGCTCTGCAACCTACCCATACGGGAGGGGTTTATTCCTATAAAAATCCCTCATAAAAATGGAGCTGGCGAAAGGAATCGAACCTTCAACCTGCTGATTACAAGTCAGCTGCTCTACCATTGAGCCACGCCAGCATACGAAATATATTAACCTTTTTTGTGTTTAAAGGTGAAATTTCTTTCACCTTACACACCTGGTGCCCAAAGGTGGAATCGAACCACCGACACAGGGATTTTCAGTCCCTTGCTCTACCGACTGAGCTATCTGGGCATAATTGGCGACTCGGAAGGGGCTCGAACCCTCGACCTCTAGCGTGACAGGCTAGCGTTCTAACCAACTGAACTACCGAGCCAAGTCGTCTTTTGTCCTAGCAAGACTTTTTGAGTCTATCATATTTTTAGGCTATTTTGCAAATATTATCACCAAATTTTTCTAAAAAATTTTGGTGGGCCTTCACGGACTCGAACCGCGGACCGACCGGTTATGAGCCGGTTGCTCTAACCAACTGAGCTAAAGGCCCAAAAATCTTGCTTTTGCAAACACATGTTTGCTGGTCGGGGTGGAGGGTCTCGAACCCCCGACCTCACGGTCCCAAACCGCGCGCTCTACCAACTGAGCCACACCCCGTAATCAATGCTTGCTCAACCATTTTATTATAATTTTATAGTTTTGTCAAGAAAATTTTATAAATTTTTTAAGTTATTTTTTGTTTTTATTTATCTTTTCAATTTAAAAACTTTTTACATAATTTAAAAAACAGAAAATTGCTATACTTATATAAAGATTTGCTTTTTGCTGTATAACTTTGTTAATAAACTTATATACAAAAAAAGATTATATAAAAGAAAATTCTTTTCAAATTTATTTTGATTATTAAAAACATTTGTGTAAAATATCTCTAAGGAGATAGATATGATAAACATTGCTATTGATGGTTTCACTGGTAGTGGAAAATCAACTTTGGCAAAAGCACTTGCCGTTAAATTGGGTGAAAATTTCAAAATCCTTGATACAGGAGCTATTTTTAGGGGATTGGGTTACGCTTTTGATTTGGCTGGATATAGAGAAATGAATGATGAAAACATTACTTCATTTTTAAATGATGTCGATGTGAAGGTTAAGTTTATTGACAATGTTCAACATGTTTATGTAAATGATTCTGATGTCACAAGTTTTATAAGGACAGAAAAGGTGAGTCAACTCGCTTCAAAAATTTCAGTTTTTCCAAAAGTTCGTGAAAGATATTTGCAAATCGCAAAGAAATTTGCTCGTGAATATGACTGCATAATGGAAGGCAGAGATATCGGAACAGTTGTTATGCCTAGAGCTGATGTCAAGATTTTTTTGACAGCTGATGAAAATGTCAGAGCAAAAAGAAGATTTGATGAATTGATTGCAAAGGGTGCAAAAGTCACTTATGAAGAAGTCTTGAAAGATTTGAGAGAAAGAGATTTAAGAGACAGCAGTCGTGATGTCGCACCTTTGATGCCAACAGAAGACAGCGTTATTGTTGACAACTCTGATATGTCTTTTGATGAAACTGTCGGTTATTGTCTTGCTATTATAAATGGGAAAATAAACGAAACTAAAAAAATAAACATTTCTATTGATGGTTATGTTTGCAGTGGAAAAAGCACCATAACAAAAGCTTTGGCAAAAAGACTTGGTTTTAGAATTTTTGACACGGGGGCAATCTATCGTGGCATTGCTTGTGCATTTGTTTATATGCACTATGATGTAAACAAAATTTCTGATGAATATATTTGCAATTTTGCAAAACAAATCAATGTAAAGATTGAGTTTATTGATGGAACAGAACATGTTTTTGTAAACGGAATTGATTACACTCCATTCCTTAGAACAGAAAGAACAAGTGCACTGTCAGCAAAAATTTCTCCATTTACTTGCATAAGAAACAAAGTTTTGGCTTTGCAAAGAGATTTTGCTAAACATAACAACACTGTTATGGAAGGTAGAGATATTGGAAGTTATGTTTTGCCTAATGCTGATTTCAAATTTTTCTGCACAGCTGATGAAAATGTCAGAGCTGAAAGAAGATATGAACAACAAAAAGCTTTGGGGAATGATGTTAACTTTGAAGATGTTTTGAAAGAATTGAGAGAAAGAGATTATAAAGATGTTCACAGAGAACACGGGGCGATTAAACTTTTGCCAGATTCAATCATTATTGACACAACAAATCAGAGCCTTGATCAAAGTGTGGAATTCTGTCTTAACGAAATCAAGAAAAAATATCCAAATTTGGTAAAGTAAGGTTTAGTTAAAGCATTATAAGAAATTGTTTATATTGATTTAATTATTATTGTTATTTATTTGACAGATAAAATTTTTACCTGTTATTATAAAAATGTGATATTTAAAGGGAAGTAAGTGTTTATGGAAGGTGTTAAGTCTCAAAAGAAATTTGATTTAAGTTTGTTTTTAAAAATTTTCTTTATCGCTAGTATGGTGGGCTTTGGCATTTGGATAATTGTTGGTATCGTTTTGGGGTGTGTTGCTCCAAATGTCGATAAAAACATTTTGTATGTGTTTACTGGAAACATTCCTTTCTCAGATTTTGCAGAAACTTTGTCTTTTGCTATTTGTCCAAATCCTTACACTGGTGAGTATGGATTTAGAAGTATTTATCCACCACTTTCATTTTTGGTATTTTATCCTTTTGCTCTTATTTGTCTTGGACCTTTAAAACAATATGTTGCAGGAACTATTACTCTTGAACAACTTTCTGCAAACCCTTTGTTTATTTTAAGTTTTGTAATTTACTATTTGATTAACTTGGCGATTATAATGTATGTTGCTGCGAAATTTACAAAGTTGAAAGGCAAAAATCTTGTATTTTTGTTGGGGATTTTGTTCTGCTTTGGCCCTCTTCTTTTTGAATTTTTAAGAGCTAACAACACTCTTACTACTTGTATATTGACTTTATTGTTCTTCTATTTAAACAACTCTGAAACAAGATGGAAAAGAGAAGTTTCTTATGCTTGTCTTGCTGGTGCTGTTTGTACAAAAATTTATCCAGCTTTGATTATCTTCTATTTGATCTACAAAGAAAAAGGCTGGGAAAAACTCTTTGCAGTTTTGAAAACTTTGGCTTATGCTTTGATTTTGATATTCGTTCCTTTCTTGTTTATTGAAGGAGGTTTCTCTAACATTGCTGTTTTGTGGGGCAATTTTAGAGGATTTTCTGGAGATGGAACTTCTTCTCAATCTTTGGATGGTATGATTGGATTCATTGATTCTTTGGGACCAACTCAATGGACAACAAACATCTCTATTGAAACGGTTGTGTTCTGGTTCTGCGAAGGTCTCTCAGCAATTTTTGGTGGCGCTGATATGAGTTTGATTCATTCAATGCTAAGTACTGTTTTGAGATATGGTTTGCTACTTTGTGCTGCTGTGCTTCCATTTATTTCATTTAAGTCTTCTAAAAATAAAGAATTTGTCGCTTTGGCAGTTGGATCTTATTTGTTGTTCCCAGGGGTATGCAATGGTTATTGCATGACTTTGATGATCATTCCTTTCCTTTTTATGATCAGAGATTGGGACAATATGAAGTTTTCTGACAAGGTGTTCTATTCTGTTTGCTACTTTATAATTGCAAACCCATTCTTCTTCAGTTTTGGCGTGTTTATTCCAAGTTCTATCGCAACAATCGTTTTGGTTGTAAAATGTATAGTTGACATTATTGCAGATGATTGCAGAATTTTTAAAGAATATAGAAAGAACAAAACACTTGCAAAAAAAGATGCTGATGATGAAAAAGAAGTAGAAAGTGCAGAGGATAAAGAAATAAAAAAAGAGAATTTTCAAAATTCTCTTTTTTGCAATTATGTGAGCGATTAAGGGAGGTGAAGATGACTTTTAGATATATGCCATATTATATGACAAATAAAGATTGGTACTATTTTGATCCAAGAGATTACAGAACAAAGCTGACTGACAAGGCTACGCAAAAAGCATTAGAGAGTTATTTAGAAGACGAAAGGAGAAATGAACGAAATTCAAAATTAACTTTTGAAGAGTTGCTTTCTCGAACTAAAAAAGATATTGAGAGATATATCAAAAACAAACACAGATATACTATAAAAAATATTGAGCGTAGTGGTCCTACACTTATTGCTATTGATGGCAAACCAACTGAAAAAGAAACAGAAAATTGGGCTGAAGAATGGCTAGCAAAAATGAGTGGTGAAGTTGAACTTGATGAAGATGATCCATAAAATCATTTGTTGCAATTATATGAGCGATTAGGGGGATAAAATTATGATGTTTGATAAACCAGCATATTACACAAAAGATAAAGGATGGTATTATATTGATCCAAGAAAATGCACATCAAAATTAACAGATAAGGCTACACCAAAAGCAATAAAAAGCTATATCGAACATTATTGTCTGCTTGAGGGTGTGCCTATAAGTTTGAATGACGAAGAGTTTGCAGAGTTGGAGAAAGATATTACAGAAAGAACCAAGCAAGACATTGAAGAATATAAACAAAATAAAAACAGATACACATTTGAAGTTGATGAAAGAGGGAATAGAATTCTATCGAAAATTGATGGAAAGCCTATATTTTAAAGACACCGTAATTGGTGTTTTTTTTGTTGGTTTTTATGATTAGAAGATGCTTGCTAAGGACGAAATTGTGGTTGAAATTGGTTAAAAACAATGCGAAGCCATGATACACTAGGGAGCGTTGTGAGAAAGAATTAGAAAAAAGTCAAAAAAAGTTTGAAAAAAGTGAAAAAATATTTAAAAAAGTGTTGACAAAGGAGAAAGGAATATAGTAAAATACCCATGTTGACACCGCGAGAAGCGTGTATCAACGAGAA